>JBBSOT010000469.1:0-4120 GCA_038259455.1 Hyphomicrobiales bacterium | reverse complement strand
TGCGCATATCGGTCATGCCACAGGCAAGGAATACCCGCGTGCCGGGAGGCGGTCCGAACATCAGCGTCCACCAAGCTCCGCCAGGACAATCCGGAGCATCGCCGGATCCACGTCACTGCCAACGCGCACCGTCGCCCCAGACGGAAACGCCACCTCGATCAGGCCAGACGCCCCAGCCGCCTTTGCCGCCACGGCCGCCTCGGTCCGCGGAGGCTCCGGCACGACCGCGACCGGTGCAAAGCCTGACATGGCCGTCGCCAGCATGTCGCGCCGCCAGGTAAACAGCAGCCCGGTGCCGATGCCGTGCCGGTCCGCCACCACCTTGGCCAATGCCCCAGGCTCCAGCGTCTCACCCACGATCCGCAACTTGTCCTCGGCTGACCAGCTGCGGCGGCGGACCGTCCGAACTCGTACCTCGACCCCAGAGCCGGCACCACGCCGTACCGAACCTTTACGCACCTTGTAAGCGTCGCCTACGAGCTCAGCCGTCATGTTCGTGTCGTCTGTCATGCCCACGACATCGGCCAAAACCAGCCATCATCTCAAGGCGGGAAACAGCTGACGGTTACGGCTTCTCCTCCACGGCAGGGAACAGAACAGTAAACTTGGCGCCCCGCCCGTCATCACCTGCGCCAAATGTCAGCCGCCCGTGAAGTTGCCCCACCAGGGAGCCAATCACCCGCATGCCAAAGCCGTTGTTCGCAAGGGGAACATATCCCGCCGGCAATCCAGCACCTTCATCCGAGACCGACAGTGCATAGCTTCCTTGAGCAGCGTGATTCAAGACGACCTTGATGCCGCCCCCACCATGCTTGGCGGCATTGGCGACAAGTTCAGCAACAATTAGCCCAAGCGGGACGATTTGCGTGGTCGGGAACATGGCGTTGGCCACCGCGGCGTAGACGACCGACTGATTGGGCGGCAGATTCGTAGACAGATCACCACAGAGCCGTTCGAAGTACGCCCGGCAATCGATATCCTCCTCACCGTCACCGAGATAGAGATGCTGGTGTACCCGGGCGATCGCAGCCATCCGGTTGGTGGCGAGTGCCAACTGCCGAGACGCTTCACTGTCCCCAAGCGCGCTTTGTTGCAGACGCAGCAGGCCAGCGACCAGTTGCAGGCTGTTCTTGACCCGGTGATCGGCCTCCTTGGCCATCAGGCTGGAACGCCGCAGCGCGTCCTCCTTCTCGGCGACAGCCTGCGACAGGTCCGAGATCGCACGGCGAGCCGAGAGGCGAAGCTCCATCTGATCCATGACGATGGAGGCAAGATGCCTGAGGTGGGCGATCTGCCGATCGGTGACCGAGCGCGGTTGCCGATCGATGACGCAGAGCGTGCCGAGGTTGAACCCGTCTTGGGTCTGCAAGGGGATGCCGGTATAGAAGCGCAGGCCGAACTCCCCGGCCACCAGAGGATTGGCGAGCGAGCGGATATCCACCCGCGCGTCAGTCAGTATCCACGGCCCATCTTGCAGGATTGCCGAAGCACACAGGCCGGGCGCGCGGTCGATCTGCGCCACATCCAGCCCGTGATGCGACTTGAACCAGATTCGGTCATGATCGACGAGGCTGATAATAGCAATCGGCACCGAAAATAGATCGGCCGCCAGGGCCGTGATGCGATCGAAGGAGCCATCAGGCGGGGTATCGAGGATGTCGTAGCGCCGTAGCGCCGCGAGCCGCCCGGCCTCAACATCGGCGTGGGATTTCTGTTCGAGCAGGAAAATACCCCTTAGTTGATTTTCCCAGCCAACCAAATATCTAGGGTGGGCTACAGCCAGTAGCATTCCACAATAGCACTATTTTCTAATCCGACACAGCTTTGCTGCGGTTTCGGCAAATGGTGGTTTGATCCGAAAAGATATTGGTACCGAAGAGGCAGCAGCCAGAGAGGAACGACGAGCAGGTTCGTTTGGGCTGCGACTGATCGGTTGTTCTGCTCCGCACCCGCTCCACAAAGTGAGGCTCATTCCCTTACCCCTGCCTGGACCAGCACAAACCGGGTACGGACGCGGCATGCGACAGCGGCTCAAATTGATCTGGATCAAATCCGGCGGAACGTGTCGCCGTGATGTCGCTGCCCTTCTTGGTAACGGCTCAACTGCCAGTGAGGTCCTTCCATGAAGGACCCTTGCTCCCAAAATGGGAGTAAGATATTGGTGGGCGATGCGGATCATCGCCCCGAAGACCCTGAAGGCATTCTGGGGGAAGCCCGCTCACGGTGCCGCTGAAGGACCCATGAAGGCGTGGATATCGCTGACCAAAGGGGCGAGGTGGGAGAACCCGCCTCAGGTCAAGAAGACGTTCAACTCCGCCGACATCCTCCCCGGTAATCGGGTGGTGTTCGACATTGGCGGCAATAAATTCAGAATCATCACTCGTATCGACTACGTATTTGGGATCGTGTTCGTCATCTGGGTTGGGACGCACGCGCAATACGACAGGATCGACGCGAAGACGGTACAGAGAGGCGGATGATGATGGATATTCGACCGATCAGGACCGAGACGGACCACGAAGCCGTTTTGGCCGAAATTTGGCGCCTGATGGAGATGGAGCCAAGGCCCGGCAGTCGTGAAGGCGACCGGTTGGAGATACTGGCTGTGCTGTCCGAAGCCTATGAGGCGAAGCACCATCCCATCGAGCCGGCCGACCCCATCGACGCCATCGAATTCATGATGCAGCAAAAGGGCCTCGGCCGCTCCGATCTTGAACCCGCTCTCGGCAAAAGCGGGCGGGTTTCGGAAGTCCTCAATCGCAGACGCTCTCTGTCCATCAACATGATCCGGGCGCTTGTCTGCCTGCTGGATATCCCGGCCGATATTCTTGTGCGTCCCTATTCGCTCGCCGCGGAGGCCGCGACGGAAGATGAGGATGCTGCCGCTGCCGGCGACGTTCTCCGTAACCAGCCAATCCCTCGCCACCCCCATGCGACTAACAGCAACGAGGTGGTGCGGAACACCAAGGCGCGGGTTGTGGCCCGTTCCGCACCGGCAAAACCGCCAGGACGCAAAGCTGCCACTGTGAAGAAACCCGCACGGAAGATAGCCGCATTCGGCATCAAATGGCCCTCCAGAGCCGCCCCCAAGCGTCCCCGCACGGGTGGCAGAAGCGGCACGAAGCCGACAGGCTCAAAGCGTTAGGCGGCATTAGGCCACGACGGGAAGGGGCGGCCGTGGGATATGACGATCGGTGTGATGGCTCCTCGCCCTCGGTACGATCGTCGAGCCTGGGATACAGGCGGTCTCGACCCTGGTGGGGCAACTCCCTGGCCGGCTGAACTCCGGCGGCAATGTTGCCCAAGGGAAGTCACGCTGCTGTTCCCCTTGAAGAAAAGTGGGAGCGGTGGAGGCAGAGAAGGGCGGAATCGTGCCGGCGGCGTGTTGTATCAACGTACCCCCCCCCCTGTCCCGAAGGGCGGCGCCGGTCCCAGGCAGCGCCGTAGGGCAGCATGGCTACCACGCGGGCGCGATGTCCCAGCCTCGTGCATGGACGCTCGCCGTCATTTATGATGATATCGCATCAATATGATGGGGTGTCGGGCTATGGGGGAGTCATCGCCGTCGGGCGAAAGCTTCGCTGACGATTATCTGCCGCATCTTCTGGCGCGGGCCGCGCATGTCATATCTGCGGGTTTCAGAAAAGAGTTGCACCGAGATGGCATTCAGGTCCCGGTCTGGCGCGTCCTGGCCGTCCTTTTTGGTCGTACGACGACAACCGTGACGGATTTGGCAAACCGCTGCGCGCTTCAGCAACCGACCCTCAGCAAATTGCTTGACCGTATGGAGCAGCAAAAACTGGTCTCCCGCACGATCGACGAACGTGACCGACGCGTTGTCCGTGTTACGCTGACTGCCGCGGGGAAAGTGATGGCGGCCAAGCTGGCTGATGCTGCAAAACGGCATGAAGCAACGCTGCTGGCCCGCTATCCGCAGGTTCAAGGAATTAAAGATGCGCTGCGCGTCATCATCGCGGACAGCGCCAGTGCCCGCCGCGAAGCGCGATGAGCACGGCGTCAACCCCAACCATATCCGGGTTTGCCCGAGAACCTAATTCGATGACGCGAAATCAGCGTGGAGATGCGGCAATTTCGTTGTGACCCTTGGTCGGTTCCCCCC
>JBBSOT010000468.1:0-4130 GCA_038259455.1 Hyphomicrobiales bacterium | reverse complement strand
ATTCCGCTCATAAAAGAATGGATCACAACTGCGGTGATGACCAGTTGCAGCTCGCAAATTTGCAATAGTAGAGTGGATCGAGACTGGATTTGTTTTAACGACGGTGTTCATAAAACGGGATAGCGCTTAGCCGTCCTACAAGGCCCAATCGGCCCGAAGCTGCGAAAACGGCCAACTTGCGGAACGATGAGTGAACGTGGCCAGTCAGATTGACTTGGCTACGGGCTGCCATTGAGACTCCTGCTTTTCAAGGAGCGGGTGAATGGGCGTCAGGGTTTCAGCTGAGGAACTGGCCGGCGCCTGGAGCCTGTCGTTTTCCGACATCGAGTTCTTAAACACCAAGCCGCTCATCGCGAGAGCGGGACTCGCTGTCCAGTTGAAGTTCTTTGCGGCGCATGGATTTTTCGCCGACGCGGTCGACGGTGTGCCGGGCGATGCGATCGGGTATGTCGTTGAACAGCTCGGCGGCGGCGGTCTTGCCGGTTACGATTTCGCAGGGCGTTCGGGCCGGCGCCATCGCGCAGAAATCCTCCGGTATCTTGGCTTTCGACGCATGAAGCCGGCGGACCGCGAAGCGCTGGCGGCCTGGATATCGACCGAGCTTTGTGCGTCGGGCATGACGGTCGGCGCGATGATGGACCAAGTGTTTCTCTGGTGCCGGGACGGAAAAATCTTCGCTTCGTCGCGCAAGGAATTGGAGCGGCTTTCACGATCGGAACGTCAGCGGTTTCTGGATGCCTATCTCGGCCGCGTCGCCGATCGCCTTCATCCCGAAGCCCAGGCGTCGATGGAAGCTTCGCTCGCCGATCCCGACAACGAGACGGGATTCCATTCGATCAAGAGCGATGCGGGTCAGGCCTCGCTCGACAACATCATCGCCGTCACGGATCGTCTGGCCTTCATCCAAAGGCTCGGCCTGCCGGTAGACCTTTTGTCGGTGCTCGGAACGGCATGGATCGAACAGATCGAGCGACGGGTCGGGGGCGAGAAGGCCTCGGAGATGCGCCGTCATCCGCACGCACGGCAATTGGGGCTTTACGCGGTGTTCCTCATGTCGCGGCAGTCGAAGCTCATCGACGCCATGATCGACCTTCTGATCGAGACGGTTCATCGGATCACGACGCGTTCCAAACGCAAGGTGATCGCCGGCATCGCCCGCGACATCGAGAAAGTCTACGGCAAGGAGCGTCTGCTGGTCGATATTGCCGGCGCGGCCATCGATAATCCGTCGGGACGGGTCTGCGACGTGATCTTTCCCGTCGCGGGTGAGACGAAGCTGGCGGCGATCGTCGACGAGTATCGCGCGCAAGGTGCGCTCGACCGGCGCATCTACAGGGTGATGCGCGGTTCCTATGCCAGCCATTACCGCCGCATGGTGCCGAAGCTGCTTTCGGTGCTGGAGTTTCGCTCCAACAACGCGGCCTGGCGCCCTGTCGTCGACGGCGTCGACTGGATGAGAACGATGGTCGACGACGGCCGCCGTTTTGTTTCCCGGCAGGATGTGCCGGTCGACGAGGTCATTCCTGCCAAATGGCGCGGCTCCGTCATCGGCAAGGACGGCCGGGTCAATCGTATCAGCTACGAGCTTTGTGTCCTCAGCCAGTTGCGTGAGAGTATCCGCGCCAAGGAGATCTGGATCGTCGGCGCCGACCGCTATCGCAATCCCGACGACGACCTGCCGAAGGACTTCGAGACGAAGCGTGCCGCCTATTATTCCAGCCTCAATCTGACGCCGGA
Organism: Hyphomicrobiales bacterium; assembly: GCA_038259455.1. Lineage (GTDB taxonomy): Bacteria > Pseudomonadota > Alphaproteobacteria > Rhizobiales > Rhizobiaceae > CAMYMG01. The sequence goes on along the minus strand of JBBSOT010000468.1, from coordinate 2,393 downwards.
CGCGAAAGCCTTCATCGGCGAGATCAAGACGGAGCTGGAGGAGGAGCTTCGCCTCCTGAACACCGATCTTCCCGGGAACGACAAGGTTCGCATCCTGTGGCGGGGCAAGAACCGCATTCGCGTCACGCCGTTCAAGCCGGCGCCGGAACCGACGAGCCTTACGGCGGTGAAGGCAGAGATCGTCAGACGCTGGCCGATGACGGGACTGCTCGATGTCTTGAAGGAGGCCGCGCTCGATACCGGCTTTCTGGGTGCCTTCGAGACGTCGGCTTCGCGTGTCGCGCTTTCGCGTTCAGCACTCGACCGGCGTCTGCTTCTGTGCCTCTACGGTCTCGGCACGAATGCCGGCATCAAGCGCATCGCGGCTGCGGGGCCGGACGTCACCTACGAGGAACTGCTGCATGTGCGCCGGCGGTTCATTCATGCCGGAGCGATGCGACAGGCCTGCGCGCAGGTCGCGAACGCCACGCTTTCAGTGCGCAATACCGCCGTCTGGGGCGAGGCCGGCACGGCCTGCGCTTCCGATTCCCGTAAGTTCGGCGCTTGGGACCGGAACCTGATGACCGAATGGCACGCCCGTTACGGCGGCCGCGGCGTAATGATCTACTGGCATGTCGAGAAACAGTCGGTCTGCATTTATTCGCAGCTCAAGCGGTGTTCCTCGTCGGAGGTCGCCTCGATGATCGAGGGTGTGCTGCGCCACTGCACCGACATGGAAATCCAGCGCCAGTACGTCGACAGCCATGGTCAAAGCGCTGTCGGCTTCGCCTTCTGCCGGCTCCTGGGATTCGAACTCGCCCCGCGCCTGAAGGCGATCGCCCGCCAAAAACTGGCCTTGCCCACCGCCGGCATGCGTTCTGAACTGCCCAATCTCTCGCCGATCCTGTCCGGCGCGATCGACTGGGATGAGATCGAGCGGCAATATGACGAGATGGTCAAATACACCGCGGCCATGCAAAGCCGGACGGCCGATCCCGAAGCGATCCTTCGGCGCTTCGCCCGGGCCGAGGTGATGCACCCGACCTACAAGGCGCTCGCCGAACTCGGCCGCGCGATCAAGACGATCTTTTTGTGCCGGTACCTGCGTTCGGAAGCCTTCCGGCGCGAGATCCACGAAGGGCTGAACGTCGTCGAGAACTGGAACAGCGCCAACTCCTTCGTGTTCTTCGGCCAGGATGGCGAGATCGCCACCAACCGGCTTGAAGACCAGGAAATCTCGGTGCTGGCGCTCCATCTGCTCCAGACGTCGCTGGTCTATGTGAACACGCGGATGATGCAGTCCGTGCTGACCGAGCCTACTTGGGCCGGAAGGATGAGCCAGGCGGATTATCGCGGGCTGAACCCGCTGATCTACGGGCACACCAATCCCTATGGTCGCTACGATCTCGACATGAACGATCGCATCGACTTCGAACGTCGGGCCGCTTGAACCAGAAGTTTCTACCGGCGACCTGCTGCCAGCAGTTTTGTGCCGTCGGCGCGGAGTCGGCCTGTCGGATCGACAAAGCGGTAAAGCGTTTGCCGCGACACACCGAGTTCGTCGCAGAGGTCCGACACCTTCGTTTCCGGCTGCGCCATCGCCGCCTGGGCCAGCCGCAGCTTTGCCGGGGTCATCTTGTATGGCCGTCCGCCATTGCGGCCCCGAGCTCGCGCAGACGCCAGGCCGGCCTTGGTGCGCTCGACGATCAGGTCGCGCTCGAACTCGGCGAGTCCGGCGAAGATCGCGAACACCAGGCGGCCGTTCGTTGTTGTCGTGTCGATCGAGGCCCCTTGTCCGGTCAGGACCTTGAAGCCGACGCCCCGCGCCGTCAGATCCGACACCGTATTGACGAGATGGCGAAGGTTGCGACCGAGCCGATCCAGCTTCCAGACAACGAGTGTGTCGTCGGGGCGCAAGGCTTTCAAACAGGCTTCCAGTCCTGGCCGATCGTCACGACGGCCGGACGCGCTGTCCTCGTAGATCTGATCGGCTGCCACCCCCGATGCGATGAGGGCGTCGCGCTGAAGATCGTGGACCTGGCTTCCATCCGCCTTGGAGACGCGGACATATCCGATGAGAATTGTCACATAGACGCTCGTTTATGGAGCAAACCGAACGGCGGGCTCAAACCCAGCCGAGTTTGTCACTAAACACGTCATTCTGTCTATGTATGGCAAAGGTCCCACCTTAAGAATTATGAGACAGCCCGCCGATCAGCTCGATCCTTCAAGCGAACGCGTTCTCCTATCGTTCCTGAAGTTGGCCGAATTCGCAGCTTCGGGCCGATTGGGCCAATGAACGAGGTATCCAGGGTTTACAGGAAACCGGCGAGCCGGCCATCGCGCTGACGGCGTTCGGCGTAGCAGTTGTCCTTGTGCTCGCGAAGACAGGCGTTGTGATGCGACTGCAGGGT
>JBBSOT010000467.1:0-4147 GCA_038259455.1 Hyphomicrobiales bacterium | reverse complement strand
CGGCCCATACGGCGTCTGCTTGCAAGGCAGAATATGGACGTAACAGCGCAGTTTTGTTGCGCAAGAAAAGGAACGTTCATTAGCTTCGCCGGTTATTGCCTGACAGCACCACGGACGGACATCTGATACTCTCTTCGCGGTTCCTCAGACGTGGAGATTGTGATGCAAACCGGAACTCTGGTCCCTGCCGATCAACTTGCAGATATGGCGAAGAACCCGTTCCCCGGCGGAAGCGATGAATATCGCGTGGCACGTACTGCTTTGCTCGCCGAGGAAATCGAGTTTCGCCGCCATATGACGCGATTGGCCGAACAACGCTGCGCGTTGCCCGCCGGGCCTGTGATCGACAAGGACTACCGCTTTCACGATGCCAATGGTGCCGATGTCGGCCTGATCGATTTATTCGGCGACAAGGATACGCTCGTCACCTATTTCTGGATGTATGGCCCGCAACGCGAGCGGCCTTGTCCAATGTGCACCAACTGGCTGGGATCTGTGAACGGGAACGCCCCCGATATTGCGCGGCGAGCTTCGTTGAAGATACTCGGTCGCAGCTCTGTTGAACGGCAAATTGCCTTTGCGCAGGAACGCGGTTGGGACAATCTGGACTTCGTTCAGACCGTGAGTGACGAATATGCCAACGACTTGGGGCTGCTGAACGCCGACGGGACCGAGAGTCCGGCGTTGGTGGTGTTCAAGCGCAATGGCAACAACGTGCGTCTGTTCTGGTCGAGTGCGATGACGCTGGAAATGGCCGACCCAGACCAAGACCCGCGCGACGCGCCCGACATCGCCTCGTTGTGGTCGATCTTGGATTTGACGCCGGAAGGACGCGGAACCGATTGGTATCCGAAGCTTGAATATGCGCTATGACCACACCCGGAATCGCACGGCGCGAGCTGCTCGCAAGAAGCATTGCCTTGCCGCTGCTCAGGTCCAGCATAGTCTGGCCTTCATTCGCCCTTGCTGCGACTGATGCTGGAATCACACCCTTTAGCTATCGTGCGCCGCAATCGGCGCTGGATGATCTAAAGCGCCGACTGGCTAACCCTCGCTGGCCCGAGAACGAGACTGGCTCTGGGTGGGATCAAGGGCCACCGCTCGCGGCTTTGCAAAACCTCGTTACCTATTGGCGATCAACTTACGATTGGCGCAAAACTGAAACGAAACTGAACCGCTGGCCCCAATTTCGTACTGAAATCGACGGGCTCGGCATTCATTTCCTCCATGTCCGTTCGAAGCATCCGAACGCGCTTCCGATTATCCTGACGCATGGCTGGCCAAGCACGATCCTGCTATTTCAGAAAGTGATCGACGCGCTGGTTGATCCGACCGCGCACGGTGGCACGGCGGCTGACGCGTTCCATGTCGTCATTCCTTCGCTGCCGGGCTTTGGTTTCTCCGACAAGCCTACTACGCGCGGTTGGAATGCCAGTCGCACCGCTCAGGCTTGGAGCGTTTTGATGCAGCGCCTCGGCTACGACCGCTATGTGGCGCAGGGGGGCGACTGGGGTGCCTTCGTTTCGACGATGATGGCAAAGCAGCGAGCGCCCGGCCTTGCCGCGATCCACCTCAACTTCGCGCAGACGACTCCGGCGAAGATTCCGGCGAAATTGCTGCCCGATCAAAAGCGCGCGGTGGCTGCGATGAAAGCCTTTCAAGAAAAGAGCTCCGCGTATTTCATGCTTCAGGCGACACGGCCGCAACTGGCGGGGTATTTGCTCGCCGAGTCTCCCGTCGCCCAAGCCGCCTGGCTTTATGACCTTTTCAATTGGGGAACGGGAGTTACGGGCAACCCCGACGCGATCATCCCGCGCGACGATATGCTCGACGAGATCACGCTATACTGGCTCACCAACAGCGCAGCGTCATCGGCGCGGTTCTACCTCGAAAACAGCAGCACGATGGCATCTCCCGTTCGTGTCGATTTGCCAGTGGCTGTGAGCGTTTTTCCTGATGACCTTCCACCCGCGCGGAGCTGGGCGCCGCTTGTCTATCCAAAGCTATACTATTGGAACGAACTCAGCCGAGGTGGCCATTTCGCTCAATTCGATGTCCCCGGCCTGTTTATCGATGAAATGCGCAAGGCGTTCCAGACGATCCGTATGGCATAAATGCACCGTTCGTGTGCGACAGGAGACGAGTATGATCGACACCCCAACACGCAATGCGCAACATGAAGCGCTAGATGTATTCCTCGGCAAATGGACTGCGCGAGGGATGTCCTACGGCGGCACCGATCAATCGGGCGACGATCCGAAAGCCAATGGTGAGCCTTGGATCAGCACGCACGAGGGTGCGTGGCACACAGGGTCCTTCTTCCTCGTCCAAGACGAGCGAGCCGATATTGCCGCGAGCCGCTTTGACACGTTGAACATATTCGGCGTGGATACTAAAACTGGTGAGTATTTCTCGCGGTCTTTTGAAAATCACGGATTCTATCGGAACTATCAGATGGCTCGCGTTGGCGACGTCTGGACGCTGACAGGCGATACGGAACGCGCCACCACGAAGTTTGCGGACAACAACAGAACGCAGAATATTGTGTGGGAATGGAAGCGCGGCAACCTGTGGCTACCGCTTTGTGATCGCATCGCCGTTCGCGTCGATTGAAACGTTTCGACGACGACCAGGATGGTTGCGCACGGAGCAGTATTGACATCCACTGTCGGGATCGCCGCCTTGGTCGGGTGACGTCATTCGGGATCCTTTGGTTGCTTCGGCCATACATCTTCTGGGATTTCATCCATTAGGCTCTTGCCGCTCGCGTAGCGTCGGCCGAGCGTTTCGACGAACCCCTCGTAACGCTTGCGTCCCTTCACCTGCGCCGCGACCTGATCTTCTTCGGGCAGCGGCGGCGTCACCGACAGCCAGAACCGGACGAACAGGCTCAGCGCCTCGGTGGTCAGGCCGGTGTTGCGCTCCAGCCGTTGCACCTGGCGCGATAAGCGGTCGAGCCGACGTGCGAATGCGGCCTCCATCCGGTCGGCACCGTCCGGCGAGAGGTAGGATGCGACCGCGGCCTCCACGATCGCCGAGCGCGAGATGCGCCGCCTTATCGCCAGCTCGTCGACCTGCTTGGCGAGTGCGGGCGGAAAATAGACATTCAGGCGAGTTCGCATGTCGGCCTCCTACAGCTCGATGCCGTCGCCGGGATCGAGCGACGCCTGCCGCGCAAGCCCCTGCATCCGGCGGCGGACGACCGCCTGCCGCGCGGCATCGTCCTGCTCATCTTCCACGATCGCAAACTCCTGGGCGGGCGGCGCTGTCGTCTCGGGAGCGATGGCGACATGCTCGGGCAGTTCGGGTTCCCGGCGCAGGCCGCCATTGGCGGCGTCCTCCTGGGCGCGAATGATGCGCGCCATGTCGGCGGCATCGGCGACGACCGCGTGCCCGGTCCAGTCGTCGGGTCGGGCCGGGCCCGCGGCCAGTTCGGGCGCTGCCATGATCCGCTCGGCGAGGCGAGGATCGCGGAAGTATCGCGCCTTATTCGCGCGGATCGGATGCACGCCCGCGACCATTACGTGTGGATCGGCGTGCAAAAGGGACCCTGTTAGCGGGGTGATCGGCGTCCAAAAGGGAACCACCATTCCGATAGTTTAGACAGCGACCTGATTTTCCAGGTGGCGAGATCGGGATGTTGGTTGTGGAGACGGTTGTACGGATCCGGCGGGAACACGCGGGCGGCAAGTCCATCAGGGCGATTGCGCGTGATCTTCGGTTGTCCCGCAAGGCTGTGCGCAAGGCGATCGGCGCACCGGAGGGTGCTTTCACCTATCACCGTACGGTGCAGCCGTTACCGCGGATTGGGCCTTTCCAGGAACGTCTCGACACGCTGCTGACAGAGAACGAAGGCCTGCCACGGCGCGATCGCCTGCGGATGACGCGGATCCACGATCTTCTGCAGCGCGAGGGCTTTGAAGGCTCCTACGATGCGGTGCGCCGCTATGCGTCACGCTGGACGGCGACGCGGCGCAAGGACGCCGGTGACGGTGCTCCGGCGTTCATCCCGCTGCTGTTCCAGCCCGGCGAGGCTTACCAGTTCGACTGGAGCCACGAGGATGTCGAGATCGCTGGCGCGTCGGTGCGGGTGAAGGTTGCGCACATGCGGTTGTGCGCGTCGCGGGCGGTCTATGTCCGGGCGTAT
>JBBSOT010000466.1:0-4168 GCA_038259455.1 Hyphomicrobiales bacterium | reverse complement strand
TGGCGATGATTGACGATGACGAGGAGGCTATCGCCGACTGGGCAGCGACACTGCTGTCCGAAATCACCTCGTCCAGGGCCGATGCGGTGCTGGGTCCGGTTCTCGCTCGCTACCGGGACGAGGCGCCGGAGTGGATGAGGAAGGCCAACCTGCATGACGTCCGCCCGGTCGTGCAGCCGAACGGGAGGATACTTACAGGCTTTACCGGCAACGTGATACTAAACCTTAATAGTCCGCACCTGCGCGATCGCCGCTTCGACCTAGCCTATGGCCGGACAGGCGGCGAGGATGATGCCTTTTTCCGGGGGATGGTCCGAGATGGCGGTACAATCGGCTACGCGCCGGAGGCCATTGCACATGAGGAGATTCCGCCGCAACGCGAGACGCTTGGCTTTCTTCTGCGCCGGAACTTTCGGGCCGGTCAAACTCATGGCCGGATCAACTCACCCGGTCGAGCGGCAAGCCGGACTACCTTTTTTGCGAAAGCTGCCGCAAAGGCATTTGTGCTTTTAGTTATTGCCGGGTGCAATGCGGCCGCGCCGGCCCGCTGCACCCAGGCGCTGATGCGCGCATCATTGCATGCCGGGGTCTGTTCGCAACTCCTTGGGGGGAAGATCCTTGAGCTTTATCGCTCCTGAAACTCCGTCCCATCTGATTGACAGTGCACAAATGCGTCGTGTTTCCCTCGCCGGGCGCCTGTCCTTTAGTGTCGCCTCGCGTCTGGCGTTGCGAAGGCTGCCCTCTGCTCCTGACCGGGGCTATCTAAGCTTCAGTTTCGACGATATCCCGCGTTCTGCTTGGACTGAAGGTGGCCGCGTTCTTGGGCGGCATGGGGTTCGCGGGACTTTCTATCTGAGCGGAGAGCTTTGCGGAAAGACTTTTGAAGACCGAGAGCAATACCACCGTTCGGACGTGGGCGAAATTCTTGCCGCGGGGCATGAGGTCGGCTCGCATCTGTTTCACCACCGCAGCACCCTGAGCCTCAGCCGTGTCCAGATGCGCCAGGAGATCGAACTGAACGACGCCTTCCAGCGTGAGGCCGCAGGCCTCGGTTTCCGGGCACAGAGCGTAGCCTACCCCTATGGCGAGGTCTCGGTCGCCGCGAAATGGCTTTGCAGTCGACGCTTTCAAACCGCGCGCAGTGTCCTGCCGGGGCTGAACCGCTACCGGACGGATCAGGACCTACTTCGAGTCCTTGCCATCGACAACCGCTTTGCGGCAGAGACCGACTGGAGCACGATCTTCACCACCATCTCGCGGGAAAAGGCCTGGGGCATCGTGTTGGCGCATGGGGTGGACGACAGCGGCCACGCCTTCAGTTGCCCCCCCGCTCGACTGGCGGCAGCCATCGAGCGCGCCCTCGCTGCAGGTCTTTCAATCCTGCCCGTGGCCGAAGTGATGCAACGGATCGCAACATCGCCGGCCCAGGAAATGGCCTCGTGAACTCTCGTCCATAATCTGGCTGAGCCACCGCAAGGCTGCCCGCGCGGTCGCTTTGCGATCCACGGCTATCGCTTGACCGTCAGGATCTGGAAGACGGCGACGAGGAAGAACTGGTCGAAACGCGCCGCTACGACTTCGAGGTGATTGAAACGCTGAGGACCCGCGGAGCGGTCATGAACGCGGTTTTCGAAGAAAAATGGAATTTCGAAACCGACGAACCGTTTTTCTCTGGTCTAGGCTCTTGCGGAATACCGAGGACGCCGCGAGTGCCGACGCTGCGGGCTATCTGCTGGACGCCGAAGGATACCTGAGGTTCAGCAACGACCGCATGAACTGCCGCTGCCACGAGTTTCGTCCAAGCGTTCCGCTTTGCGTTGTCGCGGGACTGCCCAGGCGAAGACCGCGCGCTTCGAGCTGCGGCCAAAAGTCGGGTGCTGGAGGTCGTGAATGAGAAGGGCACGAGCTTTGTCTGAGATGACCTTTTCCCCACGGACAAGGACGCGTTTGGCGCTGCCGTAGCAGACTTCGAAAATGAGCCGCTGGAACGCTTTCTGGATTAGCGATAAAAAAAATAGGTGACGGTCTCGACCAAAGCTGAAAATGACGTGATGCTTCGCACTCAGCTTGCCGACGACGGCCGAGATAACAAAATCGTAACTGCCCAGCATGTCTGGATGTGCCTTGGCAGTGATCAGATATTCATCCGAAGCGCAGTTGTGCGATCAACTGATCTGACGGTTTCATCAGGGTTTCGATGACAGACCAGCCCTGCTTGCGGGCGGTGCATGTCACAGTGCGTAGTGTGCAGAAAATCTCTGCCCCGCTCACGACGCGAAAACAGCCCGAGATCTTTTGCCTGACTTTGCCCATACGCAAATCCCGTTCAGCCTCATTGTTGGTGAAGGGCGCGTGGGGTTCGGTCAGAAAGCGTATTACTTCGCTTTTGCGCGTTTGCAGGCGCAGCGCGAGGTTGTGGCCGGTTCTGCGTTTCGGGCGACCCCTGCGTTTTCCGGCCTTGGAAATGGCTTGCAGAGGGGGTTGAGCTTCATGAAAATCCACCGCCTGGGTGAGGATGTCATCGTAACGCTGCAGGAGTTCACCCATCACGCCGACCCCAACGGTGCAATCATCGGTTCGGGTGTCTGCCTTGGCTTTAGCTTCCAGCAAAAGGGTTTTCATGTTGTTGGCCCACGGCTCTTTCTCAATCATGATCAAGGCCTGGAGTTCGCGAAGATGATGGGCATTGCACAAGGCGTGTTGGACACCTTCCATCTTGAAATACGGGGCCCAGTGATCGTGCACGACGAGCCCGCAGACCCCAGTCAGAAGATCGCCTCTGCGGGACGAGACGCGGAAGTGGCTCAGGAGGGGCGAACAGATCACATGTAGCCACTGTGTTTTGCCAGCCACGCGAAAGCCGGTCTCATCCAGATGCTTGACCACCACTTGCGGCCCGCTCAGCTTTTTACATACAGCCTTCGCGAAGGGTTGAAGGCGATCAGCTGTGCGGCCGATAAGCCGGGCCAAGGTGGCTGGAACGGCTGAAAGGCCAAACAGATCAGACAACACCAGAGAAAGACGTTCCTCCGGGATGCAATGATAGGTTTGCAAGTAGCTGGCGATACCGGCGATCCGAGGGCCGTATTGAACTGGCCCCGCAACACCCTCAGGGAAGCCCCCGCGCGTGACAGCATCACACTGGCCACACCGACACAGATGTACCCGGTGCTCGGTTACCTCTGGCGGCGGCGGAGCTGGCAAATCAACCACCTGACGCACCACAGTATTCTCTGTCGTGCTGGCTGAGAGTGCCGCGCCGCAAGCGTCACAAACCTCTGGGTAGTGATGGATGATATGGTCAGGCGTCGACGACTGTCGCAACGTCTTCCCCTTATGGCCGGGCTGACCGCCGGTTTTGCGGTCGGATTTACCCCTCAAGCTTTGCGTCCGCTTCTGGGCAGGTGGCTTCTTCAAGCCGTCACTCGACGGGGGCTGGCTGCTGGTCTTACTGTTGAGAGCCGCTTGCCGTTCCAGCGCGATGATCCGCTGCTCAAGCGCCTTGTTCACTTCGAGCTGCTTCAAATACGCAGCCTCAAAGTAGGCGGCGCGGCCTGCAGCGTCCGCAAAGGGTAGAAATGGGAGATTTGAACCTTCAGACATGTATCCGTTGATTCACGCTTGAGCCGTTCAGTCAACAATATTCCTCAACACAACATGCTGGGCAGTTACTAATATTTGCAGTCCCAAACCGTATGGCTGCCACGTTTGTAAGAATCCATAGTCAGGAATCTTAACGCAAATATCGCAATCCCAGCCAGCTAAAGCCGTGGGTTTACTGATCCCCTGTCAGGGACTCTAAACTGCTATCAGCTTCGCTCGGAACCATCAGCGCCACCCTGCCGTTTTATACAGACAGGAATAAGGAGAGAAAATTTAAAACCTTAACATAGATCTGTGTATCCATCGCAGCCTTGGGCGTAAGTACTGCCGCCATTGCTGAACAACACGTTCAACCAGCCGCGACCGCTTTGGTCAGCGGTCAGGATGATGCCATTGCAGGTGATGTGGCCTTGAGTACGACAGCTTCAGGCCGCGTGCTGGTACAGATCGATATTGACGGTGTCCCACCAGGAGTCCACGGGATCCATTTGCACGAGACAGGAGATTGCTCTTCGGCCGATTTCAAATCAGCAGGCGGGCATGTTGCAGGTGAGGCACAGCACGG
>JBBSOT010000465.1:0-4193 GCA_038259455.1 Hyphomicrobiales bacterium | reverse complement strand
TGAGACACCCGGTTTGATAATTTAGACTTGAATCGCGAGCGTCGGATCTGGCGGATTGATCCAAACAGCGGTGGGCTTTTTCGGCGGCTCGGGGATTTTGTTGACGAACCGCTCGGGCTTGAGCTGGAAGGCGCTATCGAGGATTTTCTGGCGCGCGTCATAGACGTCGGCGGCCTGTCCGAAGTGGACCTGGTCAGGCGTCATCAGGCCGATGCCGGAATGATGATGGTCGCGATTGTACCAGCCGAAGAAATGACGACAAAAGCTTTTGGCGTCCTGGATGCAGCCGAACCGCTTGGGGAATTCTGGCTGGTATTTCATCGTCTTGAACTGGCTTTCCGAGAACGGGTTGTCGTTGGAGGTGTAGGGCCGCGAATGTGACTTGGTGACGCCAAGGTCAGCGAGCATCAGGGCGGTGGCCTTGGCCTTCATCGACGGCCCACGATCGGCATGCAGGGTCAGCTGGCCAGGCGAGACGGCGTGGCTTTCGACGGCGTCTTCGAACAAAGGCTTGAACAGAGCGGCGCTTTCGGTGTCGGCGACACACCAGGCGACGACCCGTCGGCTGAAGATGTCGATGATCACGTATAGGTAGAAATAGGTCCATTTGGCTGGGCCCATCAGCTTGGTGATGTCCCAGGACCAGACCTGATTAGGCGCTTCAGCGAGGAGCTCGGGCTTCTGGTAGACGGGATGGCGCGCTTGCCGCCGACGCTCTTTGACCTCACCCTGCTGATCAAGGATCCGATACATGGTTCGGATCGAACAGAGATAAATCCCCTGATCCAAAAGGCTGGCGTAGATCTCGGCTGGGGCGCTATCGCCGTAAAGCGACCCATGCATCAAATCGAGCACGCTTTGGCGCTCATCGCTCCCCAGCGCCCGCGCCGGCGTTGGCCGCGGGCTTGGCGCGCACGGCCGCTTCACCGCGGCTTGCCGGCGATGATAGGTGGCCAGTGATATCCCCAAGGCAAGGCAGGCAGCGTTGATGATGCCGCAGTCAACGGGCAGCGCCGCGACGGCGTCCATCAAGACCCCTCGTCGCTCACGATCGGCAGGCCCAGAAGTAACGCAACTTTTTTTTGAATCTCGATCACCGCTTCGGCGCGTTCCAGTTGCAACTTCAAGCGCTTGTTGTCGCGCACCAGCGCGGCGTGCTCCGCCGCTAGCGGGTTGGGCTCGGAGGTCTTGGGGCCGCGCTTGGCTGGGCTCAGCGCGCCATAGGCGCCGGCAGCACGCTGACGACGCCAGTCTGTCACCGCTGAGGAATAAACCGCCTCGCGACGCAGGATGGCGCCGATCGCGCCTGGGACGCCCTTAGCGCGATCGAGTTCGCCGAGAATGCGAAGCTTGTCCGCCGCCGTGAACGTTCGCCGGACCGCACGATCCGCAAGCTCAGGCGAGGCCGCTGCTGGCGCGGGAACCATCGTCGGCCTACGGCCTTCCTCTGTTCCCGCGCCAGCAGCGGCAGTGGCCGCGATGTCTTTGATCCGAGGCATAACCATAGCGATGTTCCTAACGACCTCGAGGGTAAACTGCCGGGGGGTCGTTGTCTCATCATCGTTGGCACGGAGGGGGTGCTATGGATCCTCGCCGCACAAGATACCGAGGCGCCGATCGAAGAGACCCGGGCACGACTGTTGGCGTTAGCAGAGGAGAACCGCCCAATCACTTTGGTATCCTTCCCCGATTCAGAGCACGGGATGAGTGGGACGATGCTCCGCCGGCGCGGCCGCAAAATCCGATCTCCAAAACCGGCCCAAACCCCGAAATCAGGGTGGGCGCCAATTTATCGGAATGGGTGGGCGTCAATTAATCGGAATGCCCGGGCGCCTATTCCCCGGAATGGTGGGCGCCTTCAGAGCGGAATCCGCACGGGAATGTTGGGGTGAAAAGAAGGTGCTTTCTTTTGTCAAACTCGCGTGATTTTTCAGGGCTGATCGAGTTGGTGATATACCTTCCAAGGCCATAGCCACGCTGTCGCCCACACGCGTCTATCTCACAAGCCGAAGGTCGAAATCATCCAAATCTGGACGATAAAGCTCTGCCGCGGCGTTTGGCGAGAAACTGCCTGGCACGGAGGAGACCCAGAACCGAAGGATTGGATTGCGAACCGGCGTGGGGACACTGCACCGATAGGCGCGCTACTTCATTGATTTCGTGAAAAGGGGAGGTGTCATCGACCGGTGCCTGTTCACACCTATCAATGACCGTCGCACAAGGGGGGTAGGTCGAAGCCCGCAATGTCGGCAAGACGCGGAAGGTCGGGCACGCAGAGCGCACCGCGCCGGAAATCCGCAAGCCCCTCGCGCTTGAGCTGGCGCGCGACACGGTTGAGATGCACCTTGCTCAAGCCGAGAACGTCAGCGACGGTTTGCTGCGCGAGCGGCATGGCGAAGGTGCCATTGCGGATCAGCCCCACTTCCTCCATCCGCGTGTAAAGTTCGACGATGAGATGAGCGACCCGCTGATAGCCGTTTCGTCCAGCAAGACGAACGATCTGGTTCAGCGCGTAGGTCTGTTGCAGCCAAGCGAGATGGTGACAGGCCTCGATCAGTCGCGCGTGAAGGGGCGAGCGGAGGCGGACGAGTTGGCGAAGCGGATTTGCATCGACCAGCACGCACGACGTGAGCGTCAAAACGCCGAGCCGGTCGCCTGCCCATGGCGATGCCCCAAGTCCGAAGGCATCACCCGGGATCATGATGCCCGTGATCTGCTGCTGATCATTCCTCTCGGGCGATACACGGGCGCACCAACCTGAAAGGATCAACGAAGCAGACTCGGGATCAGCAGGTTGTGCACATATCCTAGACCCCGCCTTCACCGTGCGGCCTTTGAGGCTGCCGAGAATTTTGAGGTCGTCGCTCGAGAGGGGCGCAAACGAGTCAAGTCTCTTGACCGTTACGGGCATTCCCCTTGTCACCGCCGATTGTGCCGGCCCGGTGCGAAGAGCATAAGCCAAGAATTGAGGTGTCCCCTGATCTAAGTGGGTATCTAAGGCAGCCATAGCGTCGTTCCACGCGGCAAACATTTATGCTCGTACGCATTGGGGCTGCACACGGACCGGCGGGCAACCTGCGAGACGGCACGGCGAGATGCATTGAAGATAGGTCGAATTTCGAACCGGCAATGTGTTTCAGCAACGTAATCGATCTGCGGAGCATGTACTTTGCATCGGAACGCTGAGTGCACGATACCGTACCGAAGAAGGTCTGATGAGCGACTTGCCAGGCTGCGATCATCGAGTTGTCGAAGAGCTAGAATACTCGTCAAGCCAACTTTCTTCGACTGACCCGGAAGTCGATTCGACGCCGATATTCCACGCGGCCAACGCGAGTTGCGCGTCTCAAAGCCGCCTCTGTTTGGCTAACTTGATGGGGCGGATGGCCCCTGACTGTGGCGTCGAAGCGCCTTAGGTGGCTGTGTCGAGAAGCAACCTGCGCAGCAGCCATCCGCATGCAGCCTACCATCATCGGCCTCGATCTGGCCAAGTACGTCTGGGGGTAGTCAGACCGGTGCTCACAAGTTCAGTCCAAAACGGCGAAATGCGGCGCGGGGAGGGGAGGGCCGGCGCCTGAAATCGCGCGGGATGTTTTTGAGAACCGACGACGGATTTCTGCTGAAAACTGCCTAGCATTGTCAGCACCTTCGCCCGCACCAGAGGACCCACGAACTCGACTGCCCACGCATGAGGCCCTCCAAGCACCTCTCTGGAATTGCTCCGGTGCCCGCCGCCAAGGAACAAGCCGCGCCATCGCCGTGGTACGCGTGTCTTGAGCCGGTCCAGCGCATCGCGTGACGGCGCCAAGTCGCGCTCAGCCGTAGGTATCCCACTCTGCGGCTTGCAGTCGGGGCGACACCCATTTCCCGGATGTGTTGGCCTCATTGCTCATGCCCTTCCCCCCGGAGCGGTGACGAATAGCGCCACCAACGGCTTGTTGATGTAGAAATTGTGCTTGCCCCAGGTCTGCTTTTCCAACAGGCCTGCAGCCGTGAGTTCTTCAAGATATCGCGCCGCCGTCTGGCGTACGACGCCGACTTCTTCGGCCAGGAATTCAATCCGCGTGTATGGATTGCGGAACAGGTTGTTCAACAGGTCCTGCGAGTAGATCCGTGAATGGTTGTCGCGGATTCGCTTCTTGTAGTCCGCCATCAGCGAGGCAAGACCGTCGATCAAACGCAATGTCTCGGTC
>JBBSOT010000464.1:0-4214 GCA_038259455.1 Hyphomicrobiales bacterium | reverse complement strand
GGTGGATATTCCGCGCTGGATCGCGTTTGCGGTTGCGGGCGTGGCGTCCGCCGTTGCCGCGCTAATCTTCATGCAGGCGGGCAAGTCGGCACTTGCGCCGAAATCCCTCACACTTCCCAAGACACGCGAGCAGGTCGGCCGCGACATTCAAGCAATCAAGGAGCATCTGCCGTCATGACGATGGAAACAGACCGGATCGAACAGGATATCAACAACTCACGCTCTGCGCTGAATGACACGATCGAAAGGCTGGGCGGGAAACTTTCGCCTGGGCAGATCGTGGACGAGGTGCTGGGCGTCGCACAGGGACAATTCGGGCAGTTCACGACAAATGTCGGCAAGCAGGTGCGGGACAATCCGCTGCCGCTGCTGCTGATCGGGGCCGGGATCGGCATGTATGTGCTTAACCAGCGGCAGGGTCACGACAGCAAGCCGAAGCTGCACGAGGACGATTGGCGAGCCGAGCATCACTTCCGCAAGGTCGAGCACATCCGCGCAAGTGTTCCAAAGACGCCGGATGAGTCTGACGCCGACTACACGACGCGGATGCACGATGAGCATGCCAAGGCGCTCGACATTAAGCAGATGGCTGGCGAGGCGGCAGACGCCTTCCAAGCGCGGGTGACCAAGACGATCGAAGGGCTAGAGCGTCGCGCAGTCTCTGTTCGCGATGCGGTGTCGGGCGGCTTCGCGAAGGCCGGGCATTTCGTGCATGACCAAGCGGAGCATGCCGGTGAGATCGCCGGGCAGGCGCGCGACAAGGCAGGCGCAATGTACAACGACAACCCGCTGGCGGCCGGCGCCATCGGCGTTGCCATCGGCGCGCTGATAGGCTCGCTGGCGCCGCTGAGTTCGCTGGAGCGCGACAAGCTGCGGGGTTTGGCCGACGAGGCGATGAAGGCCGGCGCTGGCTTGGCTGAACAAGGCGCAGGCGCCGTCGAGAAAGCTGCGGCGAGCATCGTGCACTGACATGACAGACTGAGAAATGGAATCGGGCGGACGCTTCGGCGTCCGCCCATTTGTGTTTATGAGCTGAGAGCCTGTGCGGTCGGTGCTGTCACCAGTGCTGTCAAGTTAAGCAAAATCTGACCGCTTTTTCGACTTCGAAAACCAGCACGATTCAAGTTTTTCTCGCGATTTCAATCCTGCCCAGTTTGGCGAATGATTGTCGATGAGACCGTTTCCGCTTAACTTAACGCCACCGCGGAGACTCCTCAGATCAGCGCACCAGCTGTCTGGAATCATCTGACGACGGACAAACTACAAATCATGCCTCCGTCCGATCAAGCGACCGCGTTGTTTCCTCGGCAGTAGCGGACGATCCAGGAAAGTCGATCTCATGACCAAGGCTTCAGACCTTTTCGTGGCGTGCCTGGAGGCCGAGGGCGTCGAGTACGTGTTCGGCGTTCCCGGCGAGGAGAATCTCGATCTTCTCGACAGCCTGTCGCGCTCGACGTCGATCCGCCTGATCCTAAACCGGCACGAGCAGGCGGCCGGCTTCATGGCCGCCACTTATGGCCGGCACACGGGCAAGGCCGGGGTGTGTCTGGCGACCCTGGGTCCAGGGGCCACCAATCTGGTCACCGCCGCCGGCTATGCCCAGCTCGGCGGCATGCCGATGCTGATGATCACCGGCCAGAAGCCGATCAAGACCTCCAAACAAGGCCGCTTCCAGATTCTCGATGTGGTCGACATGATGGGCCCCCTGACCAAGTTCACCCACCAACTGGCGTCCGCCGACAATATTCCGTCGAGGGTGAGGGAGGCCTTTCGCCTGGCGCAGGAGGAGAAACCCGGCGCCGTCCATCTGGAATTGCCCGAGGACGTGGCGCACGAGACCACTAGCAGCACGCCGATCCCCAAAAGCCTGGTCCGCCGCCCGATCGCGGACGCAAAGTCCATCTCTGCCGCGGTGGAAAAAATTGAGGCGGCCAGGTCGCCCGTCTTGGTCGTCGCCGCAGGCGCCAACCGCACCACGACCAGCCGGATGCTGACCGAGTTCATCGCCAAGACCGGCATCCCCTTCGTCGCCACCCAGCTCGGGAAGGGGGTGGTGGACGAGATCAATCCGCGCTTCGTCGGCTGCGCCGCTCTGTCGTCGGGCGACTTTGTCCATAAGGCCATCGAAGCGGCCGACCTGATCATCAATGTCGGCCACGACGTGGTCGAGAAGCCACCCTTCATCATGAAGCCGAGCGGAACCCAGGCGATCCACATCGGCTTCCGCACGGCAGAGATCGATCCCGTCTATTTCCCGCAGATCGAGGTCGTAGGCGACATCGCCAATGCGATCTGGCAGATCAAGGAAGCGATCACCGTCCAGCCGGACTGGGACTTCGCACCGCTGCTCAAGGCCCACGCGGCTGAAGTCGAGCACACCGCCGCCCAGATCGGGGACATGCGCTATCCGATCTACCCCCAATACCTCGTCGAGCAGGTACGCCAGGTCATGCCGGCAGATGGGATCGTGGCGCTGGACAACGGCATCTACAAGATCTGGTTCGCCCGCAACTACCGCGCCCGCCGGCCCAACACCGTCCTGCTCGACAATGCGCTCGCCAGCATGGGCGCGGGTCTGCCCTCGGCCATGGCCTCGGCGATGGTTTATCCGAACCGAAAGGTGATGGCGGTCTGCGGCGACGGCGGCTTCATGATGAACAGTCAGGAGTTGGAGACTGCCGTACGGCTGAAGCTGAACCTGACCATCTTGGTCCTCAACGACAACAGCTATGGAATGATCCGCTGGAAACAGGCCGCCATGGGACTAAAGGACTGGGGCCTGAGCTACGGCAATCCCGATTTCGTCAAATATGCCGAAAGCTATGGTGCGCACGGCTGGCGTGTCGAGGATGCCGAGAGCCTGCCGGGCCTCCTCCGGTCGTGCCTAGACATCGGGGGCGTGCATCTGGTCGAAGTCCCGGTCGACTATTCCGACAACGATCCAATCCTGAACCACGCGATCAAGGAACTCTCGGCAGCGCTCTGAGCGTTCCCGAGCAGCTCCATCAACGGTAGGTCCCATGTTCCTGAAGCCCCGGTTCGCGATAGCCATGCGCGGAAACACGCCGCGTTTCACAGCGCCGCAACGAGCAGGCCAAGCGAACAAGCGCGGAGAGGTCGTGGATGATTATGTGTTTGTTTCGGAGAGTCGTGATGCCGTTATCCCGCATCGATTTCAGCGCACGATTGGTGTGCACAGCGGACAATCCAAGATACTCGCCGAGCTGGCTCTGTGTCATCGGGAGGTGAAATTCGGACGCGTCAAAGTCTATGGCATTTGAGATGGCCAACCGGTCCCGTACGTCTGTGATGAACATTGCCAGGCGATTTTCAGCGCTTCCCCGCGCGAGGCATACCATCCAACTCTGTAGGCGACCGGCGTCCTCCAGAACCTGCCACGTGCATCGGACGGCAATATCGGCGTCGGTTTCGCAGGCGTCCCGCAGCTTGGTATGTTCAATCTGTTGCACGACCCCATCCGATAACGCCACAATCGAGTCCGGGTGAACGTTCATAAACATGCTGTCCAAGGCAAAGAGGTCACCCGGCAGGAACAGTTGAATGTACTGACTGCGCCCGTCCGGCAGTTCGCGCAGACGCGCGAACCAACCTTGCTGAACCCGACACGCAAATGGCTGCTCATCTCCGGCCGTGACGAGCATGCTACCTGCAGGGATCGATCTGCGGTTGCTGCTCAATAACGCGACAACTTTGTCTTCGCCCCGGAGCAACGCGGGCAGGCGTTCGGGGAAAAGCGAAACTTGGTCTGCGTTCGACAAGAGGACTCCTGACGTGGCAATCGAACGAAGTACACCCCAGAAATTGTCCGGTTCCGTTCCTGATCCACGTTAACGAGGTCGAAGGCCAATTCGGGGGAGGGCGAGCCAGCGCGTCGAGACCGCCCCGTACGCCCTGCCCGTAGAGCTGTGAAATAGGACTTGTACCTGCGACTGTTACTCTCTCGGGCGGAAGAGACCGGACAAGATCTGGCCCGTTAGCTGCATGCAGCGCGTTCAATCGGCGTCGGAGCAGCATGTGTTCAGCAGGGAGCGAACCCTCCGTGCCAACGATGATGAGACACCCGGTTTGATAATTTAGACTTGAATCGCGAGCGTCGGATCTGGCGGATTGATCCAAACAGCGGTGGGCTTTTTCGGCGGCTCGGGGATTTTGTTGACGAACCGCTCGGGCTTGAGCTGGAAGGCGCTATCGAG
>JBBSOT010000463.1:0-4215 GCA_038259455.1 Hyphomicrobiales bacterium | reverse complement strand
ATTTCCCCAACTGTGATCGGTAACACCGCTGGACGTGACGACTGGCTGTACTTCTCACTTTTGGATCGACCTGGAATTTCAAGCGACGAAATTAATTCGGCTGTGCGGGATTGCGTAGAAGCAATAATGGCAGGAGCGAAGGTTGAGAAGAATGGGATTCTTCGTAGGCTTTGGTACTCCGTAGAAGCAAAACCGGGCATTGCGGGCTTTCGTCTAGATCTGAGGAAATTCTTTGGGGTCTAACTTGTGATAACGGTCCTTTGGCCTGACTTAACGATTGAGGGAATCGGCAATGGCAATGACGACACATCATCATGGTGAGACACTCCGGACTTCCTGGGTCTGGATGGTGTTATTTGGCGTAATTTCGCTTGTCGGCGGCGTTCTGGCGCTGGCAAATCCGCTCGCCGCCACACTGGCAGCGACGGTTCTGGCGGGCTGGGTGTTTACCCTGCTCGGCGTGCTGCAGGTGTTCCAGGCGTTCCGGATACCCGGTTGGCCGGGCTTTATCTGGTCGCTGCTGTTTGGCATTCTGGTGCTGGCGGTCGGCCTGTCGCTGATCTTCAATCCGTTGGCTGGCATGGTTTCGCTGACGCTTCTGGTCGCCGTGCTTTTCATCGTGACCGGTGCCGTGAAGGCAATGTATGCCCTGTCGCTGCGTCCAATCTCCGGATGGGGATGGGTTCTGGCCTCAGGCCTCGTGTCGGTGGTTCTGGGCGTCATGATACTGGCAAATTTCCCATGGTCGGCTGTTGCCGTTCTCGGCATCCTGCTGGCGATCGAGCTCATCTCAAACGGCGTGCTGTTCCTGCTGTTGGGCTTGGGCCTTCGCAAGGTCTAGGGCGGCTCATGAAAGCGGTCCTGTGTTACGGCGACTCTCTGACCTGGGGCTACAATGCCGAAGGGCCGTCGCGCCACGGGCTGAAGGACCGTTGGCCCAGCGTCTTGCAGGCTGAACTCGGCGATGGGGTGCATGTTGTCGCGGAAGGGCTGAACGGTCGCACCACCGCGTTTGACGATCACCTGGCCGGCGCCGACCGCAACGGCGCGCGGATGCTGCCGACAATACTGACCAGCCACGCGCCGCTCGACCTGATCATCTTCATGCTTGGGTCAAACGACATGAAGCCTTGGATCCACGGCAATGCATTGGCCGCCAAGCAGGGAATGGAACGGCTGATCGATATAGTGCGGGGCAACGATTATCCGTTCGATGGTCCGGCGCCGCGCATCATCATCGTCTCGCCGCCCGCGGTGTCCCGAACGGAAAACGCCGAGTTCAAGGCAATGTTTGCCGGCGGCGATAGCGCTTCGCAGCGGCTCGCTTCCCTCTATGAAGCCCTGGCCGATCAGATCGGCTGCGGCTTTTTCGATGCCGGCACCGTGGCCAGGACAACGCCGCTGGATGGCGTGCATCTGGATGCGGAAAATACCCGCAATATCGGCATAGCGCTGGCGCCGCTGGTGCGCCGGATGCTTGTTTTGTAGTTCAAGGAGAAATTCAGTGGCCAATTCCTACGACGTGATCGTGATCGGCTCCGGTCCCGGCGGTTATATCGCTGCCATCCGGGCCTCGCAGCTCGGGCTGAAGACGGCGATTGTCGAGCGCGAGCATCTGGCCGGCATCTGCTCGAACTGGGGCTGCATCCCGACCAAGGCATTGCTGCGATCCGCCGAAGTGATGCACCTGGCCTCGCATGCCAAGAATTACGGCCTGACCATCGAGGGCAAGATCAGTGCCGACGTGAAGGCGGTGGTGGAGCGTTCGCGCGGCATCGCCCTGCGCATGAATGCCGGCGTCGGCTTCCTGATGAAGAAGAACAAGGTCGATGTGATCTGGGGCGAGGCCAAGCTGACAAAGGCGTCGACAGGGGCTCAGCCGGGCGAGATCGTCGTCGGCAAGTCGTCCAAGAAGCCGATGGAGCCGCAGGCGCCATTGCCCAAGAACACGCTGGGCGAGGGCACCTATACGGCCAATCACATCATCGTCGCGACCGGCGCCCGGCCGCGCGCGTTGCCCGGCATCGAGCCGGACGGCAAGCTGATCTGGACATATTTCGAGGCCATGGTGCCGCCGCAGATGCCGAAATCGCTGCTGGTCATGGGATCGGGCGCCATCGGCATCGAATTTGCTTCGTTCTACCGGACCATGGGCGTGGAAGTGACGGTGGTCGAGGTTATGTCCGCCGTCATGCCGGTCGAAGACGCCGAAATCTCGGCCTTCGCCAAGAAGCAGTTCGAAAAGCAGGGCATGAAGATCATGCTCGAGGCCAAGGTGACGAAAGTCGACAAGGCGCAGGACTCCATTACCGCGCATGTCGAGACCAAGGAGGGCAAGGTCGAGAAGATCACCGCCGACAGGATGATTTCGGCGGTCGGCGTGCAAGGCAACATAGAAAACATCGGCCTTGAGGCGCTGGGCGTGAAGACGGATCGGGGCTGCATCGTCATCGACGGCTATGGCAAGACGAATGTGCCGGGCATTTACGCCATCGGCGACGTCGCCGGCCCGCCCATGCTGGCGCACAAGGCAGAGCACGAAGCCGTCATCTGCGTCGAGAAGATCGCCGGGCTGCCGAACGTGCATCCCATGGACAAGCAGATGATCCCCGGCTGCACCTACTGCAATCCGCAAGTCGCATCGGTCGGGCTCACCGAAGCCAAGGCGAAGGCTGCGGGCAAGGACATATGCGTCGGGCATTTTCCCTATGTCGCAAACGGCAAGGCCATCGCGCTCGGCGAAGACCAGGGCATGGTCAAGACGATCTTCGACAAGAAGTCGGGCCAGCTGCTCGGCGCCCATCTCGTCGGCGCTGAAGTGACCGAACTGATCCAGGGCTTTGTCGTGGCGATGAACCTCGAAACCACCGAGGAAGAGTTGATGCACACCATCTTCCCGCACCCGACGCTGTCGGAGGCGATGAAGGAAAGCGTGCTCGACGCCTATGGCCGCGCGCTCAACGCGTGATGCTTCGGCTGTCCTTTCTGTCCGAGGTTTGCGGAACCTATCGGCCTGTGTGGCCGTTTAGGGGCGCGACAATCGCGGATAGATTTAAGGAGAGGGACTATGGAATCGGCAGGCGTAGGCTGGATTGCAGCCATAATCATCGGTGGTCTGGCGGGCTGGCTCGCAGAGCAGTTCATGAAGAGCAATATGGGGCTCTTGATGAACATCATCCTGGGTATTGTCGGCGCCATCATTGCCAATGCGATCCTCGGCCTGCTGGGCGTCGCGCTCGGTGGCTGGATCGGATATCTGATCGCCGGCTTCATCGGCGCCTGCATCCTGATTGCGGTAGCTCGCGCCGTTCGACGCTGATTGGACTGAGCTATGTTGAAAAGGCCGCCGTGGCATGCGCCCGGCGGCCTTTTTCTTTGCCCGCAAACAGCCTAGATAGGATGAGACCGAACACCCGCAATAGACTGCCCAGAAACGAGGAAGGTTGCATATGGTCACCGTCCTAGACCGCATCGCCAGCGCGCCGCGCATCAGACATCCCGAAAAGGCGCACAGGCCAGACCAGGAAGTGCTGCGCAAACCGGACTGGATCCGCGTCAAGGCGCCGACCTCCAAGGGCTATGCCGATACGCGCGCCATCGTGAAATCGCACAATCTGGTGACGGTATGCGAGGAAGCGGGCTGCCCCAATATCGGCGAATGCTGGGAGAAGAAGCACGCGACCTTCATGATCATGGGCGAGATCTGCACGCGCGCCTGTGCGTTCTGCAACGTCTCGACCGGCGTCCCGACACAGCTGGATCTCGACGAACCGACGCGCGTTGCCGACGCCGTCAAGCAGATGGGACTGAACCACGTTGTCATCACCTCGGTCGATCGCGACGACCTTGCCGATGGGGGTGCCGAGCATTTCGCGCAGGTCATCCGCGCCATCCGCGCCGCAACACCGGCAACGACAATCGAGATTCTGACGCCCGACTTCCTGCGCAAGGACGGCGCCTTGGAAATTGTCGTGGCGGCCAAGCCGGACGTCTTCAATCACAATCTCGAAACGGTACCGTCGAACTATCTGACCGTGCGGCCGGGCGCCCGCTACTTCCACTCGATAAGGCTGCTGCAGAGGGTCAAGGAACTCGACCCGACCATCTTCACCAAGTCAGGCATCATGGTTGGACTTGGTGAAGAACGGCATGAAATCCTGCAGCTCATGGATGATTTGCGGTCGGCCAATGTCGACTTCATGACGATCGGGCAGT
>JBBSOT010000462.1:0-4267 GCA_038259455.1 Hyphomicrobiales bacterium | reverse complement strand
TCGATGTCGTCTTCGGTGGTGCACGGCGCGACGAGGAGGCAAGCCGCGCCAAGGAGCGCATAGTTTCGGTGCGGAATCGAAGCCATGGTTGGGAACCAAAGTCTCAACGCCCAGAACTCTGGCGCTGTTTCAATTGGCGGCTCTCCCCCGGCGAATCGATCCGTGCTGTTCCGCTCTCCAACTGGACTGAACAAGATCTATGGACCTACATCCTGTTGCGCGAAATCGAGCTCGCTCCGCTATATCGCGCCTTGGAGCGTCCTGTCGTCATGCGCGACGGCATACGGATCGTGATCGATGATCCGTCGCGCATGCGCTGGCGCGCTGGCGAGGAAGCCAAGCTTGAGATGGTGCGTTTCCGTACGCTTGGCTGCTGGCCTTTAACGGCGGCGGAACCTTCCGGGGCGTCCACCATGAATGATGTCTTTGCGGAGACTGTGTCAGCTAAAGACTCCGAACGACGCGGTCGCATCGGCGATGGCAGATCGCTTGAGCGTCAGAAACTGGAGGGCTACTTTTGAACGTTGGTCGTCAGGTTGGTCCCTACGCCGGCGAGCGCGCCGTGATCGCAACCATGCATGGCAAGGAGGCGGCGGTTGCACCAGTCCTGCTCGCCCGGCTCGGCCTCGTTGTCACGCCGGCGCCGAATCTGGACACAGACGCCCTCGGCACGTTCACTGGCGAGATCCCGCGCGTCGGCACTATCCGCGAGGCGGCGATTTCCAAGGCCAGGCTCGGCATGGCTTCGACCGGAATACCGATCGGGATTGCAAGCGAAGGCAGCTACGGACCTCATCCGACTATCCCGTTCATATCCGGTGGTGTCGAGTTGATGGTGCTTGTCGACGCCTCACGCGGCATCGTTGTGGCCGAGCATCTGATCGTAGATGAGCCGACATTCGGACATACCTTCGCAACGTCGACCGACGACGTGACGACCTTTTTTGACCGTATCGGATTTCCCGACCACGCTCTCATTGTGAAGGCCGCCGAAGTCGGCCGTGATGGTAGCCCGATCCATAAAGGGCTGCGGAGCAAGGGCGATCTTGCCCGCGCGATCACTCAATGCGCCGCGCATTCGAGGGACGGGCGGGCCCTGATCCAGACCGACATGCGCGCCCACATGAATCCTACCCGCATGGCATCACTTCGCCGGTTGGCGTCGGCTCTTGCTGAGCGCGTGGCGACGCCTTGTCCCACGTGCGGTACGCCGGGCTATGGCCAGGTCGATGTCGAGACGGGCTTGCCCTGCGAAGATTGCGGCGCGCCAAGCATTATGGTCCGCCACCGGGTTTACGGCTGCGTGGCCTGCGAGCATTGCGAGAATCGGCCTCGTTCCGACGGGCGTATCCGCGCCGATCCCGGGCATTGCCCGCAATGCAATCCATGATCCACCGACGGTCTCTATGTCAACGTCCGCTTTCAGGTAGGTCTGAAAATTGACCGCAAGGTCCGGTATGAGGGCGCAAAGCGGACACCCTCTGCGCCTACAAGCTTCACCTGTTTTTTGCTTTGGTGAGCCTCGCAATAGCAACGACGCCCATAAGCTGACTTAGGAGCGAGAGGCTACAAAGACACTGATGTTATGGCATCGGTGGTTAAAGACACCAATTTTTCCGTTAAGTCATTGATTTTATTTACGCTGTGGCGGAGAGGGTGGGATTCGAACCCACGGTGAGCTTACACCCACGCCGCATTTCGAGTGCGGTACATTCGACCACTCTGCCACCTCTCCGCGGTCGTGGTTCGCCCTTTGCGGGGCGGGCACTAGATAACTTCTGTGCTGGCGAGATACAAGGCCCATTCGCGGGGAAAATCCGTCGTTTGGAAAACCGTTGCCGGCTTTGCCTTGACTTGAAAACGGGCTTCGGCTAGGGACAGCGCGCATCCGGCGTGGGGCTTCTCCGCGCCGTTTGTACTTTGAACCCCGCAGACTGACAAAAAGACGGCCGGATCGCCAGGCGCGAAACTAGGCCGACCGAACAGCGAAAGGCTAAAAATGTTCGCAGTCATAAAAACGGGCGGCAAGCAGTATCGTGTTGTCGCCAATGACGTATTGAAAATCGAGAAGATCGCCGGCGAAGTTGGTGACTTCGTTGAAATCGGCCATGTGCTCGCACATGGCGAAGGTGACGATGTTACGTTGGGCGCGCCGTTCGTCGACGGTGCAACCGTATCGGCAGAAGTGGTCCTGCAGGGCCGCGCCAAAACGGTCATCGCGTTCAAGAAGCGCCGCCGCCAGAATTCGCGTCGCAAGCATGGCCATCGCCAGCACGAGACGACGGTTCGCATCGCCGAGATCCTTCTCAATGGTGCCAAGCCTTCCAAGAAGGCCGCTCCAAAGAAGGAAGCTGCCCCGGCCGCCGCCAAGGAAGCTGCGCCTGCAAAGAAGGCAAAGCCATCGAAGGCAGATGCCGCACCGAAGGTTGCATCGCTGTTTAGCGCGCCAGCGGGCGAGGCTGACGATCTGACGGCCATCAAGGGCATCGGCCCGGTCGCTGCCGGCCAGCTCAACGAGCAGGGCATCACGACCTTCGCGCAGATTGCGGCGTTTACCGATGCCGATATCGCGAAGATCGACGAATCCATGCCGTTCAGCGCCGATCAGATCGGCGACTGGCGCGAGCAGGCCAAGGCTTTGGCGAAGTAATCGCCAAAGCAGACTTGAAACGGCGCGCGGTAGCGCGCATAAGGCATTCAGGCGTTCCCAGGGACGCAAAGGAGCAACCAAATGGCACATAAAAAAGCTGGCGGTTCATCGCGTAACGGTCGCGATTCGGAATCCAAGCGCCTCGGCGTCAAGAAGTTCGGCGGCGAAGCCGTCATTCCCGGCAACATTATCGCGCGTCAACGCGGCACGACCTGGCATCCCGGCGTCAATGTCGGCATGGGCAAGGATCACACCCTTTTTGCGCTCGAAGCCGGCGCCGTCGCGTTCCGCAAGAAAGCCAATGGCCGCACCTATGTGTCGGTAAACCCGACCATG
Organism: Hyphomicrobiales bacterium; assembly: GCA_038259455.1. GTDB lineage: Bacteria > Pseudomonadota > Alphaproteobacteria > Rhizobiales > Rhizobiaceae > CAMYMG01. The sequence continues at coordinate 1,281 of JBBSOT010000462.1, read as the reverse complement.
CTCGCAGCGGAGTAGCCGGTTCCGCACTTCAACACCGGCGCCCATCTCGGGAACCGGTGTCTGGCACCAGCCAGGAAAAGGATCAGGGGAGATGGGAAAGCCATCGCCCCTTTTTCGTTTTCTGGAGGATTTTTCAATGGTTGCCGATTCGGATGACAGCGAAGACGAAAGTCTGAGAATTGAATGCGCATCGCTGGCCACCGAGCGTCTCGTGATGAGGGCGCCGCGTGAGAGCGATGTTCAGCAGCTCGTGCTGCTTGCCGATAACCGTCATGTGGCGCAGATGCTGGCACGCATGCCGCACCCCTATGCCGAGGCCGAAGCACGTTCTTTCCTGGCCATGAACGCCTTGAAGCGGCAGGGCGCCAGCTACGCGCTGACGCTTGCCGGGACCGGCACCTTCATCGGCTGCGCGGCGCTCACTACGAAGGATCGCGGGCTCGAAATCGGCTACTGGATCGGCGAACCGTACTGGAAGCGTGGTTACGCCACCGAAGCAGCCCACGCGCTGGTCGATCTTGCGTTTCGTTCGACCGGCATCGCGGTGCTTCATGCCTCGGCGCGGGTCATCAATCCGGCGTCGCGGCGGGTGCTGCACAAATGCGGCTTCCAGTATGCCGGTCAGGGCATGATGAACTCGCTGGTTGCCGGTCAGGTGCCGGTCGAGCGCTACCGGCTCGACCGAAAGACATGGCATAGTCTGAGGAATTGGGCATAGCCGTGTTTCTGCCGTGCCGGTGCCGTCTCGAATCGGCGTCTCCGGCTCTCGCCCTCAAGCTGGCTTTGCGGTAGAGCAAAGCCAGCAAAATTCCATGCAAACAGATTGTTGCGTCAGATGAAGTTTCTCGACCAGGCGAAAGTGTTCATACGATCCGGCGGCGGCGGCGCCGGTGCCGTATCGTTCCGGCGCGAGAAGTTCATCGAGTTCGGCGGCCCTGACGGCGGCGATGGCGGCCGCGGTGGTGACGTCTGGGTCGAAGCGGTCGATGGCCTCAACACGCTGATTGACTACCGTTACCAGCAGCATTTCCGGGCCAAGACCGGTGTTCATGGCATGGGCCGCAACATGACCGGCGCGAAGGGGGGCGATGTCACCCTGAAGGTGCCGGCCGGCACCCAAATCTATGAGGACGGCAATGAAACGCTGATCTGCGACCTGACCGAAGTCGGCGCCAAATTCCGGCTTTTGACAGGCGGCAATGGCGGCTTCGGCAACCAGCGCTTCAAGACCTCCACCAATCAGGCGCCGCGCCGCGCCAACCCTGGACAGCCGGCCGAGGA
>JBBSOT010000461.1:0-4271 GCA_038259455.1 Hyphomicrobiales bacterium | reverse complement strand
AAGCTCTCCAGATCGGAACGCTTGCTTTCGCTGATGACCTTGCCGGCGCCGTCTCGCTCGAAACGGTAGATCATCACCCTGTCGTAGCGCAGCACGGCACGCACCAGCCGCGCGGTGAGCGCCGTCAGTCCGTTGACGCTGTCGACGGTACTGATGCGGCCGATCATGTCACGCACGATCTGCAACGGCCGACTGCCCAGTGCGGCCGGCTCGAACTCCATGATGACGACCGAATTGTAGGCATGGACAGCAATGTCGAAGCGCTTTCCCGAGGGGAGTTCTACGCCGAGCAGCAAGGCCGGCCGCGCCGCGTCGCTGGCCGTCGCCAGCGCGTTGCGAAGATCGTGGGTCGCTTTCGGCCCGAGCAGCACCTCCAGCGGCGCGCCGTTGATGTCACCCGACAGTTCCAGCATCGCCCTGGCGTTGACGGAATGGCGAATCACGTTGGCTGCCTTGACGTCGCAGGCGAGAAGGCAGCCATGCGCCTGGATCGCGCCGAGGAGATGGATCGGCTCGCGATCGCAATTGGTCAGGTCGAACTTTTCCATGTCACGCATGTTCCGGAGCCCCGAAGGCTAGCCGCGCGGCATCGAAGGCGGCCAGCGCGGCCGCTGCGCAGTCGTCCATGACGAACGGATCGGCCCGTTCCAAGGCTTCGAGATAGTTGCGCCAGCTGTCGAGCGAACTGGCCTGGCGTGCCAGGTGGCGGGCGCCACGGTTCTGATCGAAGCCGAGCGCTGCTGCCCTTTTTACCAGGAGCCTAGCGCCAAGTGCGGAGCCTTCGAGCACATAGAGCAGGCCGAGTGCTGCATCGGCGGAGCGGCATTCTTCGACCGCAACGAGCGGCGGGGCGGACAGGCCGAGATCTTCCATGTCGGCCATCACCTCGCGCCCCACCGGCGACAGGCGATATCCGCCCAGGGCCTCAGGAAAACACGATTGTGCCAGAACCTGCTCAATGGCCGGCCGGAAGGCGGCGGTCCCGATGAGATAGCGGTGATAGGATGCGTCGCTGTCGAATGCGCCGACAAGCGCGTCGAGCTCCTGATGCGACTTTGCGGTACGCTCGCGCAATTCAATGCGTCGACTTGGTTTGTGCATTCCAGTTCAAATCCGATGTTGCGCGGGCGGCGACAAGTTTCAACAAGGCAATTCAGTATCATGCCCTGTTGCCAAACCCACCTGAAGACAGGAGGCTCGCCATGGCAAGCAAGAAATCAGCCACCGCAACACATAGGACGTTCGGCTTTTTTCACCAGTCGGCGGCGAAAAAAAGCACGGCCTGTGGCCTGGCCTTTGCGCCCGCTTCCGGAAGCTTGCTCGAACGGCTCAGGACAACGCCCGCAGGGCTCGGATGATGTGCCAGGAACGTCGGAGGGCGGTACAGCCGGCGCCTATGGCAACCAGCCACAGTGCCGTCAGCAGGATCTCGTTTCGACCGTTCCAGAGCGGCTCGAGCATCGAGGCGAGAGCGGCCGCGGTGACCAAGGCCATTCGATGCGGCTTGGCCATGGGGCCGGAGAAGTCAGCGGCAAGGCCGCTGCCGCGGCCGAGTTCGCGCACATAGGCCGTCAGGATGGCGAGCGCCGCCGCGGCCCAGCCGAGCGCCGGATGGCCGATACCGTAACCGATGCCGGCAAGGATCAGGAGGTCGGACACGCGGTCGGGAAATTCATTCCAGAAGGCACCGTCCGGCGTTCCCTTGCCCGCTTCGATGGCGACCATGCCGTCAAGCAGGTTGCAAAGCAGACGCATCTGGCAGAAGCCGGCGCCGGCGACAAGAAGAAGTGCGCGGCCGGTTGCGTCCTGCGCCAGGCCGGCTCGCCACAGAGCGATGCCAGCGAGGGCCGCGGCGAACATGCTGGCGATCGAGATTTGATTGGGTGTGATGGATGTCCTGGCAAGAAAACGGGTCAAGGCAGATGCCCAGCCGGTGCCTCGGCTGGCGAGGGGACGTCTGTTGTCGGGCTCGGTCATGCCTGCCTCCTCGCGCGCCTCAGCGCCAGCGCGTAGATCGTCGAATAGAGGGCCGTGACAGTGGCCGGAAGTGCGATCGTCGCCAAGAGCTCCGGCGTCCCGGCAACCGAATGGATGAGCCCGAGGATCGCGAGCGATAGCGCCACGGCGATCACGGGCGGCAGGAGAAGCGCGGCAATGCCTGCAAATTGCCGGCCAAGGGTTTCGACCATGCGCTTCAGCACAAACGTGATGGCGCCCGACATCATACCCTGGACGACCCCAGCGACCAGTGGTTCGGGCATCGGGTGTGACCGGTTGGCGAAGGCTGCCCAACCGCCCATTGCAAGACAGGCGACCGCCATGTGTACAAACGAATTTTGCGCCGGAAGAGCTGCCATCGATCAATCCACGGTCCACCAGTAGCGGACGATATGGAAAAAGATCGGCGCTGAGAAAACGACCGAATCCAGCCTGTCGATGAAGCCACCATGGCCGGCAATCACATGGCCCCAGTCCTTGACGCCCCGGTCGCGCTTGATAGCCGACATGACGAGCCCGCCGAAGAAGCCGAGCACCGAGACGATCAGGGCCAGCAAGCCGGCCTGCCAGACGGTGAACGGCGTCATCCACCACAGGCCGGCCCCGATGAGCGTCGCAGAGAGGATGCCGCCCACAAGGCCCTCGACGGTCTTGGAAGGTGACAGGCGCGGCGCGATCTTCGTTTTGCCGAGCAGCTTGCCCCAGACATACTGCAGCACGTCCGACAGCTGAACGACGACGATGAGAAAAGCGATGAGCAGCACGTTTCGCCCTTCGAAACCGGGAATGTCCAGATTGAGCAATGCGGGCACGAACGAGGCGCAGAAGACGCAGACCATCAGGGCCCACTGCACTTCCGCGACGCGCACCAGATAGTTTTCGGTCTCGCCACGCAGCGTCGAGACGATCGGCAGCAGCAGGAAGACGTATACGGGGATGAAGATCGCATAGAGCCCGTACCAGTCCGCCCAGATCAGGTAGTAATGAAATGGCAGCACGATGAAGAAGGCCGCGACCAGCGACCAATGGTCGGCGCGCGAGACGTTGGTCAGCGTCATGAACTCGCGCAGCGCCGCGAATGAGCAGAAGCCGAAGAGCAGCACGACACCGGTTCGGCCGCCGATGAAGGCGATAGCGAGCAGCACGACCATGACCCACCAGGCGCGGATACGATCATTTAGGTTTTCAATGGCCGCATTGTCGCCGTCCGGCGAATAGCGGTGCTGCAGCACATAGCCAACGGCCGAGGCGACCAGCAGGATGGCACCAATTCCTGCGAGCAGTTGCAGGAGATCTGGATGAATGGTCATTCAGCACCCCCGTTGCGGGCGGGCTTGAGCGCGAGCAGCGCGCCGCTGGCCCTGGCAAGAAACGCCTCCGCGGTTTCACTTTCTTCGACCTTCAGGGTCGGCCCGAACGTGACGCTGCACATCAGCGGCACGGGGATGAACTCGCCCTTCGGCATCACGCGATTGAGGTTTTCGATCCAGACAGGCACCAGTTCGACGTGCGGGCGCGAGCGCGCGAGATGATACAAGCCGGCCTTGAAGGGAAGCAGCGGCGCGCGCGTCTGGTTGCGCGTGCCTTCCGGGAAAACGATAAGCGATGCTCCCTTGTCGATTGCGTCCTGCATGATCTCGACGGGATCGCCTGTGCGGGTCTCGCGGTTGCGGTCGATAAGCACGGAATTGAAGACGTCGCGACCGATGAAGCGTCTGAGCGGTGACTTCAGCCAGTAGTCCGACCCGGCCACCGGCCGCGTCTTGCGGCGCAGGCGCGGCGGCAGCACGATCCAGATCAGTATGAAGTCGCCATGACTGGAATGGTTGGCAAAATAGATGCGGCGTTTGCGCGATGGCTGGTTGTCAATCCAGACGCCACGGACGGCGGTGACGAAACGTGCAAAGAGGGTGACGATCAGGGCGAAGGCTGAAGCTGCCGCCCGCCGCCCGGTTCCGGCAGGGCGGCCGGGCGCCATCGCGGTCATTCCCGTACATGATCGGGCTCAATCCCAACCGGCGTGTGTGTCATAGCCATGCGCCCCCTCGCGCCTTGCCTGTCGTTTGGTGTAACCCGGCGGCAGGCAACCTGCCTTGCTGATAATCCTGCTGCCGCTGATATCAAGCAGAAACTATCCCACCGAAACGATGCCGCGACTATCGATGGCGGCGCTTTGCTATCTGCAGCTTCAGGTCTCAGCAAGGACTCAACTTGCGGTTTCCGCTCATGGATACGAGATCTGATTTTGCGGCAGAAAACGGTCGATGCGCTTT
>JBBSOT010000460.1:0-4275 GCA_038259455.1 Hyphomicrobiales bacterium | reverse complement strand
CGAGGCAGCGGGGCCGATCTATGTCGGCAAGCTACTCATCGATACGCTTGGCCTAAAGGCGACGCCGACACCCAATGATCCTGCGCCCCGCCCCGATCCGGCGCTCGATCTCGAGACTCGCACAGGCGCCGCGGAGACCGTGCTGCGTGCGATGTCACTGACCAGCAATTTCGCAAGGCTGATCGTCGTTGCCGGCCACGGCGCCAACGTCGTAAACAACCCCCACGCCAGCGGCCTGCACTGCGGCGCCTGCGGCGGCTATTCGGGGGAGGTCAATGCCCGGCTTCTCGCAGCCATCCTCAACGATCCTGAGGTCCGTATCGGGCTGGTGCCAAAGGGCATTACGCTTCCGGAAGACACTCTGTTCGTCGCTGGACTGCACGACACCACGACCGACGCGATCACGCTGTACAGCGAGGATTGCCCGTCGCAGCAGCATCAGGCCGATCTCGCGCAGGCAAAAGGCTGGTTCCAGGCCGCCGGAGTCATTTCGCGCGGGGAGCGCGCGCTGCGGCTGCCGCGTGGCACGGGGGAAGCAAGTCTCGCGAGGCGGAGCCGCGATTGGGCCGAGGTGAGGCCGGAATGGGCATTGGCCGGGTGCAAGGCATTCATCGCCGCACCGCGCCGGCGCACCAGCGGCAAGACACTCGAAGGTCGCGCCTTTCTCCACGACTATGACTGGAAGCTTGACAGCAGCTTCGGCGTCCTCGAGTTGATCCTGACCGCGCCCGTTGTCGTCGCCAGCTGGATCAGCCTGCAGTATTATGGATCGACCGTTGCCCCCGAGGTGTTCGGCGGCGGTAACAAGTTGCTGCACAATGTCACCGGCGGCATCGGTGTCGTTGAAGGCAATGGCGGCGTGATGCGGCCCGGGCTGCCGTGGCAATCGGTCCATGATGGCGAACAGTATATCCATGAGCCGCTGCGGCTGTCGGTCTGCGTCGAGGCACCGCGCGAGGCGATGACCGAGATCCTCAAGCGTCACGACGGTGTACGGGCGTTGTTCGACAATCGCTGGTTGCATCTCTTCGCGCTCGATGAAACCGGACGAATGTCTTGGCGGTACGTCGGTGATCTGAATTGGGAACCGATGGTCGGGGAAACCTGCCAACCAATTCGTGCCGAAATGGTCGCGTGACTGTGCGAGCGACGGACAACGTCGCGGGGCAGCCGTATAGAATGTCACATCTGGAGCGCCTCGAATCCGAAGCTATCCATATTCTGCGCGAGGCGGTCGCAGAGGCGCGTAATCCGGTGATGTTGTTCTCGGCGGGCAAGGACAGTACCGTGATGGCCCATATCGCTCTGCGGGCATTCTACCCCGGCAACCCGCCATTCCCTTTGCTGCACATCGACTCGACCTGGGAGTTCGGATCGCTCCTCGAGTTTCGCGATGCCTTCGCGCGCGATCACGGGTTTGATCTGATCGTGCGGGCAAATGAGGAAGGGCGTGCCGCAGGCCTAAACCCCTTCGATCATGGTGAACTCTATACATCAGTCATGCGCACTGAACCCCTCAAGGACGCGCTCGATCAGGGTGGCTATGACGTCATTTTCGGCGGCGCCCGGCGCGACGAGGAAAAATCCCGCGCCAAGGAGCGTGTGTTTTCTATTCGTAGTGCAAGTCATGGCTGGGACCCAAAGCAGCAACGGCCAGAGCTTTGGAAGCTCTACAACACCCGCCTCGCCGCCGGCCAATCAGCGCGCGTATTTCCGCTGTCCAACTGGACCGAGGCGGACATCTGGAGTTACGCGCTGCTGCACCGCATTCCGCTGGCGCCCCTTTATTTTGCGCAAGTCCGACCGGTCGTCGAGCGCAATGGCGGATGGCTGGTCGTCGATGACCCGGCCCGAATGCGCTTCAAGACCGGGGAGACGATGTGCGAACGCTCGGTTCGTTTCCGAACACTCGGGTGTTGGCCGGTAACGGCTGCGGTCGAGTCACAAGCCGCCGACCTTCTTTCAATCGTTCGTGAAACACTAGGCGCTGCGAAATCGGAGCGGCAAGGCCGCATCGGCGACAGCGAGGATAGCGGTTCGCTCGAACAGAAAAAGCGCGAAGGCTATTTCTGATGGGCGCGGCGGAGGGTCTTGTCTATCGCGGTAACCGGGCGATCCTGGCGACGATGCATGCCAAGGAAAAAGTTATTGCGCCGATCGCCGAGCGTTTTCTGGGGTTGCGACTTGAGATCACGAAAGGGGTCGACACAGACACCTTCGGCACCTTTAGCCGGGACATCGAGCGGACTGGATCGCAGCTCGATGCGGCACGCGCCAAGATTGAGGCTGCTTTCGAACGGATGCCCGATCTTCGGATCGGGTTGGCCGGTGAAGGCAGCTTTGGCCCGCATCCCTATATTCCGTTCTTCCCCATCAATCGCGAGATCGTAGTTCTTGTCGATCGAACGTTCGGCTTGGAACTTGTCGGACACCATGCGACCCCAGACACGAACTTTGCTCACGTGGTCGTCGCCAATATCGCTGGCGGCTTGGACTTCGCGGAAAGAGTAGGGTTTCCGGATCACGGCGTCATCGTGATGGGCTGCCGGGATGGCCAGCCGGCTCCTGATTTCGCGCTGACTAAAGACGGGAAGACCTGGGACGACCTGAGGTCGGCGCTTCACCAGGTCATCGCTAAGGCAGGCGCGGCTTTTGTCGAAACCGACATGCGCGCGCACCGCAATCCCAGGCGGATGCGCGCCATCAAACGGGCTACCATCGATCTGGCACGCCGCGCCAGGAGCCCGTGTCCGGGCTGCAGTCGGCCTGGGTTTGCCGTGTTCGTGGTGCGGCGGGCCGACGCTGCTCGTCAAGGCAGACATGCAGTCATGCGTCGCATGTGGATGGCGGGTCGAGCGCGCGGTCGAGGCTGTAGCGGCCAACCCCGCGCATTGCAGGGAGTGTAATCCATGAGGCGGGAGGAAAAAGTGCGAAAGTTGAGGCAGGAGCCTGAGGCCATGTTAGCGGTGGCAGATGCCAGAATCGCATGGGTGCTTGATCACCCGCACATGAGCGATTGGCTGAAACAGGCGCTTCGAACGGCAGACGGTCTCGATCCATTTGGGTTGCAGAATGATGTTGAGATGCTCAAGCATTTGATTTTGCCTCGGTCCCAAGCTTTAATCGAGATCGCGATGAGCCCCGTCCACCTTCCCTAGTGGATAGATTCTAACGCTTGGTGCCCACGCTTCACGGCGGCGATGATTTTGTCAGGATTTGCCGTCCAGACGAATGGCTTCGGGTTGGCATATTGCTCGGCGACGAAGCGGTTGATGGCGGCTTGCAAGTCGACGACGGAGTGGAAGACGCCGCGTTTGAGCCGTTTTTTGGAAAGTTTGGCGAAGAAGCCTTCGATCGCGTTAAGCCACGAGCACGATGTCGGGGTGAAGTGGAAGGTGAAGCGGGGGTGACGATCGAGCCATGCCCGCACCTTGGCGTGCTTGTGGGCAGCATAATTGTCGAGGATGATATGCACCGCCTTGTCACTGGGAACGGTGGCGTTGATGGTGTTCAGGAAGCGGATGAACGGCACCGTCAAGTTAAGCTCTGTAGCTTTGCGGCGCCGGATCGGAGGGCTATTGCGGATGTATGACCACATCCCGAGACCCGATTTACGCGGGTTACCGCTATCCTCCTGAGATCATCTGCTACGCGGTCCGGCTGTATTTTCGGTACCCGCTGAGCCTGCGGATGGTGGAGGAACTGTTGGCTGCGCGCGGTATCGAGGTCAGCTATGAGACGGTCCGGCAATGGGGGCTGAAGTTCGGTGAGGTCTTTGCCCGCCGCATCCGGCAGCGAGCGCCGCAACGCGGCGACAAATGGCATCTCGACGAAGTCGTGATCACCATCGCCGGGCGCAAACACTGGCTATGGCGCGCGGTTGACCAGCAGGGCTTTGTTCTCGACGTCCTTGTCCAGAGCCGGCGCAACGCCAAGGCGGCCCGCCGTCTGCTACGCAAACCGCTGAAGAAACAGGGTCGGGCGCCCCGGATGATGATCACCGACAAGCTCAGAAGCTACGGCGCCGCCAAGCGGAATATCATGCCCAGCGTCGAGCACCACCAGCACAAGGGCCTCAAGAACCGGGCCGAGAATTCCCACCAGCCAACAAGGCGACGAGAGCGCATCATGAAGGGCTTCAAGTCACAGCGCCACGTCCAGCGATTCCTGTCCACCCACGATCAAATTGCCAACGTCTTTTCCCGCCCGCCTCTCGCCAGCGCCGCCACCGTCCGTTCTGCCCGCACCCAGGCGTTCACGCACTGGGCTGAGGTG
>JBBSOT010000459.1:0-4276 GCA_038259455.1 Hyphomicrobiales bacterium | reverse complement strand
GGTCCACAAAACCGGCGACATCGTCGCGCGCTTTTTCGCCCATCAGAGGGCCAATCGTCGTCTCACTGGTCAACCCGTTGCCGACCCGCGCAGCCTTTGCCCGCCGCGCGAGCCCATCGACCACTGCGGCCTCGATTTCGCGGCGCACGATGACGCGGCTGATCGCGGTGCAGCGCTGCCCGCAAACCGCAAAAGCGGCACCATAGATCTGGTCCAGCGCGGTGTCGAGATTGCTGGCGTCATTCAGGATGACCGGATTCTTGCCCCCCAATTCCAGGCTGATCTCGGCCAAGTTGGCCGCGGCCGCTTGGGCGACGATCCGGCCAACGCCGACAGAGCCGGTTGTGACTTGGCACTTAATGATGAGACTGTCATCCCAACAATCTCATATGTTTAGAGCGGCACCTAATTTGAGAACGGGCAGTTAATTTGATAATCAGACTTGGATTTTGTCACTTTATGTGAGAATGATGCTCTTGGATGTTTTCATCGAGAGCCTGCCATGACTGACCTTTTCCCCGCCGAGATAGACGAGGTGATTTGGGACGAAGCGTGCAGACGAGCTGACGCGATTCGCGGCTTCCTGAAGCGCAATCCTGAAGGCGCGACGGCCGGAGATGTCGCCGAACTCGCGGCCGAGCTCGGTCTGAGCCGAGCCACTGCATACCGGCTGATCAAACTGTTCCGCGCCGGCGGAACCGTGCTGTCGCTGGTGGACCGCAAACGCGGACGCCCCGAGGGTCATCGGGCCCTGGACGAGAAACGAGAAGAGATTATCCGCGGAACGATCAGCGCATATTACCTGAAGCAGACCCGGCCGACGGTTTCGCAACTGGTCCGTGACGTGCAGACAAATTGCATGTCGGAGGGGCTCAAGCCACCGCATCGCCGGACGGTAGTGGCACGCCTTAAGGATATTGACCTCCAGAAGCGAGCAAAGCGGCGCGGCGAAAAGAAGATTGTAAAGGCGACAACGCCTGTTCCCGGGTGGTTCGGTGCATCACGCCCCCTTGAAGTCATCCAGATGGACCATACCAAAGCTGACGTCTTCGTCGTCGACGAGGAGACCCGGCAGCCGCTCGGTCGACCGTGGCTGACGCTGGCGATGGACGTCTGCAGCCGCATGGTGACAGGGTTCTACCTTACGATGGAGGCTCCGTCCCGGCTGTCCACCAGCCTGTGTCTGTTGCACTCGGTCTTCGACAAGTCGGCTTGGTTGAGAGAACGCGAGATCGCGGAGCCTTGGCCCGTTGCTGGCCTACCGGACACTGTTCACGTCGACAACGGCGCCGACTTCCGCAGCCGGGCATTCAAGAGAGGATGCCAGGATGCCGGCATCGCAATCGAGTGGCGGCCGCCGGGTGAGCCGCGCTTCGGCGGTCACATCGAGCGGCTTATTGGAACACAAATGGGAAGGCTGCACCTGCTGCCCGGAACAACATTCAGCAACGAACAGGAGCTGGGAGAGTACGACTCAAAGCGGCACGCGGCACTGACACTGCGTGAACTCGAGCGGTATATCGCACTCGACATCGTCGGCTCATATCATCAGTCGATCCACGGGACCCTGGGTCGCCCGCCGATTGCGGTCTGGCGAGAGCACGAGGGGGAGATCCCACTTCGGCTACCTCAGGATCGCATGCGCTTCTGGCTAACTTTCCTGCCTGAGCAGGAGCGAACGTTGCGGCCGACCGGCATTCACCTGTTCGGCCTGCGCTATTGGTCCGCAGCACTCAGCGCCGACGTCGGGCGTTGCGACCGGCGCCTGCTTGTCAAATACGATCCGCGGGATATGGCGCGCATCTTCGTTCAACGGCCATCGGGAAACTTCGTGGAAGCTCGCTATGCAGATCTGACCCTGCCTTCGATCACCCTGCACGAGGCGGTGACCGCCCGGCGCACCCTTCTGGCGAAAGGACGCCGTGAAGTCGACACCCGCACTATCGTCCGCACCGCCATTGCACAAAGAGAGTTGGTCGAAGTAGCAACGAAGAAGACGGCAGCGGCACGACGCGGGATCGCTTCGCCTAAATCAAAAGTGGATGATCGGGGATGGGGCTCGCTCCGCGGTGTCGACTCCAGCAAACCTGTACCCTTTGTCGAGGATACAGATTGAGCTGGAGTGAACATGGACGAAGAAGTTTCCCACCTGACCACCGGCGCCGCAGCGCTGCTTTCTGAAACGAACGAACGGCGCATTCGAACGATACGATCACGTCGCTGGATTCTCTACCCTCGCGCCAAGCAGGCGCTCGGCCGGCTGAGCGCACTCCTCGACCATCCGCGGGGTACGCGCATGCCTTCGGTCGCGATATATGGAGACAGCGGTATGGGCAAGACCATGATCATGAAGCGTTTCCGGGACGAGCACCCGCCGAGCTTCAATCCTCTGACGGGCACGTTGAAGACACCGGTCCTGGCCATGGAGATGACGAGCCGCCCAGGCGAGCGACGCTTCTATGCCGAGCTGCTCACCCTTCTCGGCGCGCCTCAGCGGCCTCGTGCCGACATTGCCCAGATGGAACAGGCTGCATTGCGCATCATGGAGGCCATCGGCGTGCAGGTGCTGGTCATCGACGAGGTGCACAACATCCTCGCCGGATCCTATCGCGAGCAGCGCATCGTTCTGAACACTTTGCGCTTCCTCAGCAATCGTCTGCAGATCTCGCTTGTCTGCTTCGGCGTCAACGAGGCGCGGGAGGCGATCAGCGGCGACGTTCAACTTGCGCGCAGGTTTGAGCAGTTCACCTTGAGCCGGTGGGCTGCAAACGAACAGTTCGAGACGTTGGTGGCCTCGATCCTGCGCAATACGCCGCTGCGTCGGCCCTCGGTGCTTACGCCGAAATCGTTGCGACGGATTCTGCAGATCACCGAGGGTATCACGGCAAACATCTTCCACATGATCAACAGCCTGGCCATCGAAGCCATCGAAAACGGTCGCGAGTACATCAACGACGAAGCAATCGAGAACTGGGAGCCAGAGTTCGATGCCGAGGCGGCTTTCGCATGAGTGAGAACAAGCCGCCTCGACCGCTGCCGGTGGTGTTGTCGCGCCATTCAGACGAACTCCTGTCGTCCTGGATCGGTCGGCATGCCGCCTTCTACGCGGTCCCGCCGCTGGTCATGCTTCGGCATTGCCTGCCGGAGGCTTCCTCATTGCGAGCGGCAGATATGCAGCTGACCGGTGATCAGGAAATCCGCCTGGCCAACATGTTTGCCACCGAGCCGGCCGTGATGCGTCGAATGACTTTCGCAAATGTCGCGCGAGCATCGCGTCGTCTCATTGCCACACGGCCAACGCAGGTCTGCACGAACTGCTGCCCTGGTGGCGCTGAACCGGCGCCACCCCTGCGAAGCCAGCAACTTGGGTGGCGTATGACGTGCCCTTTGTGCGGAGCCCAACTCCGGGATCCTGGTAAGTGGGAAATCCCCTCCCCTTTCCGGCAATATCGGAGTGCCGCTCTTCGTGGCGAAAAGCTGCTCAACGATGAAGCCGAACGTGGCATCGGGACCTGGACATCGCCAGCCGAGATTGCCCGGCTTCTTCTGATGCGACGCATTCCAAGACCTTTCCCGCGCGAGCATGAGCTTTGGCGCTTCCGTGTGCTTGGCGCAATCATCCCTGATCTTGACCATGTCGTTGCCGAGCAGGGGGAGAATCTGCCCACGCCTGCAAAGCCGATCCTGCCGCTTCACATGCGACCGGCTCTGCTGGCCGGGGTAGCCATCGTAGAGCGCGCTGGGCCAGAGATGCTCCAGATGCTGAGTGGTCACATGATGGGCGACAATCGCGTCCGGTTCAGTGACGCCGCTGAGAGCATGATAGCTCGAACTCGAACATGGAAAGCTTCATCGCAGATGCACTTAATTTGAGAATCGGACTGCCAATATTCTCAGATTTAAATGCCAAATTTGGGCCAATTCGGCGCATTCTTACAATTTAATGCCAAGCGACACCTGTTCTTCCCCCTCGATCTCCGTGAGGGGGCCGCCCACCGAGGTGCCGGCCAAGAGGGCTTGCAGTCTTCGTGTCGGTTTGCAGCGGTTGCCGATCATCGTTGTCTTTCCTCCGTCGTCAGCTATTCGGTCCGCCCCGGCGGCCTAATGTTTTCGGTTCCTGCTTCAGAACTTCATCTTGAAGTCGAGACTTGCGCCGTGGCTGCTCTGGCTGCCGGAGAACCGGCCGTGATACTGGGCGCGGAACGCGATGTCGTCGGTCACCTGGAAGGCAGCGCCCGCGCCGAGCCGCAGCCGGTCGCGGCCGGCATCGGGACCG
>JBBSOT010000458.1:0-4289 GCA_038259455.1 Hyphomicrobiales bacterium | reverse complement strand
TTGACCCCGCCCGTCATGGCAATCTCGGTCATGCGGCGGTCGCCGTCATAGGTCTGATCGAGGCATTTCTTTAAGACCGCCGCGTCACCGTCCAACCCGAGGCGGTTAGCGAAGGCGGCCAGCGTGCCGTAGCCCGCCAGTGCGTAGTGTACCATGCGCTGGTATTGCGGGATGATAGCGGCGTCGCGCACGTCAGCGTCCGCGATCTCGTCGGACAAACCGTGGGCGCGCGCTTCTTTCACAAGCCCTTCCATGCCCTTACAATGCTCTGCGTCAGGCTTGATGCCGTGCTCATTGCACAGTTTTTCGATCTCGGCGATTCCATCGGCGATACCGTTGCCGCCGTCGATCAGAGCCTCAGATAGATCCTTGTTTTCGGCGGCGCGGCCCAGTTCGGTCACGACGGAAAGGGACTGCGTGTTGGCGCTCCAGATGTCCTGCAGCTGGTCGAGGTAGATGTCCTTGAGCGAGTTAATTGCCATGTCGGTATCCTTTGTTCTGGTTCAGGTTTCAACGGGTGGTACCGTGGAAGGTTCCTCTGATCGGTCCGACTTGACTGTATCCAACTGAATTGTCCGCTTGGTTTGAACCAAAGAAAAAAGGAGCTCGCTTCCCGCATCCCACATCCCACATCCCGCACATACCCCTACTGCAGCCGTATTCACGGTCGAACCCGGCTAAGACAATAGGGCGTCGTGCATCGAAAAATAGCAGCGGCCTGATCTGGACCTGCGCTGTGTCGGTCAGCAAAGACGGCTCTGGGCAGGTTTTTTGTGAGCGATGTTGCCTGCCTTCCAAAAGCGTACTTTAGCGGCATCACAGAAAAGCGGCAAAGTGGACTGCTCCGACCTTCGCTGCTGATGCACCCTGAAAAATATTGGGCGGCGGTCCCGAACGGCCGCTTTGTTCGGCTGCCCATTTTAGTTTGCGGGCGCAGCGAATGTCCGGAGTCCGCCCCTCGCGAGGGAGGCCCACGGTAGTCAAGTACGCGATTCAACTGACATTTGCAGCAGGTCGTCCGGAACACCGGCAGTCAATGTCGCCGTGCCGCGTTTCTACGCAGCGTGCTCCCGGATGAGCCGTAGAAGCTGGCTGCCATCGCCCGGCTGGGCAGCCCGAAAGGTCATGCGTGTGTGACCAATTCGAACCCTTCGTCGATCCACCCGGTGATGCCTCCGGTCATGATTTTTACCGGCCGCCCCAGCTCGGACAGGCGCAGCGCCCCTCGAGCCGCCCCGTTGCAATGCGGCCCGGCGCAATAGGTGACGAACATGGTGTCTTCGGGCCAAGTTCTCATCTTCGAGCGGGTGATCTTGCCGTGCGGCAGAAGGACAGCACCGGAGATATGACCGGCGGCGTAGAGCGTGGGGCCGCGAACATCCAGGAGGACGAAATCCGCCCCCTTGCTCAAAGCGTCGTGAACGTCCCAGCAGTCGGTCTCGAACATGAACTCAGCGGCAAAATGCCGATGCGCGGCATCGCTGGGGGCGGCAGGGGTCTCGGTTACGGCGGACACAATGCAATATCCTTTCAAGTTGTCAGGAGGATATTGCGAAGTGCGACTGTTTATGGCAATTGGCGGAAATGACATCCTCCGTAAAGATTGTGCCAAAGGGGTCCGCTTCACCAACCGCCCCCGGTCCGTTGGTCACGGCGCTACTCTATGATGGTCTCTGCACCTTCGAATTCGGGATCGTGGCCGAGGTGTTCGGGCTTGATCGGCCCGAGATGGGGCCGTCTTGGTATCGCTTTGCCAGCTGCGCAATTGAGCCAGGACCGCTAAGGGCGCATGGCGGCTTCAGCATCAATCCTGATCGGGGACCGGATCTGCTGGACGAGGCAGACATCATCGTGGTGCCGGGGTGGAAAGGTGCGGACGCGGGCGTACCGCAGGCCCTGGCCGACCGGCTGTGCGCGGCGCATTCTCGCGGAGCCCGACTGGTGTCAATTTGTTCTGGCGCATTGGTGTTGGCGGCGACAGGCCTGTTGGACGGTGCGGTCGCGGCGACGCACTGGCGCTATGCGGACATGTTGCAGGACCGTTTTCCCAAAGTCCGCGTCGATGCGTCGTCGCTCTATTGTAGCCATGACCGTGTCTACACCTCGGCCGGAAGCGCTGCCGGCATCGATCTCCTGATCGAGATCGTCAAACAGGACTTTGGCCCCAAAGCGGCCAATTCGGTCGCGCGCCGCTTGGTCGTCCCGGCCCACCGGACAGGCGGTCAAACGCAATTCCTGGAACGCCCGGTCACGATCCACAAAACGGGCGGTATTGCTCCGCTTCTCGACCGAATGCGAGAGACCTTGAATCAGGATTGGCCGGTCGAACGCATGGCCAGGGATGGGAGGATGAGCCTTCGCACCTTCCTGCGCCGATTCCGCGATGCAACCGGCAACACGCCGGGCGACTGGCTGATCACGGAGCGTGTAGAGGCTGCCAAAGTGCTCTTGTGCGAGGCCCGCCTTGATATTGAAGGGGTCTCGCAAGCCGTGGGCTTTGGGTCCGCGCACACTTTGCGCCACCACTTCCGTAGTCGGACCGGTTTGGCTCCCTCGGCCTACCGTCTGCAGTTCCTGCCGACGGGTAAAGGTGTTTGCACATGACCTGGACTCTGAACTGCAGTCGGCCACTTTGAACACGAATAACTGTTCTAGGATCAGAAAAGGCCGCTGCACCACGCGCAATCTTGCTTAACGCGGAACTGGAGGCCATTGACCAGATACCCGGGGCAGGTATCGCTTTTCAAATCGCATTTGAGGAACCGAGAGGACTAATGGAGACGCTCGCTACAAGCAGAAATGAATGGTGGAAATCAGGAGTGATTTACCAAGTCTATCCACGCTCGTTCATGGACAGCAACGGTGATGGTGTTGGCGATATCGCCGGGATCCAACATCGACTCGATCACCTGATTTA
Organism: Hyphomicrobiales bacterium; assembly: GCA_038259455.1. Lineage (GTDB taxonomy): Bacteria > Pseudomonadota > Alphaproteobacteria > Rhizobiales > Rhizobiaceae > CAMYMG01. Next base: position 1,372 of record JBBSOT010000458.1, on the reverse strand, counting down.
TCTCTCGCAGACTGGAAAATGACACGTAAAGTGATGCTTCGACTCCTGCCACGTAACCTTGGGCACCTTGTATCGGCAAAGGTCCTGCGCACGTGGGCAGCGTCCATGGAACTCGCATCCGTCGGGGCGCCTGCGGGGACTCGGCATCTCGCCCTTCAGCGTGATGCGTACGCGAGCGACATCGGGCTCGGGCTCGGGGCTGGCCGAGAGAAGAGCCTCTGTGTAGGGATGGCATGGAGCGCGGAATATACGCTCTGTGGGGCCGACCTCGACGAAGCGCCCGAGATACATGATAGCCATGCGATCGGTGATGTGACGAACGACGTTAAGGTTATGCGTAATCACGAGGATCGCGATGCCCAGCCGCTCCTGCATTTCAGCCAGCAAATTCAGCACCTCAGCCTGCACCGACATATCGAGGCCGGCTGTCGGCTCATCCGCGATGATCAGGCGCGGATCCAGCGCCAGAGCCCGAGCGACGCCCACGCGCCGCGCCTGACCGCCTGACAGCTGGTGGGGAAAGCGGCCTCCAAAATGAACCGGCAGGCCGACCATTTCGAGCAAACGTTTTGCCTCTGCGCCCATGTCCGCTTTTTTGCCGTGGATTCGGAGGGGCTCGGTCACGAGGCTGCTCACTGTCAGGCGCGGCGAGAGCGAGCCGACGGGATCCTGCCACATCATCGCGATCTCGCGCCGCAGCCGGGCATAGTCCTGCACACTTGCATTCGTGATATCGCGCCCGTCAAAGCGGATGCTGCCAGATTGCGCGCGCTTGAGGCCCATCAGCGTGCGCGCAACGGTCGACTTGCCCGATCCGCTCTCGCCCACCAGCCCCAGTGTCTGACCCGCTTCAATGGCGAAACTGACGCCCGCGACCGCGTCGAACTCGCGCGCACTTCCCGTGACTGCGGCGCGCACCCGGCCCATGGCCGAATAGCGGATCACCAGATCATTGACCTCTAGAAGAGCACTCATGTCCGGCCCCCGGCTTCCAGAAGGTGGCACGCCGCGCGGTGCTGCGGGCCGGTGGCTTCGTAGCCGCCCGGATGTTCCACCCGGCAGCGGTCCCATGCGTGCGGGCAACGGGGCGAAAAGATGCAGCCCTCAGGCACATCAACGAGGTCCGGCAGCGTACCGGAAATGGTCGGCAGGTGCCGCGTCGCCACCTCGATGCGCGCGGGATCGCATTCCAGCAGGGCCTGTGTGTAGGGATGCGCCGGATTGTGGAACACGTCTCGAACGCTGCCGCGCTCAACCACTTCGCCAGCGTACATGACTGTCACGTCATCACACAGCTCGGCGACGGTGCCGAGGTGATGCGAGACGAAAACGATTGCGCAGCCCATCTCCTGTTGAAGCTCGCGCAGCAGCT
>JBBSOT010000457.1:0-4299 GCA_038259455.1 Hyphomicrobiales bacterium | reverse complement strand
AGCGGCACAGTAAACGGCAGCGACACCGCTGCACCGATCCGGGAGAGGCCCAGCCCTGCCAGAAAGAACAGGCTAGAAAGCACCAGCATCACGCACACGAGTAGCATCACAATGGCAACAACCCGGGCCTGAGCCAGGTCTGAAATCCGTTCCGGCCAGGAAGCGCTGCGGTAAAGCAAGCTCCAGAGGACCATCACTGCGGCACAGGCCGCTATTGTCCATCGCGGCTGCTGGGACAGACCCGCCAGAAAAGGACCGAGATAAAGACCTCCGGCCAAGATCATCATGAGGCTGGGGCCGCCTGGCAGCAGGCGCTCTGGGTCCATTCGGTCCAGCATTTTTCAGGCCTGTCCCCGTCTGCTCTTGAACTCAGACTGATGCAATTCTGTATAGGCAGGCAAGCGCATTGCTAGGGCGGTCCCCACTTCACGGGCCTCGGCTGAACAGAATTGCTAATTCTGTTCAAGGCGTTCTCATATCATGCGGTTCCATGAGTGCCGTATGCCTCTGAACGCATCCCATCCGCGACTAAAACACGTCGCCGATGCGGCAGTGCCCAAGGGCCTCACTCAGTTCCCTTGCAAGTGGCGAGTTGGGTCGCGGAAACATGTGTCCTTCGGCAAAACCGATGAGAATTTCGTTTTCAACCGCCGGATTCGAACGCTGCACTATGGCGACGACACGGTCGAGGATGCTTTCCCCGGTCTCCGATTTCTTCGTGAGGACGTTATAATCCTGGTCCCCGACATCGCCCCAGAAACTAGTCGGGGCACGACGAATGCTTTCACCAAAACTGTCATAGGAGCAGTGTTCAAGCAGCCTGTCCTTGACCTCTGGGAAATTCTTTCGCAGCCAACTCACGAACCGGAAACTCGCGTCAATCAACAATTCCCTGTCACGAGGGTCCATGAAATTCTCCGCATCAAGTCGACTGCATCTATGCCAATCATGTCTAATGGATGACCCGTTCGGCGTCTTCCCCCGCGTAAGGTTGGTCGTTATTTTGGGATCGGTTCGTTCGAGCGATCAAGCCGATCACTGTTTAGATCGTCACGAAAGCGGCGAAATTTGAAACGGGACCATAGTATCTGTTTCAATGACAAAGTGGCCCCTTCCGAACAAGGCCCGAAGCCATAGGAACGACCCAAATGGGGTCGATTGCAGAACGGCAGCTTTCCGCCGCTCGTTTCCAAAAGCGGACTGACGGCTGTCGGCCCCAGATGCGACAATGGACGTCTGCCGCTGTGACCAGAGCATCGCGGACTACCCCAACTAGGTTTTCCGAAACAGTCCCGGAGCCAGCTACTCATACCAACGGCGGTGACCCCTGACTCTCGGGGGATTCGAGCCTGACCGGTTTCATGAATCCATCATGCGAGGAGGATTCGCTCGATGGGATCAGCGATCGAGATGCGAACGGACTATTCGGCTGTCGAATTGCGGCGGCTTGCGAAGGGTTCGAGGGACAGCAAGCAGAGCCGGCGGCTGTTGTCGCTGGCGGCGGTTCTGGACGGCATGAGCCGTGAGGATGCGGCCCGGGTCGGCGGTATGGATCGTCAGACCTTGCGAGATTGTGTTCACCGCTTCAACGAAGCTGGCCCGGACGGTCTCAAGGATGCCTCGAACGGCGGGCCTCAGCCGCGTCTGTCGGCGGCCCAGAAGGCGGAGTTGGCCGGGATCGTCGAGACCGGGCCGGATCCAGCGCTACAAAAGCGCCTATCTGTTCGGTGCCATCTGCCCGGCGCGTGGCATCGGAGCTGGGCTGGCGCTGCCATTCGCCGATACCGAGACCATGCAGCTTCATCTCGACGAGATCAGCCGCCATGTCGGCAGGCGGGCTCACGCCGTTCTGCTGCTCGACCGCGCCGGCTGGCACACCACCGCAAAGCTCCGCGTCCCCAGGAACATCACGCTGATCTTCCTGCCGTCCCGAGCACCGGAACTGATCCCTGTCGAGAACGTCTGGCTATACCTACGCCAGAACTGGATCTCCAACCGGGTCTTCGAGGGCTACGACGCCGTCATCGATGCCGCCTGCGAGGCCCGGCAAAAGCTCCTCGCCCAACCCGAAACAATCAAATCGATAGGAACCCGACGGTGGGCGCACGTCGGTCAAACAACATGACCGTTGGTATCATCAGTCCTTCGCGGGTATCCGCGGAGAATGACGTTTACCCCGCCTGCGACGATAACCACGGCACCCACGAAGGTGGCCGCATCGGGAGCTTTGCGCCACATCACCTAGCCAAAAGCAGTCGCCCAAACGAGCTCGGTGTAGTCGAACAGTGCCGCCAAGGCGGCCGGGGCGAAACGGAGTCCTTCTTTTTCTCACCCCAATTAAGGCAAGAGTCGAACGCGTTGGCATCGTTATCTCTTCATGAACTCGCGGTAAGAAAAGGCAGAACACAGCGCCCTGAAATCGGCGGGGCATTGACCGGAGTCCCGCCTGACATCTTGCCGTTCTTGCAATTTCGCGAGACGGATCCCGATGAGATCAAGTGATAAGAATGTCTATCCGTCAGGTCGCGTTGCGAGCAGACCAGCTTGCGAAAAATAATCAGCTAGATTTCGGCACGTGTACTCAATAAACCCACCAATTCTGGGACTTCTGGCCGGAGGACCCCCCTTTTGGATCGTCCGGAATTTGCATGCAGAAAAAAACCTGCGCGTGGCGGGAACGCGGGTATGCCGGCCGCAGGGTTCCAGACTTTTGACCCGCCCCCCTTGCCCCCTCCGAGCAGCGCGCCAGCACCGCTTCGCGGCGGTCGCCTGGCCAAGCGACGTGTCCTCGAAAAGGAGTTCGTTGGCTTCCCTTGCTGTCGAGGCGGCCCGACAAGGAGCAGCAGCAGGCCGCTTCGGTGGGCGCTTTCTATGATCACGGCGGCGCCACCTAAAGTCGGCCGCGCCCATGTACCGTTTCAACCGCGGCGGCTTCATCCGGTGTCCTCCGACATCGCCTGCATCCAGGCCGCCTCGCGTTCTTCGGCGCTCGGTAAGACTTGGATCGACTGGCTCAGCTTTCGCGCGTGGGCTGCTTGTGCAGCATCAGAACGGCTTACGGATCTAATTCCACGCAACGCTTGCGCGAGATTTCGCTGAGTTGGCCGCTTGGTACCCTCATTCCCAAGCCCCTTGCGACCTGCGAGGGGACCGTCCGTCGACAGTGAAACCGCACAAGGTTCTTTCTTCCGGTTACTTCTATCGGTTTGTAGGGCATTTTTGTCCGCATCAAACGGACTTTTCCGTCCGATATCACCGGACATTTCTGCCCAGTTCCTTGATGCTTCTCCCACTCCTTTCCCGGACTTCATGCGCGCGTTCCACTCTGCAATGATTATTCGAAAGCACGGCCAATTTGGCGAATAGGCCGCTGTGTTGTGACGGCCGCCATGACTGCTTTTCTTAAACAGCCCCTTTGCAACGAGGTCGTTGGTGGCGCGCCGGACCGTCTTTTCGTCGACGCCTAACAGGCCCGCAAGTCGCTCGACGCTCGGGTCGCAGCGAGCAGTCTTGCGGTTGTAGTGCTCAAGGATTGCCGTGCCGACACTCTTTGCTGCACCGGATAGGCCCGACGCAAGTCCAAGCGCCATGTGGGCGAACAAGATGTCGTTCTTTGCGAGCTCTACCATTCGAGCCCCGCCACACCCCGAGCGGTTGATCTATATCCGCGGCTCATCTTAGAGGTCCGCAGTGCCGGATTGATCGGTGGATCGCAGGACCCACGGCTATGAGCGAACCAGGCCGCTGCTTCCCTAATCGCTGGGCTAGTCCGTTCACATAGCTCGATTGTGCCGCGGACTGAGACGCCGACGATCATGCTGGCGCCTGGTCGCGGTCGGCAATTCGCGCAGCAATATATTCGTTGACTTCGTTTTCGACGAACGCTTTGCGGATGCTGTCGGGGAAGGAAATGGGTTTGGGGAAATGGCCGTCGCGAACTTTCTGCCACAACGTCGTGCGTGACCATGTGGTGCGGCGACACGTCTCCTTGATCGATATGAGGTTGTGCATATGTGACTCCTCCGTTCGAAGCAGTCACATTCAGTAAGCGGGTCCGGCCTGCCCGTAATCGTATAAATCGGCACCTATGATTGCAGGAACTATACTACTCAGTGCCGCCTATTATTTTGGCCCACCTCTTAAATGCCGACAAGGGATCTGCATCGATCTCCAAGTAGCCAAAGCCGTCGCGTAAAAACGAGGCGAAGCTAGAAGCCGGGTTGAGAGCCTTTGCTGGGCCGTGCTTGCCATTGTTTCTCCACCACAACCACCGGAGGCCATCCACTGCATTAACGGCTT
>JBBSOT010000456.1:0-4317 GCA_038259455.1 Hyphomicrobiales bacterium | reverse complement strand
TCTTGAACGCCGAACCGCAGCACACCGGCACGAACGACTGGTTCAGCGTGCCCTTGCGGATCAGCGCCTTCAGCGTTGCGACATCGGGCTCGTTGCCTTCGAGATAGGCTTCCATCGCCTCGTCGTCCTGTTCAACGGCGAGTTCGATCAGCTCGCTGCGATAGACAGCGGCTTCGTCAGCCAGATCGGCCGGGATCTCTTCATAGAAGAACTCGGCGCCCAACGCTTCGTCCTTCCAGATGATCGCGCGGTTGTTGACCAGATCGACCAGGCCCTTGAGATCGGCTTCGAGACCGATCGGGATGTAGAGCACAGCCGGACGCGCGCCGAGACGATCGATGATCGACTGCACGCAATATTTGAAGTTGGCGCCGGTGCGGTCCAACTTATTGATGAAGCACATCCGCGGCACGCCGTACTTGTCGGCTTGACGCCAGACCGTTTCCGACTGCGGCTCAACGCCCGCCACGCCGTCGAAGCAGGCGACCGCGCCGTCGAGCACGCGCAGCGAACGTTCGACTTCGATGGTGAAGTCGACGTGGCCGGGGGTGTCGATGATGTTGATGCGGTGCTCCGGACCGTCGGCGACCGCCCAGAAGCAGGTCGTTGCAGCGGAGGTGATCGTGATCCCGCGCTCCTGCTCCATCCAATCCATGGTCGCAGCGCCATCGTGCACTTCGCCGATCTTGTAGGACTTGCCGGTGTAGAAGAGAATCCGCTCGGTCGTGGTGGTCTTGCCGGCGTCGATGTGCGCCATGATGCCGATATTGCGGTAGCGATCAATCGGATGGCTGCGTGCCATGGTGAATTCCTTGAGCGTTGGAGGAGCGGCCCGGCCCTACAGGACCATCAGCACGCTCCATATAGTTGCATTAGTGACAGCGGAAAGACCGGCCGCCTCCTTTTTCACCGGGAGGCGGCGCGGCGGGCTGCCTGAACGCTTACCAGCGGTAGTGCGAGAAGGCCCGGTTGGCGTCCGCCATCCGGTGGGTGTCTTCGCGCTTCTTAACCGCGTTGCCGCGATTGTTCGCCGCATCGAGCAGCTCGCCCGAAAGACGCGCGGCCATCGTGGTTTCCGGACGACCGCGTGCAGCGATGATCAGCCAGCGGATCGCAAGCGCCTGGGCACGCTCGGGGCGAACCTCGACCGGCACCTGATAGGTCGCACCGCCGACACGGCGGCTGCGCACTTCGACCTGCGGCTTCACATTGTTGAGCGCATCATGGAACAGCTGGATCGGATCGGCCTTGGCCTTCGATTCCACCGTGGCGAGCGCGCTGTACACGATACCTTCAGCGACGGCCTTCTTGCCGTCATACATCAGGTTGTTCATGAACTTCGACAGGATCTGATCCCCGTACTGGGGATCGGGCAGGATGACCCGCTTTTCGGGACGACGACGACGTGACATATTTATAACTCCTTCGGAGTGCGGCAAACCCGTCCGGGTTTGCCTTGCGGCTCCGGCCCGCTCGCTTTTCCCGGTTTGACAAGAACGACGAGCGTTCTTGTCGGGCCCGGCCACCCCGATGCTACCCCGCAGGGTGCCCAGGTGAGAAAGCGAACCGCCGCCGCGGCTAAACCTTACTTCGGACGCTTGGCGCCGTACTTCGAACGGCTCTTGCGGCGGTCCTTCACACCCTGTGTGTCGAGCACGCCGCGAAGGACGTGGTAACGCACGCCGGGAAGATCGCGCACACGCCCGCCGCGGATCAGCACAACGCTGTGCTCCTGCAGGTTGTGGCCTTCACCGGGGATGTAGGAGATGACCTCGCGCTGGTTGGTCAGGCGAACCTTGGCCACCTTGCGCAGCGCCGAGTTCGGCTTCTTCGGGGTCGTCGTGTAAACGCGGGTGCAAACGCCGCGCTTCTGCGGGTTCTGCTCCATCGCAGGGACCTTGGACTTGGCCTTCTGCGGAACGCGGCCCTTGCGGACCAGCTGGTTGATTGTCGGCATTAGTTCTCACTTCACCTGATGAGGGTGACACCTGCGCCGGAGATGTGGGAGGAGGATTTTGCCTTGGACCGTCCTCCCGGGCCTGACCCGGGATCGCTGGCAGCAAGCACAAGGCCCGCTGCGAGCATCCAGCCAAAGCTGGCAAGACGTCCAAGCCGAAACGCTCCACCCGCATATCCGGCCCTTCGGCCACCGGGTTACTTTGACGGCTGCCCTCCGAAGGAAAGCGCACCGCCAATGTTCAGCTCAATCCGGGGGTAAGCCCGGAGGAAGCGCGCCCTTAGGCGGGATTGGGTGGGGGGTCAAGGGTTGGTGTTGGAGCGGGTGGAGGCGTCCAACACCCTGGCGTGTGGCACCAAACGGCAACCGACAACAGCGCGTCTGCCACGATCCCGGCGGCGCAGCCGCCGCAAGGCCGACCGGCCGCCCGAGCTTATGCGAGGAAAGCCAAGCAGCGCGGACGCGCTGTGCCCGGCGCTTGAGGGCGAAAACAAAAGACTCGCGGGGCCGGTGGGTTTTCGTTCGGCGCTTCGGTGGGCTGGGGTTGGCTTGCCGCCTAAACCCTAAGGACGGAATGATATTAACGGTGGGTCAGCCCGCATGAAAAATACAACAGCACCTAATCCTAATTTTAGAATTCACTAGACATAAGATCAACTCGTTCCTTATACGTTCCAAGATAGCCAAGGACAGCACATGAATGTTATCGGGCTCCGAGCCTCGCCAACTGAAATCGCATTTGCCATCTTTGATATGCAAGCGAATGAGGTGGTTAACATTGAATCCATAGTAATCCCAAGAGCCTTCGACGCGCCAGATGCGCTGAAGTATATCAGAGGGCATATCCTTGATATACTAAGAGAATACGACATCAAAAAAGCCGGGGTGAGAGTCACAGAGCCCAATTCGCAACGTATGAACATTCAGCGAATCCAGCTTGAGGGCGTAATCTTGGAGACCTTCGCCAGCAGTCCTCTCGAAGAATTTTTCATTGGGCAGATTTCGTCGATTGCCGGTCGATTGGCTATCCCACGATCAAGCATAAAGCCAATGATTGAATCAGATGAGCATCCGCAAATTGATGGTTGGGCTTCACTCAAGGCAAACCACCGCGAGGCGCTACTCTGCGCTCTAGCTTGTTAGAGATGACATCATGATTCATCCAATCAACGTTGCAAATGTAAATTTTCAGAAGATAAGAGAGATTGGTCAAGAAGGACGAAATTCATCATGTTTTGTTGTGCGCGACCTCCAGTTAAACGCAGAGATCGTAATGAAAGAAGTTCAGAAGAAAACCATAAAAAACTTAGATGAATATTTTTATGAAGCTAGATTGCTCTATTCATCTGAACATCAGAACGTCGTCGACATACTTTATGCATGTGAAGACGATGAGTTAATTTACATTGCAATGCCACTTTATACTAAGGGATCGCTAAAAAATTTAATGAGTGAGCGAAATCTCACTTCTAGAGAAATTGTCAAATTCGGTTGTCAGGTACTAGCAGGCTTGCACAACATACATTCGAAAAAATTAATCCATTTTGATATCAAACCTGACAATGTTTTACTTAGCTCAAGGAACGAAGCTCTCTTATCTGATTTCGGCCTTGCAAAACAAACTGAGTTTGGAAAGGCAAAGCCGAACAAGGTTTATACAATTTGTGCAGCCCCCGAATTGGCGACGCCGAACTCTATCGATCTCCGGTTTGATATCTATCAATTTGGTATGCTGCTTTACAGAATGTGTTGTGGCGTTGATGTCCATAGACAACAAATAGACGCGAAGGGAATTCAAAATGGTGCTGAGCTCTACACGGCTATACAGGCCAAGGAGTTCCCTGACCGATCCGTTTTTCCTGAACATATTCCGGAAAGCCTGAGAAGGATTACGAAACAGTGTTTGGAGCCAGATCCAGACGATCGTTTCACGTCTGCGCTTGATGTCGCTAATGCCTTGGCCAAAGTTGATAAATGCCTAGATTGGCAATTTGCTGAGGGTCCTCCAAAGGTTTGGCGACGGCCCTGTGAAGGTGGTGAAGTCATTTTCCAAGTCGATAGCGAGGGACGAGGAGATTTTAGCACGACAAAAGATGGCAATGTGCGTAGAAAAAAAGCTCATTGCCGCGAGGGTCTCCGTCGATCGGATGTGCAGCGAATTTTACGAGACGAAGCATGAAGCGCATCGTCATTAATCGGTCAGCATTTAAGATGCGTGCAGTTAGGGCAACCGTAGGAACTCGGGGATCACCCAGCCCATCTATAGATGTTCTTGATGCTCTCCAAAGCACACCGCTGTCCGGAGACGCATATTTAAATTTAGTTGAAATGAAGCCACAGAAGCCCCGCTCCGACTAATA
>JBBSOT010000455.1:0-4323 GCA_038259455.1 Hyphomicrobiales bacterium | reverse complement strand
CTGGCGAACGTCGGAGCAAAACTTTCAGACAATGCGGCGGGGCGTTTCGTCCAGCGGCGGCGCGACGTGCAATTTGCCCGCGCGTCCAACGAACGCCTCCGGGCCAAAGCCAAAACGTAACTGCAAACGCGACCTCAAAGATTGGAGAACGGCATGACCTCGCTCACTGCTGAACAGAGAAAGATTCTCAAAAGCCCACTTTCAAAGGTCGCGCCGCATGATCGCGCCGATGTGGAAAAAGCTGTCGCTGCGGCCAGTGAAGCGGGCGGTTCCTACTTCATCGCTGAAACCCTTCTCGGGATGCGCCAGCGGGAAAAGCGGGCCTGGGCCATGGCCGTTATCGGGATAGCTCTGGGCCTGGCGGGGGTCGGCATGGGTGCCTACGGGTTGGCCCATAACGAGACCCAAGCCTACCTCGCAATCGTGGACAAGGACACGGGCGTCGTGGAGCGCGGCGTCAGCGTGGACCGCGCCAGCGTGGACCAGCAACAGGCGGTCGTGGAAAGTCTGATCTACGCCTACGTCATGGACCGCGAAACCTTTGACGCGGACGACAACGAATACCGCATCCTGTCGGTGTTCAAGCGATCTGCAATCCCTGTTCGCCAGTCTCTCGAAAGGCTGTGGACGCCGGGCAATTCCAACTATCCGCCTGAAAGCTACGGCGTGGACGGCAAGGTCGATGTGACGATCAACAACGTCCTGATGATCGACAAGGACACGGCACAGGTGCGGTTTACCAAGACGTTGCGGCGCCCCAACGCGCCGGTCCAGCGTGGCGATTTCGTCGCAACCGTCACCTATAATTTCAACCCCAGCACGGTCGATAACAACCTGATCCTTTGGCAAAACCCGTTCGGGTTTCAGGTCACTGGCTACCGCGTCGCATCGGAAGGAACGCGCGAATGAACAAGCTGCTGTGCGCCGCCTTGCTGGCGGCACTTGCCACCCCTGCCCTCGCGGAGACAACGCCCCGGTCGATGCGGCTTGATGCGCGCAGCGCCACCGCGATCTATCAGGAAGGTCAGGTTTACAAGATCAACACCCAACTGCGGCGCGTCACGCTCATTACGCTGGCCCAGGGGGAACGCTTTGTGGATTTCAAAGCCGGTGACACCGAAAGTTTCCAGTTTGCCGATACGGACGGCGGCAATGCCATTCTGGTCAAGCCGGTGATCGCAGGGGCTGTGACCAATGGCGTGATCGTCACCAATCAAAGGTTCTATCTGGTCGAACTGCATGAAAGCGCCTCCGTGCGTCCGCACTATTCGGTCAGCTTTCGCTCGCCAGCCGGAAGCACCGCTACGGCGCCGTCCTCGGTCCCTGCGGGTCCGCCCAGAACCTATGTGATTTCGGACGCCACGACGGATGCCCAGATCAAGCCGGTGACTGTCCATGACGACGGCAGGCGGACCTTCTTCACCTTTGGTCCTGACGCGCCAATCCCCAGCATCTACCGCGCCGATGCCAAAGGTCGCGAATACCTGGTCAACACTCGGACGGACGGGACGAAGGTAACGGTCGGATCAAGGTCTGACCGGTGGGTCATCCGATATGGTGAAGAATACATCTGCATCCAGAGTGGGAACGTGACCAATGGCCGATGAGATGGCAAACCGCGCTGCGCGCTTGAAGGGTGGCAAGAAAAAATCCAACACCGGCGCTTTGATCGGCGTGGCCTTGGTAACGGGGCTTGCCGCTGGCGGCGCGGGTGTGGCCTACCTGTCGGGACGGGATGGGACGGTGATTATTCCGCAGCGCGACACGTCGGAGGCAACCGAATTTCAGCGTGACGCCTCCGATGGGTTCCAGCCTGTGATTGCACCTGAACCGGAATTTCCGGTGCGCGACACCGGCCCGAGTGCGGCAGAGCTTGCCTTGCGCGCCCGGCTTGCTGAAGCGGAAAAAGCCCTGGAGGAAGCCCGCAACCAGAGGCCGACGACTCCGCAGGTCGATACCGGTCAGCTTGAAACGCTGCAGGAACAGCTTGACGGCCTGTCGGCCGATATGGCGGAACGATCCGCACAGCTGAAGGATCTTTCCGTGGAGCGCGATCGACTCGCCCGCGACCTGGAACGGTCACGGGCGGAAAATTCCGGTCTCCTGTTGCAACTCGACCAGGCCAGCGACCAATCGCTGGCGCAACAGCAAATGGCAGAGGAAAGGGCGGCACGGCAACAGGAACTAGAACGGCGGCGGGCAGAAGCGCAAGCCATTCGGCAAGCCCAGATCAACAGCCCTATCGACGGCATGTCAGGGGGCGGCTCGGAAAGCGAACGTCGCGACTATACCGGCGACGAGGCTTTCATCCGTGCCGGGTCCGACAAGATCGCACCAACGCAATCGCGCATCATCGCAGCACCTTCCAATACGGTCATGCAAGGCACGGTGATCGAGGCGACACTCACCTCGGGTATCAATTCGCAGCTCTCCGGCACCATTACCAGCACGGTCTCATACGACATCTGGTCGTTCGACATGAGGCGCGTGCTGATCCCGCGCGGGTCGCAGATGTTCGGACGCTACTCCAATGAGGTGGCCGTTGGTCAGAAGCGGGTGCTGGTCGCATGGGACCGGGTCGTCACCCCGAACGGACAAGTGGTCGAGCTTGAAGCCTACGGGTCGGATCGGTTGGGTCGGTCGGGTCTGACCGGCAAGGTCAACAGCCGGTTTGTCCAGCGGTTTGGGTCCGCGGCGCTGGTGTCGATTTTCAGCGCGGCCCCTGCTGCTGCGACTGCCGACGTTCAGGATGATGATACCCAATCGGGTCTGGCGGAAGCGGTCACGACGGACTCCAGCGACACCGCCAGCGCGGTCATTGAGGACTATATGTCCCTCGCCCCCATCATCACAGTTGAGCATGGCTCGGTGATCATGGTGATGGTCACGAACGATCTGGAGCTGTTCTAGTGTCCTCTTATCTCGCTGAATATCTGAAGCCGTTCGACCCTCTGTTCGAGGATCCAACGGTGATCGAGGTCGTGGTGAATGGCGAGGGTCATTGCTTTGTCGAACGTCATGGCCTGGCCCGGATGGTCCGTGTCGAGGCCCGGGACATCACGCCTCAGGCCGCAAACGATATCGCAAAGCAAAGTGCCAATAACAGCGCCACGTCCCTGACGGACAAATCGCCCCTCCTGTCCACGGCGATTGAGCACGAAGGGATGATGCTGCGCGTGCAGGCGGTTATTCCGCCCGCTTCGGCCAGCGGGACAGTCTTGTCGTTTCGGGTATTTCGACCCGGGACGAGCGGCAAGCCGAAAAGCTTTTCCTTTCTGCGCGGCGACGTGACCGCCTCACAGGATCGGGAGCGGATGGAAACACTGCGCCGCATCGAAGACATTGCCCGCACCGGTGACGTCGATGATTTCCTGAGCGAAGTGCTGCGGCTGGAGCTGAACATCGTAATCGCGGGCGGCACATCCACCGGCAAAACGGAACTCGGTCGCAGGATGCTCTATCTCATTCCGGACCACGAGCGGCTGGTGACGATCGAGGATTCCTGCGAACTGCGCCCGCGCCAGCCCAACGTCGTCAGCCTGATTGCCGACAGATCTCGCAACAGCCCCCGTACCGCTGAGAAGCTGCTGCAAGCGACCCTGCGCTTGCGGCCCGACCGGATCATCGTGGGAGAGTTGCGCGGCTCGGAGGCGGCGACGTTTCTGGAGGCGATCAACACCGGCCACGGTGGATCATTCACCACCCTGCACGCCCAGACCGCTCGCAAGGCGATGGATCGCCTGGCGCTGATGGTGATGGGAACGGGCACGCAGCTACGATACGCCGACGTCATGCGATATCTGCGCTCGACCATTGATCTGGTGATACAGACCGGCCGGGTCGCAGACGCGCGCGGCATCGTGGAGATTTATGTGCCGCCATTGGATCATGCAGAAGAAAATTGCTTCGAATAGGGCCAGGGGCTGCCCGACGCGCGCCTCCAGGCCAGAGTTGTTCTTGAGGCCAACATGCTGCCGTGCGGCACAGTCTCTTGGCCGATTCTAGAAGGCCCGGCAAGTTTATGGCGACATGGGAGCTATGGGCTCACCCATCCATCGCTTTTGTGGCCATTGCATCGAGCCAACTGGGCAGTAACGGTTTTAAGGTCGCCTGGATGTCGTCATCCAGAGTGCCGTCTTTGATCAGCTTCAGAACCTTGTGATCATCCTTTGACAGCGCACGCTTTGGCCAGGCGGCTTTGATGGCACTGGCCTGAGCAAAGCCCGCGAGCCAGTCCTTGAAATGGCGCGCCGCGCGATTTCTGAGGCCTGAGCCGATCTCTCCGTCAAAGAAACCGTTATGAATATCATCGTATCGCAGCAT
>JBBSOT010000454.1:0-4335 GCA_038259455.1 Hyphomicrobiales bacterium | reverse complement strand
AGGGCATTGTAAGGGCAAAGAGCAAGTCAGCACTGCCTGGTGCTTATTAGATCTCACGCGGTAAGTTGACGCCACTCGGCAAGAGCAGCGGCGCGGTTGGTCGCCTGTCGTCGCACCGACGCGAGGCAGCAAACATCAGTTCATTCGTTGAATAGGGACGGAGATCCACCAACCCGCTGGTAAACCTCCCACTGGACCGACTTCTTCCCGATGTAGAAAACTGCGGTGGCGAGGGTATTCTCGCCATCGGGGTCGTCAATCTGTTCTCGATAGATCGGCAGTGCCGGGTCGCTCCTGTCCCACAGGACCGCGAGAGGATTGAGCGGTTCGGACCTGGCGCCGGCGACGACTTCGTCACCACGCTGCTGCCTCGAATGCGACGAACCGGTTACGACCTGCCTCTCTTTGCGGGTGACGGGATGGACGAGGTGGTTCGCGTGGCATCGAGGCTGGTCGAGTGTGATCGCCGAGCACTTCCAATGGGTGAACTCAACGCTCACAATGCGTGCATCGGCGCGTTGCGCCAGCGTCATGTGGAAAGCGCCCGCCCGCTCGGCGCCCTCAAGCAACCGGATGGCCTCATCGAGTGTGGCGCAGTCAAGCAGCGCACGGCCGAGCAGCATCCGCGGCATGCCTGGCCCCGCAGCCCGCGAGCGGATGTTGTTGACGGTCTGTACAAGGCCGCCCTCGGTCACGGCGAAGGTATGACCTGGAAGCGAGGCAGGATAGACGAACGCGGTGAACGCAGGACTACTTTCCGGCCTCACTTTTACCACAGCGCAATGCCCCTGGAACCCCGGATCGCCGTCCTCATTGTGGGCAATGATCGGGACATTGCCCGGCATCTGGACTGTCGTACAGCCATCCGGCGCAAGGGCCCAGACATCGCCACGACAGTTCCATAGAAAGACGTCTTCGAATGGCAGGTCGAGGCCCTGGGCCATGCCTGTCAATTCTTGCCAGTACGCAGGGAAGCGGGCTTCGACCAGGGACCGCATTAGCGCCACGTCCGGGTGGTCGCGGCGGGCCATGACGGAAACCCAGGCATGAGTAGACAGTAGATGCCGATGTACGATCTCGGCACCGAAGTTCCCGAGTTGCAAGCCGATCTCGAAATGGGTGCCAGACACCTCAAGGTAGCGAAGGCGATCGCTCAAGTCAGTGGACATGCTGCAGGAAATCGCGCAGGCGCGGGTTTTCGGTGTTCTTCAGAAGCGTGGTGGGGTCGCCGTCGACGGAGATCTTGCCATCCTCCATGAAGATCAGTCGGGTGCCGACCTGGCGCGCGAAAGTCATCTCGTGCGTCACGACGATCATGGTCATCCCATCTTCTGCAAGTGCCTGCATCACCCGCAGCACTTCGTGACGCAGTTCCGGGTCAAGAGCCGACGTCGGCTCGTCGAACAGCATGAGCTTCGGCTTCACCGCCAGGGCGCGCGCAATTGCGACGCGCTGCTGCTGTCCACCCGAAAGCTCCGCCGGATAGTGGTGCCCCCGATCGGATAATCCGACTTTTGCAAGCAGTTCCCGTGCCTGTTCGAGCGACTCGCGTTTGCTCAATCCGCGAACCCGCCTTGGGCCGAATGCGACGTTATCCACCGCCGTCATTTGGGGGAACAGGTTGAACTGCTGGAAGACCATGCCGGCTTCCTGCCTGATGATGCGGATTTGGCGGCGTCCCGACAGCACGCTGATGTTGTCGACGATCAGGTCTCCGCCGTTGATCTCCTCCAGTGCATTGATACACCGCAAGAGCGTGGATTTGCCTGACCCGGACGGACCAATCAAGACGACCACTTCGCCTGCGTCGATCGAAAGGTCCACCTCGCGTAAGACCACGACGGGACCGAAGGTCTTCGTGACCTTCCGGAATTCTACTACGCTCATAGCATTCGCATCCTCTTCTCGGTGACGCGAAGGATCAGCGTCAGGGTGCCCGTCATCAGCAAGTAAAGGATAGCCACGGCCGACCAGATCTCGACGGCCCGGAAGTTGGCGGCCATGATCTCCTGGCCCTGGCGTGTGAGTTCGCCCACGCCAATCACGATGAAGAGCGACGTGTCCTTGAGGCTGACAATGAACTGGTTGCCGAGGGGGGGTATCATGCGGCGGAACGCGACTGGGCCGATAATGTACACGAGCACTTTCCAGGTAGGTAATCCCAGCGCCAGGCCAGCCTCCTTGAGGCCCTTGTGTACTGAAAGAAAGGATCCGCGAACGATCTCTGCGATATACGCTCCGGCGTTCACCACGATGGCGACGTATGCGGCCGTCAGGGGATTGACGCGTATATCGGCAAGCACGGGCAGAGCAAAGTAAATGAACATTACCTGGACAACGATCGGAGTGCCCCGGATCAGTTCCACATATGTGAACGCGATCAAGTTCATCACCACGTTGCCGTAGGCACGCATCAGGCCAGCGACAAAACCGACGACGAGTCCGCCGGCAAGGCCGATCAGCGTGATCAGGATGGTCAAGCGCGCGCCGCCGAGCAGCGCCGGAAGTGCGTCTTCTATAACGGACCAGTCGAATTCCATGGCGAACCTCCCGTCGGAGTTGGGGCGCGCCGGGGAGTTCCGGCGCGCCTGCCAGGACGGGTTAGCTCTGCGGTTCGGTGCCGAACCACTTCTTGTAGATGTCGTTGTAGCGGCCATCCTTTTTCATGTTGGCCAAAGCAGTATTGACCTTGGCGACAAGCTCGCTGCCCTTCGGAAAACCGATGCCATACTGATGCGCCATCATCTGCTCGCCGACTGCCTTGACCTTTCCGCCGCCAGCCTTGGCGACGTAGTAAAGAACGTTCGGCGTGTCGTGCATAGCGGCTGCCACTCGCCCCGTCTGCAACTCAAGGTATGCGTTGTCGATGTTCGGAAACTGGCGGAGTTCGGTATCCTTGAAGTGCTCCTTGGCATAATCCGTCGCCGAGGTCCCGGTCTTGACGGCCAGCACTTTGCCCTTCAGATTCTCAGCGCTCTTGATGTCGCTGTCGGTGGGCACCATCAGCAGAAACCCGCTATCGTAGTACCCGTCCGAGAAGTCGATTACCTTCTTGCGTTCGTCCTTGATGGTAATGCCGGCCAGCGCGACGTCGACCTGCTTTGTCTGCAGGGCCGGAATGATGCCGTTGAAATCCATCGGCTGCAGCGTGTAGGTCACGCCGATCTCCTTGGCGATTGCATCCCACATGTCGATGTCGAAGCCGACATACTTGTCGCCTTCCTTGAACTCGAAGGGCACAAAGGCCGTGTCGGTCGCGACGATCAGGTCCTCGGCACGAGAAGGTTGTGCGAAGGCGATGGTGGTCGCGAAGGCGGCGATGAGAAGATTGCGGAGTTTCATGTTGGTTCCCCTTTTTTGGTGGTTGGCATTCTATCCGCTGACCCGCGTAGAGGTCGGGATGCTTTCGATCGCCGCATCGATGGCGGCACCGAGCCGCTCGACGATCCGGCCGATGTCCTTGCGGTCGACGATGAAGGGTGGCGCGAGCAGGATGTGGTCGCCAAGGCGGCCGTCGACGGTGCCTCCCATCGGGTAGACCATGAGGCCGCGCGCCATCGCCTCCTGCTTGATGCGCGCGTTAAGCTTGAGCGCCGGGTCGAAGGGCTGCTTCGTGGACCGGTCGGCGACCATCTCCACGCCACGAAAGAGACCTCGGCCCCGGACGTCGCCGACATGATGGTGATTGCCGAGCCTGTCGAGGAGCTGGCGTTCGAGCTCGGCTCCCATCGAGACGACGTTTTCGATGAGTGCGTCACGGCGCACTATCTTCTGAACCGCAAGGGCGGCCGCTGCGGCTATTGGATGGCCCATATAGGTATGGCCGTGCTGGAAGAAGCCGGATCCGTTCGCGAATGCGTCGAAGACCTTGCGCGACAGCAGTAGGGCGCCAATCGGCTGGTAGCCGCCGCCCAGGCCCTTCGCCAGGGTCATGATGTCAGGCGCAACGCCATCCTGCTCGCAGGCATGCAGCGTCCCGGTTCGGCCCATGCCGCACATCACCTCGTCGAGGATCAACAAAACGCCGTATCGATCGCAGATCGCGCGGATGCGCTTGAAGTAGTCGGCAACCGGGGGAACCGCCCCCGAGGTCGCACCCACGACCGTCTCGGCAACGAATGCTATGACCTGATCGGCCCCAAGTTCGAGGATCTTGTCCTCGAGCTGCCCGGCTGCGCGGGCGGCATAGGCTTCGTCGGACTCTCCGGTCTCCTGTAGCCTGTAGGCGTAACAGGGATCGATATGATGGGTCTCGATCAGCAACGGCCTGAACTGCGCGCGCCGCCATTCGTTGCCGCCAGCTGCCAGTGCGCCCAAAGTGTTGCCGTGATAGCT
>JBBSOT010000453.1:0-4382 GCA_038259455.1 Hyphomicrobiales bacterium | reverse complement strand
CTAAAGGAAGCGCGGCTTGCCGCGTCTCTTACCCAGGAACAGGTCGCCGACAGAGCCGGGATCTCGCGTCCGCGCTATCGCGACGTCGAAACGGGTGCAGCCGCAGCGAGGGCGACCACCTTGATGAACATCACCCGCGCCCTGGGCCTGGAGATGATGCTGATCCCGCAGTCAATGGTTCCTGCCGTCAAGTCCCTGCTGCGGCCACATGATGACGACGATCTCCCTGCCTTTGTGTCTCAACCCGAGGAGGATGATCTTTCTCCCAATGTTTAAGGCACCGAAGGCCATCCCTTCCCTTGACGTGTTGCTGCACGAACTGAAGGTCGGAACGATCGTCAGGACGCCGGGCGATTTTAACGCGTTCAGCTTCGATGACACCTATCGCGCGGCCGGCGGCTTTCCTGTTCTCAGCCTGTCCTTCCGAGCAGCGGCCGGAGGATTGCGAAAGGATCCAAAACCCCTTGCGGGTGCCTTACCGGCATTCTTTGCCAACCTTCTTCCTGAAGACAAATTGCGCGAAGCGATGGAAAAACACCACGCAGGCAATGTGCGCCAAGGAAACGATTTCGATCTGCTGACCGCCCTAGGTGCAGATCTTCCCGGTGCCGTGCGTGTCTTGCCGAGCGATGGTGCAACCGCGGTTCCCGGTGATGCCTCAAGGGATGGACCAAAGGCCCGGTTCTCGCTCGCAGGCGTACAGATGAAGCTTTCCGTGATGAAGAACACCGGCAAGGGAGGTGGGTTGACCTTGCCGATGGGCGACGAGCAAGGAGAGTACATCGCCAAGTTCCCATCGACGGCGTTCCCCGGCGTCTCGGAAAATGAATTTGCCAACCTGGCGCTCGCGTCGGCGATCGGCATGGACGTGCCCACGCGTGAGCTTGTCGAGAAATCCGATTTCGAGGGTATCCCCGAAGAGTTCGACACGCTGTCGGAGGGAAAGGTTCTCCTCGTCAGACGCTTTGATCGCGGCTGTGGAAGTGAGCGTATCCACATCGAGGATTTCGCCCAAGTTTTCGGTGTCTATCCCTCACGCAAATATGAGGGAGCGGCATACCATGACATTGCCTCAGCCCTGAATGCGGCCGTATCGCCGACGATCGCGCTCGAATTTGTGCGCCGTCTGGCGCTCACGGTGATCACCGGCAATGGCGACATGCACCTCAAAAACTGGTCGCTGATCTACCGGGGCGGTGGCGACAGGCCGGAGCTTGCGCCGGTCTATGACCTCCTGTCTACCGTGCCCTATATTCCCGCCGACTCGATGGCGCTCTCTCTGGGCGGGGAACGCTCCTTCAAGGCGCTCGGCGCGCCGCGATGGAAGGCGTTCGCCAACCGTGCAAGACTGCCAGAGCCAGCCGTGCTGAAGACGGTGATCCAGGTTGTCGAGAGCGTCAATGACCATTGGTGGAGTCTTCCGGAACGGGAAGTCATTCCCGACAAGGTGCTTGAGCGGATCGACCAGCACGTCAAAACGATGACCTCGATTCTCGGAACCTGCGCCGAATAAGGACGGCTGCCTCCTTGAGCATCAGCGACAAGCCGCGGAAGCCTTTGTGCATATCGGCAAGGCCTGCAGCCGGACATCTGCTCGTCACAACGGTCGAGACGAACATCGTCAGCAGTGCATCCTGGGCATGGCATCGTTGGGTGTTCTTCTGGTCATTGCGTATTCCGGGACGATCCGGCCACCGATTCCGGTAGCATCCGGCCACCGATTCCGATTTGATCCGGCCGGGGATTCCGGGGCATCCGGCCACCCCCATTTCAACCCAGATTAGGCTGCTGCGAGGCGATCTGTAACAGGGCTACTGTTCCGTTCCTTTGGATGGAGAGAGCCCTTTATGAAGAGATTGCCTATGCGGAAGATAAGGGAAGCCCTGCGGCTTCGTGCGGATGGATTTTCAGGCCGTCAGGTGGCGCAAAGCCTGTGCGTGGCCCGTGCGACGATTTCGGAGTATTTTCGTCGCGCTGACCTCGAAGGTTTGAGCTGGCCTCTGCCTGCTGATCTGTCAGACGCCGACCTTGAGAGCCGCCTGTTTCCCATTTGCTCTGGCGATGTCCGTCGTGCTGTTCCTCAGCCTGACTGGGGTCATGCGCATGCTGAGTTGCGGCGCAAGGGCGTGACGCTGTCGCTGCTGTGGGAGGAGTATCGCGGAGTTCATTCCGATGGGTACGGCTACAGCCGATACTGCGAACTCTACACCCGCTGGGAAGGCAAGCTGTCTCCGGTGATGCGTCAGCGTCATCCTGCTGGCGAGCGGCTGTTTGTCGATTACGCGGGCCCGACGGTTGACGTTGTCTGCGCCAAAACGGGCGAGGTGCGCACCGCACAAATCTTTGTCGCGACGCTGGGAGCGTCCAATTACACCTATGTTGAAGCCAGCTGGACACAGAGCCTGCCGGACTGGATATCCAGCCATGTGCGTGCCTTTGAGTTCTTTGGTGGAGTGTCTGCGCAGCTGGTCCCCGACAATCTCAAGGCAGGCGTCACCAAGGCCTGTTTTTATGATCCTGAGATCAATCGTACCTATGGAGATATGGCGGCACATTACGATACCGCCATCGTTCCGGCTCGGCCTGGAAAGCCGAAAGACAAGGCAAAGGTGGAGGGTGCTGTTTTGCTGGCCGAGCGCTGGATTTTGGCGCGGCTGCGCAACCAGCACTTCTTTGGCCTTGATGAGGTGAACGCTGCGATCCGGCCATTGCTGGATCAGCTCAACGGCAAAGTCAGCCGCCATCTTGGCGCAAGCCGCCGCGACCTGTTTGAACGCCTGGATCGGCCCGCTCTGAAGCCCTTGCCTGTGGAGGCCTATGTTTATGCCGAATGGAAGCAGTGCCGTGCGGGCCTCGATTACCATGTCGATATTGGCCGCCATTATTACTCGGTGCCGCACCAATTACTGAAGCAAAAACTGTGGGCAAGGATCACCGCACGCACCGTAGAGGTGTACTTCAATGGGCAACGCGTTGCCTCTCACGCCAGAACCTCGGGCAATCGCCAGCACTCCACAATCCGCGATCATATGCCCGCGCATCATCGTTTCCGTGAAGATTGGACGCCTCAGCGCATCCGCAAGCAAGCTGTACGCATCGGCCCAAACGTTGAGGTCTTTGTCGATGTAATCATGCGCCAGCGCAAACATCCCGAACAAGGATACAGAACGTGCCTCGGCGTTCTACGGCTGGCCAAGGCCTTCGGACGGGAGCGCCTGGATGCCGCCTGCTCACGTGCGCTTGAGATCAATGCCCACTCCTACACATCCCTGCATTCCATTCTGAAGAATGGTTTGGACCGTCAGCGCCGCGAACCCACCACGGACGGCCCTGCGATCACTCACCCCAATATCCGTGGTGCGGATTACTTCCATTGAAGAGGATAGAGAATGCTTGATCACCCAACGCTGGATCAGCTCAAAACACTCAGGCTCGACGGCATGGCAGAAGCCTTCGCCGAGATGCAGAAACAGGACGGCACAGCCGGGCTTAGCCACGCTGAATGGCTGGGGCTGCTCATTGATCGAGAGACCGCCAGTCGTGAGACGAAGCGATTTGAAAGCCGCATGCGTACAGCAAAACTGCGCCACGTCGGTGCGTCGCCGGAGGACGTGGATTACAAGTCCCGGCGCGGCCTCGACAAAGCCCTGTTCCAGCAGATGCTGACCGGGCGCTGGATCAAGGACAAGCGCAACCTGATGATCACGGGCCCCTGCGGCGTTGGCAAAACATGGTTGGCCTGCGCTCTGGCGCAAGCCGCCTGCCGAGACGGTATCACCGTGCTGTACAAGCGCATGCCACGTCTCTTTGATGAATTGGAACTGTCCCATGGTGACGGACGCTTTCCGCGTCTGTTCAAGGCCCTCACCAAAACCCAACTGCTGATCTTGGACGACTGGGGGCCGGATCGCCTCAATGCCAGTCAGCGCCGTGATCTCATGGAAATCGTCGAGGACAGATACGAGGTGGGTTCAACCTTGATCACAAGCCAGTTGCCCATCGACACATGGCATGACGTGATCGGGGAACCCACCTTCGCTGATGCCATTCTCGATCGCCTCGTCCACAATGCCTACCGCGTCGAACTGGACGGCCAGAGCATGCGGAAAACCAAACTCGGAACAGGTGACGAAAGCACCCAATCCTGATAACCAAATCATCAGGCCTCGCAGCCGCTAAACAAGGGTGGCCGGATACCCCGGTTTAGGTGGCCGGATGTCGCTGGAATGACCGGCCGGATAGTCCGGAATACGCAGTCGTGGCCAGCCTTTCCATCGCGTTCCTCACAACTCGTTTCGGCTGAACCGGAATGCTGGCGTCTATTGCAACTTACAGGTCCATCCGCAGAACCTTAAGCGCTCCGTGCCCTATCAGAAGAGCCT
>JBBSOT010000452.1:0-4388 GCA_038259455.1 Hyphomicrobiales bacterium | reverse complement strand
TATTTTGTCCAGGGGCAGCGTTTTGAACTCAGCCATGGGCTTGCTCCATAGGGAAAGGCATCGACGACGGCGTCTCTGCCGCCTCCAGCTGCTGCAGCAGCGCGACTGTCTGACCCTCGACGAAATCGACGAAGGCAAGCGTCACGGCGTTGGCGGTGCATTCGCGCCCGACCAGCTGGACCGCATGGATGATGGTTGTGCGGTCCCGGTTGAACTGCCGGGCGGTCATAGTGTGATTGACGTTGAGCCGTGTCGCCATGACGTACATGCCGACCTGCCGCAGCCAGGCGATCGCCTGGTTACCCTTGCCGTCGCTAAACAGCATCCCCTCGCTGACAGTCGGAAACATCGACTGCAGCACGTCGCAAACAGCGCTGTGCACCACATCGGGTCGGTCGAGGACGAAGGGCGCCGGGTTCACAGGCGAATCTCCGCAAATTGCAGGATGAACAACAGGCCCCCAGTGGCGATCCCGGCCAAAAGGACGGCAACGATTGTCGCCTCGATTGCGCTCGGTCCGTGTGGACGGCGCTGTGAAAAGCCGTGTTGAGAAATGACAGGGCGCATGTTTATGCCGCCCTCTCGTTTCGCCGTTGCCGCATCGTCTGCGGTCGGCGATAGTTTTGCTGAGGCTGTGGTTCTAGCCGCTGACCGCTGGCGTCGTAGCGTTCGGGCCACAATTGATGTGGCTCGCAAGCGAGAGCAGCAGCGATCGCAGCCTCACCCTTTTTGTTGGGGTCACGCAACGTGGTGCGGGCGGTGCCTGCCGGCAGATTATGGGTGCGGTCTATGCCGGCGAAGCTCAGGCCCTTGATGTAGAGGGCCCCTTTGATCTTGGCGGCGCGTTTGATCGAGTCCATACTGGTTCCCGGTGTTGAAGGGAGGCCCTGGAACGGCCTCCCTTCGTTTGGTGGTGAATGTCCGCGTTAGTGGACGTGCAGATCATGACGGATTTGGCGTGATTTGCAATAGGTGGTGACAAAATTGGCTGAAAATTCGCGGAAGCTACATGGAAACAGGCATCTACCTGCCGGAGTTGGACGCGGAGAGGTCGAGAATTTGGACATATCTGACGCAAAATGGTCGACCCGCTCGATCGCTGATCGATTTGCAGCCGCGTTGGCTCGCGTCGATATGGAGGAAGCCATCCGCGCGACCGGCCGATCGGCCCGCCAGCTACAGCGTTATGCCGCAGGCGATGAAATGGGGGTCGGCACCGTCGTCGCGCTCGCGGAAATCGCGGGTGTCCCTGCCGACTGGATCGTGGGCGGCATTCCGCGCGGGATCGGCGGTAAGGCGACTAAGCTGCTTGAGAAACTACAGACCGGCATTGTTGAATCCGGGCAGGTAGTCCTTCCCCGTTACGACGTGCGCGCATCGGCCGGCGCCGGCGCGCTCGTTGCATCGGAGGACATCAGCGATTATTTTTCGGTCGGGCGCGACTGGCTGCGTCGCAACCTTCCATCTTGGGCGGCTTCAAATGCTGTCGTCGGCATCCTCGAAGGCTCCGGCGATTCGATGGAGCCGACCATCCGTGACGGCGACCTGCTCTTTATCGTCCAGGGCGTCGGCTGGCGCATCGTCGAGCGCGGCGGCATCTTCGTCTTCACCCTCGACGATCGCCTGCTGCTCAAGCGCCTGCAGGTGCTCGACAATGGTGACCTGCGCATCATCTCAGACAATCATCGCTATGAACCGATGACTGTACTCATGGACGATATCCGCCATCGCCTCATCCTGCATGGCTACGTTTTCTTTCATGGCGGCAAGCCGAGGGGCCATTCATGAGCAGGAGCCGTTTGACAGTAGTGTTCGGTCTTGCGCTTTCAGCCTGTGTTTCGTCGGTGCCATCAGTGCCACCGAATCTGACCGGGAAGCCCATCATATACGCTCTCTCCGCTCCTGAGCTCTCAGTCGTGAAACGCGACGTCGTTAAGGGGCTGAAGGACCCTGAGAGCGCCATCCTCGATGATCGCATCCTGGCGTCGAGCGTGGAAGGGGACAGATCCGTGCATGTTTGTGGTGCGATCAACGCAAAGAACAGCCTGGGTGGCTATACTGGGCGCAAGCCGTTCTATGGGGTGCTTTCTGCGGACCGCAGTTTTTTCGTCACGATGAGAGCGGGTGGAATCGACCCCCGAGCAGTGCACGCAAAATGCGCTGAGTATGGGATGGTCGTCTACGTCCTGTAACTATGGAAGGGCGGGAACGGATGCTGGATTAGTTTGTCCTGTGCATCCAAGTTTGATTAGCGCGTGCTGGCATAGTTAGTGCTCTGTAATCGCTTCGGTTTCCGGTTCTGTCCGTCAACTTGGCTGCAGCGTCCAAGTTGTCTTTGGCTTTAGCAGCGATTTTCACTACGCCACGAGGAACGATGCTGATCCGCGGTTGTTCGCAAAAGGCCGTCTCACAGCGGCTTTGAGAGATTCTCGAAGGTTCCTCGAAGCCGTTTTGCCTCTGTGCCGTGAAAAGCCGCCGCGATGGCTGGCCCGGTCGAATTCGCGTCGCCGCTCTAAAACCGTCCGACAAATCACCATCCCTGTCGTTCTGTCTTTTGCCCGCTAAGAACTGCGCAATTCCGGCCTTACTCGGCTCTTCCCGGCTCTTCCCACCTGATCCCGGCAATTCTAATACCCTATGACAAACTACAATGACGGTGGTTTGTGGGGAGGAACCGGCGCCTCCGGCAGCAGACTGACGTGGTCCGCTGCCCGGGGAGGTTCCGTCCAGAGGTTCCCCTGGGGGTACTAAGGCCCCCGCGCGCCGGAGATGAAGGCGCACATCGCCCGCCTGGCATAGCATTACAGGGGCGGGACGCAGCGGAACGGACGGGATCAGAAATCGCCGGACGGGCGGGTCGCAAGACCGCCTTCATTATTTAGACTGCGGTCCCGACCCGCCAGTCTTCCCGACCTTCGACAATGGCCAGATGCGAAAGCAGGCGTGGCGGCGAACAGCCTTGCCCATTGCGCCGCTCTTGCCGCTCAACAGCGCATCGGTTACGACGCGCGCGAACCATCTGGCACCAGAGCACCCGAAGAGCGACTTTCATGGCCGACAAATCCGAAAAGACCAAGGCGCGGCTGCCGCGCGGTTTTGTCGACCGCTCGCCCGACGATATCCGGGCCGTCAACGAGATGGTCGAGAAGATCCGCGAGGTCTACGAGCGCTACGGCTTCGATCCCATCGAGACGCCGCTGGTCGAATACACCGACGCGCTCGGAAAATTCCTGCCCGACCAGGACCGGCCGAACGAGGGCGTGTTCTCGCTGCAGGACGATGACGAGCAGTGGCTGTCGCTGCGCTACGACCTCACTGCGCCGCTCGCCCGTCATGTCGCCGAAAATTTCAACGAGATACAGCTTCCCTACCGCACCTATCGCGCCGGCTGGGTGTTCCGCAACGAGAAGCCGGGACCCGGCCGCTTCCGCCAGTTCATGCAGTTCGACGCCGACACGGTCGGCGCGCCCTCGGTCGCCGCCGATGCCGAAATGGCGATGATGATGGCCGACGTCATGGAGGCGCTCGGCCTAAAGGGCCAGTACGTCATCCGCGTCAACAACCGCAAGGTGCTGGACGGAATGCTTGAGAGCGTCGGCCTTCAAGGTGCCGAAAATGCCTCTGGTCGGCTGAATGCTCTTCGGGCGCTAGATAAGTTCGATAAATTTGGGGTCAGAGGCGTGCGTGAACTCTTGGGCGGAGGTCGCACGGATGAAAGTGGTGATTTTACGAAAGGCGTCGGCCTGGACGATGCCAGCATCGAGTTACTAGTCGGTGTACTGGACGTAGCCTCGTTCGGGGAAAACGAGGAGACAATCGCCTCTCTGGGTAATCGGTTTAGTCAGCAAGAAAAGGCCCGCGAGGGAATCGAAGAACTCAATCAGATTTCCAATTTAGTCGCGAGTTCTGGCTATGATGCGGATCGGATTAGAATCGATCCTTCTTGCGTCCGTGGCCTCGAATATTACACCGGCCCGGTTTACGAGGCTGAACTGACGGCAAAAATCCCCAACGAGAAGGGCCAGCTTGTGCAGTTCGGCTCGGTCGGCGGTGGCGGGCGCTATGACGGGCTGGTCTCGCGCTTTCGCGGCCAGCCGGTGCCGGCGACCGGCTTTTCGATCGGCGTCTCGCGCCTGATGACGGCGCTGAAGAACCTCGGCAAGCTTGGCCAGAGCGAGGTGCTTGGGCCGGTGCTGGTCACGGTCATGGACGGCGACATGGTTTCGATGGGCAAGTACCAGTCCTTCACGCAAAAACTGCGCGCTGCCGGCATCCGCGCCGAAATGTATCAGGGCAACTGGAAGAAGTTCGGCAACCAGCTGAAATATGCCGACCGGCGCGGCAGCCCCTGCGTCATCATCCAGGGCGGTGACGAGCGCGCCAAGGGC
>JBBSOT010000451.1:0-4392 GCA_038259455.1 Hyphomicrobiales bacterium | reverse complement strand
TGCCCGCTCAAGGGCACCATCGGCGATGCGGTCTTCGCCGTCCTCTGTGGCTGCGGGCACAACATCCGCAAGATCCTCGCCCACCTCAGGGCTCTTTTGACCCTTTTGATCGCCGTTGTTGCTGCAGTCATCGGCGCGGCGTTGGCTGAAATCTTTCGCGACCAGCACCTGAATGGCCGACGAGAGGGGTTTGTTCAGGCTGAACTAATTATCTTGCATAGAATCACTTTTCAGCGAACTATTACTTCGAGCTCAAATGCGAGCTCATACATAAATTCACGAGCAATGTGGCTCTCAATCGCAGCATCAACTGCGGTCGAGGGCTATTTTTTTGCGTTTAACCATGACGCGGTCGTGAGACAAATGGGGAGTGAAACAATGAAAAGACGGGATTTTCTTGGACGTGCGGGGGCTGCCGGAACCATGGGGTTGGCTGGTGGACTGTCGATGCCAGCTTTGCTTGGCAGCGTGAGCCGTGCTTATGCAGCAGGCGATGACATTCCGGTCGGATTGCTGTTCTCGCTGACGGGCGCTGTAGCCGTTGTGGAGCATACGCTGCATGACGCTGCGCTTATGGCGATCGAAGAGATCAATGCCGCAGGGGGCGTACATGGCAAGCAGTTGCGCCCGATCATCGAAGATCCGGCCTCGGATCCAGCGACGTATGCTGATCGTGCGCGCCGTTTGATGATCCGTGATCAATGTGTAAGCGTCTTTGGCTCCTACACCTCGTCCAGTCGCCAGGCAGTTCTGCCCATCGCTGAGCAGCGCAATAACTTGTATTGGTATCCGACCCTTTACGAGGGCCGCGAGTGTTCGCGCAACATCATGTATGGAGGGGCATTGCCCAATCAGCAACAGGACATCCTCGTTCCTTGGCTGGTCGAGAATTTCGGCAAGAAGTTTTATATGCTGGGCAATAACTACGTATACCCCAAAGAGGAGAACAACTACTGCCGTACCCTGTTGAACGAACTGGGTGGCGAGGTCGTGCATGAAGAGTATGTGCCAATGGGCCACTCCGATTTCAGCTCGGTGATCAACCGCATCCGCGCCGAAGAACCTGACGTGATCTTTTTGACCCTCGTGGGCGACTCGGATGTGGCCTTTGCCCGTCAGTATCACGCGGCTGAACTCGACCCTGAAAAAATGCCGGTCTGTAGCCTGACCCGCTCGGAGGTCGAGGTGAAGGCCATTGGCGGTGAAGCCGCGGCTGGCCACTTCTCGTCCGCCCCATATTTCATGGGTCATAAATCTGCTGAGAACGAGAAGTTCGTCGAAAGCTACAAGGCACGGTTCGGCGCCGATGAGGTGACGCACTTTGTCAGCGAGGCCGCCTACTTCCAAGTGTATCAGTTCAAAGCAGCGCTTGAGAAGCTTGACCCCGGCAATGTCACTCCACCTGCAATCCGCGATGCTGCAGTGGGTATGACGATTATGGCTCCACAGGGCGAGATCCTGATCGACGAAAATCTGCACACGCATCTGTGGCCAAAAGTGGGCCAGTGGCAAGCAGACGGTCAGGCCAAGGTCATTCTGCAATCTGAAGAGCGGATAGCGCCGAAACCCTACGCAGCCTATCCAGGGCAGGAATGCACCGGCGAGGGTCTTGTAAAAGCCTGAACTAGCTTTTTGCGCCACCTGAAACCTCAAAACCCAACAAAGTCCGGCTCACACCCTGAGCCGGACTAACGGAGAGGGCTGTCCTATGGACGTAATTTTTAACCAGGTCTTTGCTGGGCTGAGCATCGCCTCGATCTTGCTCATCATAGCTCTGGGTCTTGCTATTATTTACGGCACAATGGGTGTTATCAACTTGGCGCATGGCGAATTCGTTATGCTGGGCGCCTATGCCACCTGGGCATTGCAAACCCATGCTGGAATGGGCGTGATCACTGCGCTGCCATTGGTTTTCCTTGCCGTGGCTGCGGCAGGCTGGGTGATCGAAAAGGTCATCGTGCAGCGGCTCTACAAGCGCCCGCTGGATACGATTCTTGCGACGTGGGGTATTGGGATCATCCTTCAACAGGCGATCCGGCTAGGTGTCGGTGCCGACTCGAAATTCGTACGCGGACCTGAATGGCTCTCGGGCAATCTCGAAATCGGCGCGCTTGTGATGTCCAATTATCGACTCTTCGTAATTGTATTCTCCCTGTTCATTCTGGCGGGCACATGGCTGCTGATGACCCGAACCGAATTTGGCATGAAGCTGCGCTCTGTTATCCAGAACCGGGGGATTTCAGAGTGTTACGGGATCGAGGCTAAGAAGGTTTACTCGGTTACATTCGCCTATGGCGCGGGTCTGGCGGGTATCGCGGGCGCACTTATCACGCCTTTGTTCAGCACTATTCCCACCATGGGCACAGGCCTGGTTGTAGATGCGTTTCTCGTGGTGATCGTGGGTGGTCTCGGCAGCTTGGTCGGCACGGCTGCTGCTGCGCTGCTGATTGGCGAGGTGACCGCGCTCTTCTCTATTGTGATCAACGACACGCTGGGGAGGATCGCTGTTCTGGCGGGGATCATTGTCCTGATCCGTTTCCGCCCACGCGGTCTTTTCCCCTCTGACACACGCCGCTGAGGAGCGAGTTGATGAACACAAGACTATCATTCGATATCATTGGGCTGGCCGTTTTTGCGGCGGTGATCCTTTTCGCAGTGCCCGCCTTCTTCGGCTACGATGCGTTCGAGTTGAACACCTTCTCGCGCTACCTCAGCCTAGCTATCGTGTCGATGGCGCTGGCCCTGTCTTGGGGCACGGCCGGATTGCTGAACCTTGGGCAAGCCGCGACATTCGGCATGGGCTCTTACGCCATGGCGATGCATCTAAAGTTGAAGGCCAGCGGCGAGAGCTTGCCGGATTTCATGGGGTGGAACAACGTCGAGACGCTGCCGCTGCTATGGGTGCCCTTTCACTCGCTTACGTTTACACTGTTGGCCGGACTTCTTGTCCCGGCGGCTGTGGGTGGACTGATCGCGATCTTCATGTTCCGCGCACGGATTGCGGGTGTGTTTGTCGCCGTCATCACGCTTGCGTTCCTTGTAGCATTCCAGCTGCTGGTGATCGAACAGCAGGGATTCACCGGTGGGCAAAATGGTCTAACCGGGCTGGCACCGCTGGTCTTGTTTGGCTGGGCAGTCGATATCTACAGCGTTTCCTTCTACTACCTGGTTGCTGGCTGCTTGATGGCCACGCTTACTTTTGGCCTTTACCTAACACATTCTAAGTTTGGCCTGATCCTGCGCGCCATTCGCGAAGATCCGGAGCGGACCCGGTATTTCGGTTACAACGTCGCCAATTATCAGACGGTCATTTTCTGCATTTCAGCCGGTCTCGCCGGTTTGGCGGGAATGCTATACGCGCTGGTGCTGCAGTTCGCGTCGCCCACTTACATGAGCGTGTCGTTCAGTCTCGCCATCGTCATCTGGTGTGCGGTTGGTGGGCGCGAATCCGTGCTGGCGGCGGCCGTAGGGGCAATCCTTGTGAACTTGGCCGAGGGCCGTTTGTCTGACGTGTTCGTCGAAGGTTGGCACATGATGTTGGGCGTGATGTTTCTGTTGGTCGTCATGTTCATGCCGCGGGGCATTTACGGTGTCATCATCGATACGGGCCGAGCGCTGCGTCGCAAGACGCCCAGTCGCGGGGCGCCGCAAGCCGACGCTTCCCTCAATGCAAAGCAGGAGGGCTGATCATGGCGCAGCTTCAAGTCAGAGATCTGCAAGTAACGTTCGGCGGCCTTAGAGCGGTCGATGGAATGAGTTTCGATGTCGAGCAGGGAGAAATCCTGTGTTTGCTGGGACCCAACGGTGCAGGTAAGTCGACCACACTGGACCTGATATGCGGCAAGACACAGCCCACAGGCGGCTCGATCCGGCTAGGCAACACCGAGATTTCGACGCTCTTGGAATTTGAGCGTGCGCGCCTCGGCGTTGGGCGCAAGTTCCAGGTTCCTTCCGTCTACAAGGAGCTCACAGTTGCTGAAAACCTGTCCGTCGCCCAATCGTCGAAACCTGGTATCTGGCACGCGCTGACCAATCCATCTGTGCGCCGCAGCACGAAGGTAAGGGAAATTCTTGATCTGATCGGGTTGGCGGACAAGTCGGCTGAGCCTGCTGGCAACCTGTCGCACGGCGAGACGCAATGGCTCGAGATTGCCATGCTGATCGCACAGGACAGCCGCCTGATCCTGATGGACGAGCCGACAGCGGGCATGACCATCCAGGAAACGGACCGCACCGCCAAAATCTTTCGTTCGCTCAGCGCAAACCACACTCTGATCGTAGTCGAACACGACATGTCCTTCGTGCGCACAGTCGCCGACAGGATCATCGTGATGAATCAGGGCACCAAGCTGGCCGAAGGTTCGATCAAGGAGATCGAGGCGAACGAAGCGG
>JBBSOT010000450.1:0-4397 GCA_038259455.1 Hyphomicrobiales bacterium | reverse complement strand
GTCGCAGCCAGGGCGTCCTTGAGGATGGCGTTGACGATCTGACCGCCCTTGAACGCAAGATGCGGTGCACGGTGAGTGACGAACAGCGTGCGGCATGTCGCAGGTCCGCGCTCCTCGCGAAGATATCGGCTCAGCGCTTCGCCGACTTCGGCGGATATCGGTAAGCGGTCGTGCAGCATGCCCTTGCCGCGCACTAGCAACTCGCCCGCACGCCAGTCGATATCGTCGAGCTGGATCGCGATGACCTCGAACGCGCGAAGGCCAAGCCGGGCCATGAGCAGCAGCATCGCATAGTCGCGCGCGCCATGTCGGGGATTTCCTCGCACCGAGGCAAGAACCGCCTCAACCCCATCGGGCTGGAGGTGCCGGGGAAGTCGCGCATTCCAGCGCTGGGCTACTTTGGGGATGTTCAGTGCGAGGTTGGTCGCCGTGGCCCCGCGCGCGAACAGATACTGGAAGAAAGTCCGCAGATGCGTCGTGATTGTCTTGTCGCGGTATGACTGCCTGCCAGCTAGCACGTGTTGGATGAAGCTGGTGGTGTCGGCGGCACGAAGGCGTGTCAGGTCGATCTTGCCGGTTTCGAAGCGATGATCGAGGAACCGCTCGGCAAATCGCAACACATGGCAGATCGTGTGCTTGCCAAGGCCCCGCTGCTTGACGAGATAAGCTTCAAAGTCCGCCAGCAACATCGCCCGCGCCGCCTGGAAACGTCGAACAGCGTCCGTCTCCTTGCCTCCGTTGGCGGGGAGAAGGCGCGGCATGACAAGCCACAGGTAGGGTAGGGCGACGAGTCCTGCCAACAGCGCCACGCCGGTGAAATCAAAGACGCCCATCGGTGGCAGGCCGAGGTCCCTGGCGATCGAGACCACCAGAAGATTCGTCGACGTGCCAATGGTGGTCGCCATGCCGCCGATCAGGATCGCACAGTTCACGGGCATCAATGTCTTTGACGCGGAGGCGCCGATCCGTGTTGCGAGATTCAACAGAAGCGGGAGCAGAAGAACGAGCACCGGGGTGTCGTTCACAATCATGCTCATGAAGGCTGCCGCAACCAGCGTGACGAGGAGGCCTGCGAGACGATTATAGGCCCAGAGCCGCGTGAGCAGACGGGCCGCAGGCTCCAACGCCCCCGTAACCACAAGACCCCGCCCCAGGATCATGAGGCAGCAAATGGCGATCAAGGCTTCATGCGCAAAGCCACCGAAAGCGATCTCGATCCCCGCGCTGGCCCCCTCCTGCTCCATTGGCCAGAGATAAAATAGAAGGGCCAGCACCGCGATCAGCAGCAGCGACACAATCTCGACCCGGACTTTGCTGCTCGCGAACTGCCAGAACGTGATGATCGCAATGACGAGCGCTGCTGCAGCATGCGCGGATGGCAATTCCATGAACCCTCCCGATGGCTCAGTCCGAGCCAAATCAATTCTATAAGGTTTTAGTTCTCGCCTTAGGCACCGGTACCGTCACGTTGTTCTTCTCGCCTAGCTCTTGGAGGTGATCAAGCGCCACGTCCTGACATTGGCAAGCATCTGTCACGGTATGCTGGAGGCTTGCTACATGGCTGGATTGGCGAACGGCGGATCAATCTCGGGCCACGCCGATCTCAATGGCGAACGGATCAATGCCGAGGACATGAATCTTCGAAACGCCTGATAACGAGCGATTTAGCACTTTCCGCATTGTGGCTTTTGTGGCGAGATATTCGATCCGACATGGCAATCCTGAGTGGTCAACCAGCAGACCTCGCCTAAGGTCATTCATTGGCGCCTGGCCGATGGAATTCCGGGAGTCACAGCGGCTGTATCCCACGGCAGCCCTCCGCCTCGCGACGAAGGGCGAGAATCCTCCGGCATCGGTTACAAACCATCTGGCATGCGGCGCTCTTGAGGCGACGACCCAGTTTTCGTCCAGCCAATGAGGAGCAAGCGGTTCGGCATGAAGTGATGCAGCGGCCATCAAATGATGCCGATGGGCTGGTATCGCGTTTCGTAGTTTCAAGGAGTCTGATCCGGTTACGCCGGAAATACGTATTCCTGCGTGACCGCAAAGAGGGGATATACTTGATCTGGAAAGCTTCCACCTGCGCCGCCGCCATGCTGGCCGCGTCGTCCGCAAGCGCAGCTTTTGCGCAAGATGCAGGGGATGACACGAAATCCTTCGATAGAGTCGTTGTCTGGGGACGCGCAACCGAGCTGATTGGGGAAGCGCATGCGGCGTCAGAAGGCACCGTTGGCTATGCCGACTTTGAAACCCGGCCCATCTCGCGCGCGGGCGAGTTGGTGGAGGTCATCCCCGGCGTCATCGCCACCCAGCATTCGGGAGAGGGCAAGGCGAACCAGTATTTTCTTCGCGGCTTCAACCTCGATCACGGCACCGACTTCTCGGCCGATGTGGATGGCGTGCCTGTCAATCTGCGTACGCATGGACACGGACAGGGCTATCTCGATCTCAACTTCATCATTCCGGAGATTGTCGAGAAGGTCGACTTTCGAAAGGGGCCTTACTCCGCGTTCTCGGGCGACTTCAGCGCGGCCGGCTCCTCGCACTTCGTGACGCGCGACAGGCTCGACCAGAGTTTTGCAGAATTGACCGTGGGCGAAAACGGATATGTTCGAGGCGTTGGAGCAGCCTCCATCGATCTTGGCGACTATGATCTCCTCGTTGCTGCAGAAGCCCAAGCCTATGACGGCCCCTGGGTTCTCAAGGAAGATCTGGAGAAGGTGAATTTTCTCACGAAGCTGACGAAAAGCACCGAGAACAGCACGTTTGGTGTCGAGCTTCTCGCCTACGACTCATCGTGGACATCGACCGACCAGATCCCGCAGCGTGCGGTCGACAGCGGCCAGATCGACCGGCTCGGCTTCATCGATCCCAATCTTGGCGGCGCGACCACACGCTACTCGCTTGCCGCCAACGGGGGCTGGACCCATGATGATGGCAGCAGCAGCACCGTCGAAGTCTACGCAGTCGACTACGATTTCCGGCTCGTCTCCAACTTTACGTACTTCCTGGAAGATCCCGTCTTTGGTGACGAATTCGTGCAACGCGACAAGCGCCGCATCTATGGCGGCAATGTCGGGCATACGCGGGCTTTTGACTGGTATGGTCGGCAGGGCAAAGTCAGGTTCGGCGCGAATACGCATTTTGACGATATTCGCGACATAGGTCTATTCCACGCTGTAAATGGCCAGGAGACATCGGCGATCCGTCGCGACAGCGTCGAGGAATTCAGCGCCAGCGGTTATGGCGAGGTCGAGTTGCCATTGACCACTCAACTGCGCGCCACATTCGGCCTGCGCGGTGATTATTATGACGCCAAGGTCGACGCAAGGACGCTCGCGGCAAATGGCGGATCCGCAGACGATACGCTGTTCAGCCCGTCATTGGCTCTGGCGTGGCGCACGAACGAGAATCTGGAACTATACGCCAACTATGGTCGTAGCTTTCACTCTAATGACGTACGCGGCGCGACGATCTCGGTCGATCCGGTTTCCGGCGATCCAGTAGATCCCGTCGACATCCTCGTTCCTGCTGGGGGCGCAGAACTGGGCGCGCGTTGGGAAAAAGGCGCACTGAACGCAACACTCTCAGTCTTCTGGCTGGAGCTTGACGGCGAGTTGGTGTTCGTTGGCGATGCCGGTACGACCGAGCCGAACGACGCGACCCGTAGATATGGCGTGGAGGTGGCGTCGTTCTGGGAAGTGAATGACTGGCTCGTCCTCGATGCCAGCGCCGCCTACACCGACGAAGCCTATGCGATGACCCGCAAGAACCAGCCGGAGGTGGCGCTCGGCGCCGGGCTGTGGTTCTCGGCCATCGGCGGCATCGTCGGCACCCTGGCGCTGGTGCTGATGGCGCCGCTGCTGGCCGAGATCGCGCTGTCCTTCTCGACCTTTGAGTATTTCTGGCTGGCCTTCCTCGGGCTGATGTGCGCGACCCTGGTCTCCCGCTCCTCGCCCATCAAGGCGGTCGCGGCGATGCTGCTCGGGTTGCTGGTGGCCTGCGTCGGGGTCGAGAACCCGGCTGGCACGCCGCGCTTCACCTTCGGCCTGACCGACCTGCTGGGCGGGATCGAGCCGATCCCGGCGCTGGTCGGGGTGTTCGCCGTCGCGCAGGTGATGCGGGCGATGATCACGCCGGAGCCACCGCCGATGCCGCGGCGGCGGTTCGGCTCCATCCTCGCCGGGCAGTGGCTGCTGACCAAGAAGTACAAGTGGCAGATGTGGCGCGGCAAGATCACCGGCATCATCATCGGCGTGCTGCCGGGGGCGGGGGCCGACATGGCAGCCTGGGTCAGCTACGCCACCTCCAAGCGCTTCTCGAAGGAGCCGGAGAAGTTCGGCACCGGCCACCCTGAGGGGCTGGTCGAATCCGGCGCTGCCAACAACGCCTCGCTG
>JBBSOT010000449.1:0-4398 GCA_038259455.1 Hyphomicrobiales bacterium | reverse complement strand
GGGGCCTGTAGCTCAGCGGTTAGAGCTGGCCGCTCATAACGGCTAGGTCGCGGGTTCGAATCCTGCCGGGCCCACCGGATGGGGTGTGGCGAAGAGTATCCCAGTCGGGGAGTAGCGCAGCCTGGTAGCGCATCTGCTTTGGGAGCAGAGGGTCGCAGGTTCGAATCCTGTCTCCCCGACCAAATACCAAGAATGGCGGATTTCTGCGGTTTTTGTGATTACTACTGTGACACGAACTGTGACACATTGCGTGACATCCGATCGAAGAGCAAGGGACGTTTGTGATGGTTTTTGCGGCCCTTGGACTCCTGATCGCGTTCCAACCGGCTGCGCCGGTCACGCCCGCCCCCAGCGAATTCAATGAACGTGAACTTTCGCCAGACGAACTTGCTGCAATCGAGCAGGACGCCGCCAGAGCGGTGGATGAAGCAGTGGAGAGCATGGAACAGGCGGTGCAAGACATCGGGCTGGAGAACGACCGATTTGAGCGGCAGCTACAATTCTGTCGCACTATTCCAGAGATGCTCGACGATACCGATTGGACGGCAGTTGCCGCCGCGCAGATTGGGCGCGACGCAGCACTAGGCCCGCGTATGGAGCTTATGGAGCGGTGCATGTTCTACCTGCACGGACGCGGAGATATTTTGGCGCGCGAGGTCGCTGCGGACACCTTGCAACAACCATAAGGCATTGTGTCGTTTGCCATGCGCCCCGGTTGTGCGCTTATTGACTCCTCACCTGATTCGTAGGCCATCCCGGTCACGACGGGGAGGAACATTCATGCAGTCCAAAATTGATGAAGCCGTGTGCGCGCTACTGCGCTCGATCGCCACCACCTTGCTATGGGAGGGTGATGATCGCGCCGCCGACGCGATCTATGCGGAGATCGAAAAGATGACCGCCGAGCCTGCACGTCGAGAGGGCAATGTGGTGCCCTTCCCCATCCAACCGACGCGAAGGGTCAGCCTTGAGCGCGAGGGGGCGCCTCCAACTGTTCTAGCTGCGAACTGTGAAGGCGAAAGGGCGGTGCTTTCCGCCCTGATCGACCGCGAGCGTATCGCCTGCGATGACAAAACAGCCTGATCCAGAATTTCGACCCGACGTCAGCAATTCAACTTTAACTATTGAAAATTAACAGCTAACTGGTCGTCAGCGGCAAATGCCGTGACGAAAACAGGGGGAATTTGAATGAAATTTACTGCGATAGCCGCAACGCTCGCGATGACATTGGCGACAATGCCGGTCGCCGTTCTTGCACAGGGTGCCGGTGCGGCTGCTACATGTCCAAATCTGATGATCACATACGAGAATGTGTCGAAAGAGATGGCTGCCAATACCGCGTCGTCTATTACAGACAACAGCGCCCCGCGCGCGACATTGCGAGAAATGG
Organism: Hyphomicrobiales bacterium; assembly: GCA_038259455.1. GTDB lineage: Bacteria > Pseudomonadota > Alphaproteobacteria > Rhizobiales > Rhizobiaceae > CAMYMG01. Next base: position 3,008 of record JBBSOT010000449.1, on the reverse strand, counting down.
AGAATGCGAATGCGCTGTCGCGTGCCAACATCGCATTGAACTTGATGCGCGATAACAAGTGCCCTCTTCCTAAAGAGGCCCCCGACGGTGTAACCTATCTCTCGGCGGCTCTGAAATGTCGTGGCGATTTGTTAGAGAGTTCCGCTTCCGAGAGGCCAGCAACGTGCGAGCGCTCCAACTGGACGCGGAGCGGATCGTAATTCTATAATCATAACTCTCTTCGGCCCGCCTTTCTTCGTGATCGGCGGGCCTTTTTGTGCTATAATTCGGGATGTCTCACCCTCTCATAACCGAGTTCCTTGAAGGGCTCGATCTCACCCGCACCGCCGACCTTGTGATTGCCTTCCATCACCTTCGGCACTTTCCGTATCCGCGCAGCTTCACCGACGCACAATGGCAGCAGCTATGGGAACCGCTTGCGGAGTATGGACCCAATATATTCGGCGCACCCGACCACGCCGGGACGGCTGCCAGCGTTCGATTGCTGATCAGCGAAGCGGGCGGCTATCGCGCCAAGGCCGAGGATCCCCACATAGAAACGCCGCTTGCGCCCCGAGCATGGCTCGCGATTTTCCGCCATGCCCTTAGCCGGGGTCTGATCGGTGCCGTAGCCTTCGGAACCGCCGCGCGGTTCCTCCTAGTGCAAGCCGGTGGCAACGCCGCACCTGGCCTCCCCGCAGACGGCGAGGCGGCAATGCATGTTCTCCGAGGCGATGCACGACAGGCCAGCCGCGTAGGGGCCATGACGCCCGCCGAGCGCGATACCCTCGCCGGGTTGCCCGAAACCGTGACGATCTGGCGGGGCGGCTTCCATGGTGCGGGAAAAATCTCGATCGAGCGCGCGAGGTCCATTTTCTGGGCGCTCGATCGAGATACCGCCGAAACCTACATTCGCGGTCGGCGCGCAATGCAATCGCTTGTGATCGTGAAGGCCATCCAAGCCGGGGTTCGCTCGCTGGCTGATCCCAACCCGGAGATCGACGAAGCCAATGCCTTCCTGTTGCGCGCGGTGGTCCCCAGACAGCTGATCCTCGCCTATATCGAAGCGGGAGTCGCCAGCGAGGCCGTCGAGGTCTGGGTAGACTTCGAAAAGCTGACGGCGGACATGGTGGAGCTGGTGGATTGTGGTTCCCTACTGCGGATGGCCGCATAGGGGAGCGCAAACCATATCCGGGGCGTCGGGGGCGCGGCAGATTCCCCTTGACTGATTGAGGTCGGCGGGGTCGCCACTCCCTCAATTTTGCCGCGTGGTGATTCGCGGCGAGTCGTGTTTCGGTGGTTAGCTGCTAGTTCATTCGTCGCCCCGTTCTCCCTATCCATTCGCGCCCGGCATGCATCATGCCGGTTGTGTCGCGTCTGCGCAGTAGCGCGCCACGGTCGCCTTGCTGATACCGAACTGTTCCATGGTCGCACTTATGCTCGCGTCGTTCTCGCGCCGCCATGCGACCACCTCGGCGGGGTTGGCAGCTGTGGGCCTCCCCATGCTCACCTTGCCCCGATGCGTGCGCCCTGTGGCCTCTAGCGCCACCCTAGCGGCTGCGCGTCCGGTATCGCAGCGTTCTTTGATGCGTTGACGTTCCATATCGGCGATCTGCGCAAGAACGGCGACGATCAGCTCCCCTACCCCCCGACCTCTGGGGCCTAGCCCCTTCACGTCGATGGTGATGCCCATGTCGAGCAAGCTCCGCACGACGCCCTGCACGTCGAGCGCGTCGCGGCCTAGTCGATCGATGGCATAGACGTGCAGCGTGTCACCCTCGCGGATGTAGCTCATAAGCGTGGCGAAGCCGGGCCGATCGATCGCACGCACCGCGCCGCTGACTCCAACGTCTTCGAACTCGCGATCGAATGGACCGCCTAGCGCTTGGCGCTGTGCCTCCACGCTCTGATCGCCGGTGCTGACGCGATAGTAGGCGATGTTACTCATTCGATTTCCTCGAGTCGCAAAAGATACCCTCTACATATCGAGACGGTATCAAATGTCAATCTGGTATCTTTCGAGACGCTATCGAGGGGGTATCTGGCATGCCTCAAAGGTTAGAACTTGTGAGACCGGGTGGCATGGCATCACCGGGGTGTGAGCGGTTGTCTGCGGCTGCACCTGTGCGATCACGCCGCAGGGTTGGTCGGGACGCTCTGACAGGCGCTTCGGGTGCGCGCGTTGCCCGTGGAGGCGCTTGCTTGGGTCAGGCTGGCGGCGAGCTTGCAATGCCAGTGAGTGAGACCACCCGATCCCGAAAATCATCAAAGGCGGCACCACTGGCAGCCAAGAGATCGGATATACGGTAGAAGCGGTTGGTGCTTGGCGACTCTTTATGGGCAACGGCAATGTCGATTTTGTCCACGTTCACCACTGTCCAGCATTCCACGAACCCGTCGGCCTTGGCCTTTTGGTGACTTTTCTCGGCTTCTCCGATCCGGTTATGGATGTTCGAGAAATCAGAACCTGCCTTCACCTCGACCGCGATCAGCTGGCGATACTTGCCGGATTGCATCTCCTCCCGGATTATGATGTCGGGATCAGGAGCGAACTCGATCAGAACGGTGCGTCCAGCTGCGTTGCGAAGCATGATCTGGGTGTCACCGGACTCAATGACAGCCGGTTCGACGATCTCGTATATGGCGTTGAAGACCGTCCGAATGCCGGCAGACCCTTTGCGCACGTTCGCGCCACCTCGTAACTGTGGTCCAAGGGTCAGTAGGGTCAGATCATCGAGCAATTCTGCACTGACGCGTCGTGTCCCGATCACTGCTAAGAGTATGGCACCGGCCTTACACATTTCCGCGCATAGGTCTGGAATCAGATCGTCACATCCCCGACCGATCACCCCTCGGGACTCCATCCCTTGGAAGCGTCCGAAACCTGTGCTGCTAGTGTAGAACTCCTTTTGACTGTAGCCATAAAGCAGACGGTAATACCCAAGCAGGCGGGGGTTTTCGGTCAGAAGCTTGGGAACAGGAAACATCATTTCACCCCTCAAGCCGTGCGCTGCAAGCATCGTGAGGCT
>JBBSOT010000448.1:0-4400 GCA_038259455.1 Hyphomicrobiales bacterium | reverse complement strand
CGTTTCGCGATGGGTTCCTAGCGAAGATCGCAGGGCATTTGTCGGAAGCAACCGCCGTCGCACTTGAAGCAAGCCTTGCTGATCGGCCTAACGGGCCCGAAGCTGCATATTTGGGCGTTGGTAGGAACGTATGCAGAACAACTGCTCGCTTGACGTGGTTGGCGGTGCGCTTGAGATTGCGCCGTCAGCGGGGGATATTTCATGGCGGGGCGCACATTTATTGAGGCTTGGAGCCTTTCGTTTTCCGACTTCGAATTCATTCAGACTTACGGCCATGCAACGCGTGTTTGGGTCGCACTGCAGCTTCGCCATTTTCAAGAGCGGGGTTTCTTTCTGACGGCTGCCGATGATGTCCCGCAGGAGGCTCTCACCTACATCGCCGAGCAGATGGGCTCCGATGTGCCCGCACAGTTCTCTTTCGATCTGGCGAGCGACACGGCGCGGCGACATCGACAAGACATACTGAATCATCTCGGCTTTCACCGCGCCACCGATCGCGAACGTCAGGCACTGCAAGAATGGCTCTGCTCAAAGTTCGGCGGGCGGTCGATCTCTGTCGAAGAGATGATATCTCAGGGCTACGCTTGGGGCATGCGTCACCTGACTTTCATCCCGTCGCCCAAGATCATGGAGCGACTTGCGCGCGCTGCCCGCCACACGTTTCGCGATGGGTTCCTAGCGAAGATCGCAGGGCATTTGTCGGAAGCAACCGCCGTCGCACTTGAAGCAAGCCTTGCTGATCCTCAATCCAGATTTGGCTTTCAGCGCCTGAAGGACGATGCTGGCGCGGCAACGCTTGAGAACGTCGTCGAAGCCGCCGCCAAGGTTGCGTTTCTGCGAGGGCTTGACCTGCCCCGTGAGCTTCTCGATGGCATTGATCAGGGCTGGCTTGTCCGGCTTGCCCGTCTGGTTGAGGGAGAAACGTCGTCAGAGATGCGTCGCCACGACAAAGTTCTGCGTCATGGGCTGTTGGCCGTCTATCTGATGGATCGACAGGGGAAATTGATCGACGGATTGATCGATTTGCTGGTCGAGCTTGTTCACCGGCTCGGGACGCGATCGCGCCGCAAGGTGATCGCCGGGATCGCGGCGGACATTGGCGCCGTACATGGCAAGGAGCGCCTGCTGGTCGACATTGCTCTGGCGTCGATTGAAAGCCCGGAAGGCCGCGTCGCCGATGTTATCTTTCCGGTGGCTGGCGCCGGCAAGCTTCAAGCCGTGATCGACGAATATCGAGCCAAGGGGACATTGGACAGGCGAATTCAGACCGTGATGCGAGGGTCCTATGCTGGCCACTATCGCCGCATGCTTCCGCCCATCCTGTCAGCGCTGGAGTTTCGCTCGAACAACACCTCATGGAGACCGATCCTTGATGCCCTTGACCTTATTCTGCGGCTGGTCCGGCAGGGACGGCGATTCATTCCGGCCCCAGACGCCCCCGCTGGATCGATCCCCAAAAAATGGCGCAGCACGGTCATAGACGAGGATGGCCGGATCAATCTGATCTCTTATGAGCTTTGCATCCTGACCCAGCTTCGGGACTGTATCCGCTCCAAGGAAATTTGGATTGTGGGCGCGGACCGCTACCGCAATCCGGATGATGATCTTCCGCAAGACTTTGCCGTCCGGCGTGAGGATTACTATGCTGGTCTGGGGTTGCCCCGAGAGGCAGGCACCTTCATCGCGCAAGTTCGCAAGCAACTTGAAGAAGAACTTCAGCTGTTGAACGCCACCCTGCCAGGCAACGACAAGGTGCGCTTGCGATGGAGTGGAGAAAACCGGATTGGCATCACGCCTTTCACGCCGGCCCCGGAACCAAAGGGATTGGTGGCCTTGAAGTCGGAGGTGTCACGGACCTGGCCAATGACGGGATTGCTCGATGTGCTGAAGGAGACCGCGCTGGATACGGGGTTCTGGGATGCCTTCCAGACTTCGGCAAGCCGTGAGGCCCTGCCGCGGGCAGTTCGGGATCAGCGGCTTCTCCTTTGCCTTTATGGCCTGGGCACCAATGCCGGACTCAAGCGTGTGGCGGCTGGCATTCCGGGGGTAAGTTACGATGAACTCTTGCACATCCGCCGCCGCTATATTGATCCGGCCTCGTTGCGCGCCGCCTGCGCCCGCGTTGCAGAAGCGACGCTTGCCATCCGCAACCCGGATGTCTGGGGCGCGGCGGGTACGACTTGCGCTTCCGACTCGACCAAATTCGGAGCCTGGGATCGCAACCTGATGACCGAATGGCATGCGCGTTACGGCGGGCGTGGCATCATGATCTATTGGCATGTCGAGCGCCAGGCGACCTGTATCTATTCGCAGCTGAAACGCTGCTCGTCGTCCGAAGTGGCCGCGATGATCGAAGGTGTGCTGCGCCATTGCACGGACATGGAGATCCAGCGCCATTATGCCGACAGCCATGGGCAAAGTGCTGTCGGTTTTGCTTTCTGTCGCCTTCTCGGCTTTGAACTTGCGCCAAGATTGAAGGCCATCGCTCGTCAGAAGCTGGCCCTGCCAAACGCAGCCATACGGGGGCAGTTACCCAACCTTCTCCCGATCCTGTCCGGTGCCATCGACTGGGACGAGATCGAACGCCAGTATGACGAGATGGTCAAATACGCGGCCGCGATGCAGCACGGGACTGCCGATCCTGAAGCGATCTTGCGGCGATTTGCGCGAGCTGAGATCATGCACCCGACCTATGCGGCGCTGGCTGAGCTGGGCCGCGCGGTCAAGACGATCTTCCTGTGCCGCTATCTTCGCCTCGAATCCTTCCGGCGTGAGATCAACGAGGGTCTGAACGTCGTTGAGAATTGGAACAGCGCCAATGGTTTTGTCTTCTTTGGCAAGGGTGGAGAAATAGCCACGAACCGGATTGCGGACCAGGAAATTGCCGCCCATGCCCTACACCTTTTGCAAGCCTCGCTGGTCTACGTGAACACCCGGATGGTGCAATCGGTGTTGCGGCGGACGCCATCGCAGGCACGGGGGGCCAGGCACGGCCAGCTATCCCCAGAGGATTACCGCGGCCTGACGCCTCTCATCTACGCGCATATCAACCCCTATGGCCGTTTCGAAGTCGACCTCGACCAGCGGATCAACTTCGATCAGGTTGCCGCGTGATTTTGGGGGCTGATCTGCGCATAGGCGTCACGATGGGTATACCCTAAATGGCGCAACACCTGAACAGTGCGGGTGGGTAAAATTCTGTTCACTTTGGGTAGGATTCGAGTTAATGAACATCAAACGCCACAGGCACACCCAAAATGAACACTTCCGGCGCAAAAATCGGCTATGCCCGCACGTCTACCACCGGTCAGAACCTTGATGCGCAGATCACGGCGCTGAGAGCCGCAGGATGCGGGATGGTGCGGACCGAGCAGAAGACCGGGACGTCGCTCGACGGTCGGCCCGAGTTGAAGACCATCCTCGACTTCATCCATCCCGGCGAGACGCTGGTCGTCACGCGGATCGACCGGCTGGCCCGCTCTCTTAGCGACCTTCAGGTCATTGTTGCAGCGCTGAAGAGCAAAGGCGCACATCTGGCCGCGACCGAGCAACCCGTTGACACCTCAAACGCGACAGGCAAGGCCTTCTTCGACATGCTGGGTGTCTTTGCCGAATTCGAGACCAACCTGCGGCGGGAGCGTCAGACCGAGGGCATTGTAGCGGCAAAGCTTCGGGGTGTTTATCGTGGCAGGCGGCCGAAGATTGACCTGGCCAAGATCCAGAAACGACTGGCCGAGGGAGCAACGCCCACGGATATTGCAAGAGAATTGCGGGTTTCGCGCGGCACCGTTTACAAAGCCAAACATCAGATGGAGGAGCCTGCATGAGCGATCATGTGCATCCATTGCGGCCGCCGCTGAAGGCTCTCACACCAGAGCTTTGTGAAAAGCTCCAGCAAGAAATGCTTGCGGCGTGCCGACGTATCGCCAAAGCGCAGGGATTGACCGTCGTCGATGGCGGGCTTCTTGAGATGAACCTGTGGACGGGGTTTGAGTTCAGCGTCAAGGTCGGTATCCCCTTGCCGGACGGAACCGTTTTCGACCCCGAAAAGGCCAAGTTCGAACTGCTCGCAAGAAACTATGGTCTCCGCCCGGACGACTTCGGCCGGGAATTCTCAACCGGGCGGGAAACATTCCGTATCGTCGGCATCGAAACCCGCAGACCAAAATACCCGATCAACGTCGAACGTCAGCCCGATCGGCAGGGGTTCAAGTTCACGGCCGAAAACGTCGTCATGTGCCTCAAGGCGATGGATGGACCCAAATGATCACCCTTTGTTCCTGCAAACGCCCAAATATGCAGCTTCGGGCCAGTTAGGCCAAGAAGGTCGCCCTGATCGCGACCGAGCAGCCGATCGACACCTCCACCGCGGCCGGCAAGGCGGTCCTCGACATGCTGGG
>JBBSOT010000447.1:0-4407 GCA_038259455.1 Hyphomicrobiales bacterium | reverse complement strand
CGATCTGCCCGAGATCGAGTTTCAGCTCCCGCTCAGTACGATCTACGAGCGCGTAGCAGTCTGAACCGTGCGATGGACCAGACGCTTGAGCGAATGAATGGCGTGTCCTAACGTCGAGACATGTCCAGCGCCGCCTCGCCACTATCCAGCCCAGAAGAGTATCTTGCCTTCGAGCGCGACGCGGAGATGAAACACGAATACCACGACGGGGAAATCGTGGCGATGGCGTCGATGGCATCAGCAAAGACGGCACCCACCGCCCCATTGCTGTCATCGGTGCGTTCATGGATCGAAGGCGCCAACTGCAGGAACGACCAGAGCAGATCGAAGGCGTCGTTTGCGTTGAGCGGGGCAATATTCGTCTCGATCATGCGGAGGAGACCCGCGAGGTCTTTGACCAAAGCCTTCTGCTTTCGCCAGTCCACGAAAGCCGTTGAGCGACGTAAGGCGGCGAACCGCTTGCGGATATCCGCAGCGATATCCTTCGGACCCTGTGCCGCGCTGATCTCAAGCCGAGCTCTGCGTTGCAAAGCGGCGCTGCCCTGGACAAGATCCATCACCAAAGCGGCAAGCGTTTCCGCACCCAGCTTTTCAAGATTGGTCGTATTGAGGGTCTTTTTGCTCATGGTCCCAGCGGTCGCGTTCCGGTTCAGAGATGCTGAAGGAATATTGACGCATCGTTCTTCTGACGACAATCCGGATCGGCAAAGCCAGGCACCGTATGAAAGAACATGCCGTCGTGACGCAGTCACACCTGCAAACGACTGTGCTGGCGATACTCCTGACCGCAGGCGCTCTGGCGACAGGGATCATTTTGTGGCTGCTATGGCAGGTCACGGACTGCCTGTGCTCACTCAACCGGCTGTGAAGTTCGGTAGAGGAAAGACAGGCTGGTCGCCGTGCTCCTATTGTATTACGTCGACCATGCCTGACAATCTGAGCAACACTACGTCCAACGGAACAGAAACATGAGAAACCCCAAAGAGAATGACTTCGCCGGCCGTCGCAGCGCTGCGGCCGATGCAAAAGCTGCCCTGCTGCAATCGCACCGGGCCGCACAGGACGCTGCCGAACCCACCCGGGTGGCGCGGCAGGAGGAGCGCCAAGCGGTGGCGACAGCCCGGGACGCCCGTCAGGCGGAGCGGGCGCAGAACAAACGCGATGAGGAGGACGCCGTGCGCACTGACGCTCTGGCGGCCGAAGTTGCTGCCAAAGCGGAAGCTGACGCACTGAAGGTCGCCGAGAAAGACCTGAGTGCTGACGTCGTCGCTGATTACGAAGCGGCCCGGAAAGCTGAACGAGACCGGCGTTACGCAAAACGCAAAGCGCAAAAGTAGGAAACGGAATCTACGCATTCATAGTCGCGACAGGAGAACGTCAGACCTGTCGCGGCACGGTAACCGAGAAAGATACCGGCAATGGCCTGGTGACGCCTTAACCTAAAGTCAGTCGCCAACTTACCCAAACGCGTGGCTTTCACCGCCATGCTCTTTTCGGACTTTCACTGCGATTTGCATGAAGGTCCGGATTGGTGAAGGTTTTCTGATGGGGGTCGCGGCGTAATGGTACGTTTTGGCGCGATCTCGACCCGCGTTGGTAAACCTCCCAAGGTGGAAGCCGCGGGGGGTCTTGGATCCGTCTATGGGGAAAGTGTGCAGTCGGTTGGGGCGACCGTTGCATCAGTGTTATTGCTGAAGTTGTGCATGGTGTCCGATGCGCGCGTGCGATCGGCTGAGGATGCCGAGAAAGCTGTTTGTTTCGGTGTCATTGTCGCCTCTTTCGACGCTGATGATGAACAAGCACACGCCGTCCGGACCAAGTCTGCGGATTGCAGGTGGTGGTTTTCCATGACGAATGACAGGCGTTTTGTCATGCGGCCTGCTCCCTCGGTGGTGCGCGCGACATCGGTTTTTGCCCGCGCCGGAAGATCTCAATGATCCGCATGGGGCCGCCGCAGCTGGGGCATGGCTCGCGCAGGGTAAACGGGACGATCTCGGCCTCGTCATTTGGCACAACGGGTTCTTCTGGGCGTTGGACGCAGAGCAAGGCGCGGATCTTCGTGAGGTTGGCCTTTCGCGTCGCGCTGGCCAGCAGGCCGTAATGCCGGATGCGGTGGAATCCGTCGGGCAGGACATGGATCAGGAAGCGGCGAATGAACTCCGGCGTGGCCAGCCGCATGACCATTTGGCGGTCGCCAGATTTGATGCGGTAATCCTTCCAACGGAAGGCAACGGTCTGGGCATCCGTGCTGATCAGTCGGGTGTTGGAGATCGCGACGCGGTGCGTGTATCGGCTCAAGTAAGCGAGAACGGCCTCAGGGCCGCCAAAGGGCGGTTTGGCATAGACAACCCATTCAATCTTTCGGAACGGGGCGAGCCAGGTGGCACACGCCTTTGCCGCCGACAATCCGGCGAGATCACAGAGGAAGTCCAACTGCCCAGAGCGGTGCAGGCCCAGGAGCCCGTCCAGAAACAGACGCCGGAACAGCCGCGACAGCACCCGCACATGCAGGACGAACCCGGCCTTGCATGTGACCCACGTGGTGCCGTCAGGTGACAGGCCGCCGCCGGGCACGATCATATGGATGTGGGGATGGTGGGTCAGCGCCGATCCCCAGGTGTGCAACACGCTGGTCATGCCGACCCGGGCACCCATGCGATTGGGGTCTGCGGCGATAGTCCTCACCGTTTGTGCCGAGGTCTTGAACAGCAGATCATAGACCGCCTTCTTGTTCCAATAGGCGATCTGCGCGATCTTGGCTGGCAGGGTGAAGACGACGTGGAAATACTCGACCGGCAACAGATCCTCGGCGCGCGCCTCCATCCCGTCGCGCGCCGCTGGTCCCTGACACGTCGGGCAGTGCCGGTTCTTGCAGGCGTTATAGGCGATGTGATGGTGACCGCACTTGCCGCACCCGGCCACATGCCCACCGAGTGCTTCGGTCCGGCAGGCCTCGATCGCCGACATCACCTTGAGCTGGGCAAGGCTGACATGCCCCGCATTGGCCCACCGCCACGCGGGACCATGGGCACGGAAGATGTCAGCAATCTCCAGCTTTGGCCGGGGCACCCCAGTGCCTTGTCACGCCAGGCTTCGCTTCACCGTTTGATCTTGCAGCTTGGCCAACATCTCGCAGGGGCTGACGGTGTCGCGGATCGTCTTGGTGGCCACGTGGGTATATCGCGCGGTGGTCGTCAATTTAGCATGGCCGAGCAGCACCTGGATGACACGAACATCGGTCTTCGCCTCCAGCAGATGCGTGGCAAAGCTGTGCCGCAATGTGTGCAATGTCGCGGGCTTCTTGACCCCGGCCATATGCTTGGCCGAGGTGAAAGCCCGGTTCAACTGCCGAGGAGAGATAGGGTTGATCTTTGGCTTGCCCGGAAATAGCCAGCCTTCTGGCCGCGCTTCGCGCCACCAGGCGCGCAGCAGCTCCAGCAACCCGGGCGACAGCATGACCTTGCGGTCTTTCTGACCCTTGCCCAGCTCGACATGGATCAGCATCCGGTCGCTGTCGATGTCGCCGATCTTGAGGTTGCAAACCTCAGCGGCGCGCAGACCTGCGCCATAGGAAATGCTGAGCGCGGCGCGATACTTGAGCCCCGGACCAGGAGCAGCCATCAGGATGTCGGACACCTCCTCGATGCTGAAGACCACGGGCAGCTTGCGCGGTTCGGTGCGCAATTGCATGTCGCGCTTCATCTCTTCGCGCCCGCAGGTCATGCCGCAGAAGAACCGTAGTGCCACGATGCGCGTGTTGAAGGTCGATGGCGTGACCCCAGCATCCGTCATATGGAGCTGATAGGCGCGTAGATCCTCCGGCGTGGCGGTATCCGGTGATCGCCGAAGGAACGCCGCAAAATCCTTGATTGCCCGAATATGAGACTTTTGATGTTTGTCGCCCATCCCACGGATGCGCATGTCCTCGATCATCCGCTGGCGCAGCGGGCCCATCTTCTCCTCTGTCATGGGAACCTCCTGATTGACGATTGAGAATCCCCAATCGTCAATCAGGTCAGCCAGATCACAAAATGCGCACAGCTAAGGGTGGCTCACCCGATCAGACAAAAGCGCCAATGCCGCGGAGCGGCTTCGTCCTTGGGATGGAATGCCCCCACTGGAGTGGTCCACCTTTTGAGGGGATATCGTGCTGAAGCTGCGACAAGTTGAAGTGCTGCAAGGGCAAGGCAAATCAGTTCAGGAGGCCGTGCGGCAGGTCGGTGTGACGGTTCAGGCCTCCTATCGATGGCATGAGGAGGGACCGTGGCCCCAGTGGGGCCGCGTAAGCCCTACGAAACGTATGGCGGCATGAGCCGCGATCAGCGCAAGCGGCTGAAAAAACTGGTGGCTGAGAATACCCGGCTCAGAGGTGCCGTGTCGGATCTGACGTTTGACAAGATGATCCTG
>JBBSOT010000446.1:0-4424 GCA_038259455.1 Hyphomicrobiales bacterium | reverse complement strand
CCTTGCGCCCAGTTGTCGAGCAGAATCCCAGCGGATTGACGGCCCTTGCCCGCGCCAGTGCCATCCCCAAGGAAAAAGCCGCGCCGGAAGCGGACGGCATCGGTCGCATCAACCGGTGCAGCTGAAACCATATCGCCAGTCTCGTCCACGGTCCAGGACCCGGCGAGATGCGTGCCATGCGCTTCGCCCGCATAGATCACAGTCTCAAGCTGCGCATCCGAGAGGAGACCATCGCCCAGAATGGCGGCTGGCAGCTTCGGACGGTAGCTGGGTTTTGGTGGTGCGACCGAGGCCATAGCTGCCGACTGCACCAACTTGGTCGGGTGCGGTTCCGCCCCAGAGATGTCGATCGCCTGCAGCCGAAAGGTCTCATAAATTGCATCCGACAAGCGCGCGCTGGCATCGTCTTCGGTCGCATCGCGCAGGCTATAGGCGAGGTCTGCAGTCTCGATCTGCGCGGCGGTGTTGGTGGGGGCTGTTGTTGGCGTGGCGCGCGATGTGCTGATGGCCGTGCGCGCGGCTCGGGTGGGATTTCCCGGAAAGGGGGAAGTGGAGAGGCTTGCGCTTGGGTTTCGTGCGTCCAGCACGAGGCGCGGAGGGACATGGGCCGTGATCAGCGACAGCAGGCTGGTCACATCAGACGATATCGGGTGCGTCAGATCGGCGGTAATCCCGCCCGCCTCGCCACCGCGACATTTGTCGAATACTGAAATACGCGTCTCAAAGCTGGTGCCGTGTTTGGCGAAGGCTGCACCCGAAACCGCGCCCGTGAACACGAGATGCGCAGACTCGGCCGATTTTGCGAAGGTCTCGCTCCAGGCTGGCGCATCAGGCGCAAAACTTGCGCCAGTGATAGCCACGAGTCGCCCGCCGGGCGCAAGTCGCGCTAAGGCCGAGCGCAGATGCCGCGCAGTCGCCTCCGTGCTGCGGGTATCGACCTTGGCCACCGCCGAGAAGGGCGGGTTCATCAGGATGACGCTTGGGCACAGACCTGCGTCGAGATGATCATCGATCTGCGCGGCATCGAACGCGGTGACCGGACGACCCGGAAAGAGGAGGCGCAGAAGATCGGTGCGGGTATCGGCCAACTCGTTAAGCGCAAGGCTGCCGCCCGCAATCTCGGCCAGAATTGCCAGAAGTCCAGTCCCGGCGGAAGGCTCGAGGATCAGGTCACGGGGTGTGATCTGCGCGGCCGTAAGTGCCGCGAACCCCATGGGCAGCGGCGTCGAGAATTGCTGGAAGCGCTCCATTTCCTCCGAGCGGCGGGTGTGCGTGGGCAAGAGGCCCGTCACCTTGGCGAGAATCGGCAGCAGCACCGTCGGTGAGCCGGACCGGGCCAGCAACGCGCGGCCGAATTTCCGCAAGAAGAGGACCAGCGCCACCTCGCAAGCCTCATAGGCGAGCTTCCAGTCCCAGGCGCCTGTTGCATCTGAGCCGCCAAAGGCGTGCTCCATCTCAATGCGCAGGCGCAGCCCGTCGATTTGGAAGCCCTGTGCCAGGTCGGGTTGCAGCGCTTCAGCAACGGCGATGACCGCTGCAGCAGTATCTGAGGAGGGGATGGGGACAACACGCGCAAGAGCGCGCTCGGTCGCAACAGGGACGAGATGGGTCATCGGGGAACTCCGGGATGAGGGACAGGATCAGGCCCGGACACCCTCTTTCGGGCACCCTCAGGCCTAACCTTCCCCGGCCCTCCTCTTTCTCTCAAACGCTTGGGTCTCGACAGCTAATTTGATTTTGTTCCTGTTATGTTCTATATCTAAAAACAAGTCAGAAAGGGAATTCCCAGATGGAAAACATCACTTATGCCCTGCCCGCGACCCCAAAGCAGATCGCCTATGCGCGATCACTGGCACTGCGCAATCAGACCCTTCTGCCGTGGGAGGTTCAGCAGGATCGCCTATCCCTCAGCGCCTGGATCGAGGCGCAGGCCAAACTGAACCCTGTCGCGCAGGACAGCCGCCCAACCTCGAAGCAAGTCGCCTTCGCTGAGCGTCTCGCGCGCATCAAACGGCGCGCCGTGCCGGATGAATGCTTTCGCGACAAGGGGCTGATGTCAAAGTGGATCGACGGTAACAAGTGACTGTATTTTAGTGGATGAAGAAGCAGGAAGCGCGCCTGCGGTCCTCCAATTCTAGCTGAGGCCCGTGATGGATCGTCAGACTTGCAATCCGGTAGCATTGCAAGTATGGACTATCCGCCATGCTGTGGCCGATCTTAGTCGATAAGTTTGCAAATCTATAGAATTGCATAAATTGTCTTAATGCCATACTGTGGAATGGCGGAATGACCGCAAATGCAATATCACAGGTTGGCAGATGTCGGTTACCCGAGCGAAGCAAAGACAGGCCCAGGATAGGATCAACCAGGCTGCCAGCCTGGCGAAGTCAATTGCAAAGCCGATCGGCGGCTGGATCGCCACCTTCCAGCAAGCGATCGGGATGAATGCCCCGGCCCTTGCTGAACGCCTCGGGATATCACGAAACAACATCTATGCCGCGATCCAGAACGAACAGGCCGGAACCATCTCCGTGAACCAACTGGAGAAGATCGCCGAAGCCATGGGCGGCCGCCTTGTCTATGCAATTATCCCACGCGAAGGCCCCGTTGAAGAAATTGTTCTGGCCCAAGCCCGTGAGAAGGCACGGCGCATCATCCAGCGCACGCGGGCGCATATGGCTCTCGAAGAACAGACAGAGGGTTTGCGCAGCGAAGCCGAGATGATCGAGGAACTCGCCGCCGACATCATCCGTGAAGGTCGACGGGATTTCTGGCAATGACGCTCGAGCTTCACGAACCTTACGGCGCCACCCCCCTGACGCCCGACGAGTTGCTTGGCCTCAAGGCCAAGCACATTGCGACGCGCGGCGAGTTGAACGAACTCGAAGGGGAGAACATCATCTCAGGCCTTACCTGGCTCGACCGACGCCCAAAATCGTTTGACGTCCTAAGAGATGCCGCAGTGCGCGAAATCCACAAGCGTCTTTTCGGTGAAGTCTGGGACTGGGCGGGCATCTACCGCCTGACAGAAAAGAACATCGGGGTGCCAGTCTGGCACATCTCAACCGAGTTGCGCACTTCCCTCGATGACGCGCGGTATTGGCGTGACCATAAGAGCTTCGATCCCCTCGAAGCTACGGCGCGCCTTCACCACCGCCTTGTCTGGATACATCCATTTGCGAACGGCAATGGCCGCTGGGCTCGGATCATGGCGGACGCCTACTTGGCGAAGATCGATCCGGACATCTTCCTCGACTGGTCTGGTGGTGGAACCCTGAACGCCGAAAGTGCGCACCGGTCAGCCTATATCGCCGCGCTGAGAGCCGCCGATCAGCACGACTACGAGCCCTTGGTGGCACTTGTGCGGTCACTCGCAAGGTAGCCGTCCGCTCCGACAGACAAGATGGCGTGGCGCTTCACCCGAACCGACGCCCTGCGTCAGTAAAGGTATATTCGTTGACAATGATCTCCTCCTCGATGGCGTCGTCCGAGGTGAGGTCGTCATACTCGGCCTGAAGCTGTCGGTAGAGCCAGCGAGCAAGGTCGCGAAGTGCCTCGGTCAGGATCTCTTCGGCGTCCTCGGTGGGCGGCTGCCAGTTCGAACTGTCCCGGGTGACATCCACCGACATGGTGTATTCGTGGTAATAGCGGCCGCGGTGACTGGCCTCAGCGACAAGCTGGTAGAAGTTCCGCCGCTGCACGGCCAACAGGCGGTCGGCGATGCCGTGCAACGTTGGATCCTGCGGGGCATAAATGCGGATGCGGGCGGCCGCGCCCTTGGCGTGGCTGAAGTAGCCCTCGAAGCAAGCTCCATCCCCCTGTGACCAGAACCCAGAAAACCAGATGCAGGGTTTCTGCCTTTTCCCACCGCCCATAAGGCGAACGAGGTTGGTCTTGAGGCGGATACCGAGGATATCGCAGATGCGCTCAAAATCCTCGTAGACGGCGTCCCACCAATCGTCGTGGGGCCCGAGTTCGCGATACCAACTGCGGGCCTTGTCCTTGGCGGCGTCAGAGAGTTCGGGGAACTGGTAGACTGTCGTGCAGATCACCTCAGGCATCGACGTCCTCCCCGTTCAGCGCTGCGGCCAACCACTCTTGGGTGTTGGCCCAACCTGTCGTGGTGCGGTTGCCAAGGTCGATGACATGCGCGCCGCCGCCAAAAGCTCCAAGCCGTGCACGCGAGCAAGTGTTGGCATATTCGAACCCCCAGAGGCCGGAGAGATCGAGGTCTTCGGCAAGGCGCAATACGAAACGGATGACAGCCTCAATATCACCGTGGTCGTCATCGTGGAGCCAAAGGGCACTGCCCTCCGGCGCGTCCTGACGGGCGAGATCAAAGCCCGCGACCTCGGGCTCGTCGGCATCCTGATCTTTGTCGCGACACTGCTGGAACAGCGCGAGCGCGCGGGCAGCATTGTCGG
>JBBSOT010000445.1:0-4438 GCA_038259455.1 Hyphomicrobiales bacterium | reverse complement strand
TCAGCCTTTGCCATGAGTTTCGGTGGCTCTGCCGCGTTTGCCGCAAAAGTCGTCAGCCCGGCCGCCAGCGCGGCCGCTAAAATCGTCAGATCTCTCATAATGCCCTGTTTTCTGCTCGTCGCGCATACTTGGTCCGCACGACTTCCCTTCAACACACCGGAAAGAACACAGGCACTGTCCGGCAACTCATGCGGAGCCAGTGCAGGCCAACCTTGGGGCAAAAATGGCGCGGCAAGTCACGATGGATAACAAAGTGTTACGAACGCGAGAATCTCGGCTTGACCGGAACTGACGATCAATCGCGGCCTGAAGGGAGGGCCAGGAGAAGCCGACGCAGGGTCTCGAAAGTCGAGCGGTCAGCCAATCCGTCGACCCGCCGGGGCCGGAAATGCAGCTGAAACGCTGCTACTACAACGCCCGTGGCATCGTCGAAGAGACCGGTGATGTCGATGCCGTAGCCGTAGAGCGACAGCATCGATTGCAGTTCTTCCACGGCATCGCACCGGTCGCCGGGCCCAAGAACCGGTCGCCCGCCGGATCTGTAAGGCGCGACAAAATGCCCGACGCCTGCACCGGCCAACTGACCCCACGGAAAGCGTTCGCCCGGGTCGACCTTGCGCCCCGGCGCCACATCCGAATGAGCCAGGACACGCGGCGGTGGCACCGCGTGCCTATCGATGATTCCCCTGCAAAGTCCGATTACAGCCGCAATCTGCCGCTTTGGAAAGTTGCGGTAACCATTCGCATGGCCCGGATTGACGATTTCGATGCCGATCGACCGGGAATTGATGTCTGTGGCGCCCTGCCAGAAACTCTTGCCCGCGTGCCAGGCGCGGTCGCATTCGCGCACCATCTGCACCACGCGGCCATCTTCATGCACCAGATAGTGGGAAGATACCTCGCTCCCGGGGCTGCACAGCCAGCCCTCCGCTGCAGCACCCGTCTCCATTCCCGTGTAGTGCAGCACGATCATGTCCGGACCGGCGACACCGCTTCGCAGGCCAAAATTGGGCGACACCCTGACATCCGCGCCGCGATGGTCGGGTGCAAATCCGCTCATGCCGGGCGCATGCCACGTTCGATTGTCTCATAGGCTGCATTGATGGCGGCGACGCGTGTGGTTGCTATCCTGATAAATTCCTGCGGCAATCCGCGCGCGATCAGGCGATCCGGGTGATTTGCCGCCACCAGCTTGCGATAACGCTTCTTTACCTCTTCGAAGGGGCTGCCGCGCTCGACCCCGAGAATGAGATAGGGATCGGCATCGCCAAGCTTGGCATGCCTGGCCAGAATGCTCTGGTAGTGAGCTTCTTCGATACGGAAGATCTCGGATACCCGATGCAGGAAGACGCCTTCCCGTTCATGCAGAACACCATCGGCCTTGGCGATATGGAACAGGCCGTCGAGAATATCCTCGAGCATGGCGCAGTTCGGCTTGCCGCTTCCACACATGCCGGCCATGCGCTCGGCATAGACCTCGAAGCCGGCGACGTCCTCCTTGGCGAGATTGTAAAGACGCTCGACATTGCGCCTATCTTGCGCCGGTACGGAAAAAATCTGCTGGAAGGCCTGCACCTCGACCTGGGTAACGATGCCGTCGGCCTTGGCCATCTTTGCCGAGAGCGCGATCATGGCGACCGAAAACGCCACGCGGCGGCGCAGGTCCGCATCTCCCATGAAAACCGTCTGCACCGCCTCCACGACGTCCGAGACACCGGTGGAGGCGGACGCCGACACGCGGCTTACGAATTCGCCTATGCGGTACCAAATCGACATAGGGTTTCTTAGGATGAAAATAGCCGGTTGGCGAGGGAGGCGGTTGGTCGCAATGCACCGCAGAATGTCAAGGCATTTCGGCTCGACGCCTCAATGGCAGTTCACCCTCGTGATATCGACCGCACGGCTCAGCCACTCACCTCAAACGGCGAAAGGCCGGACGATGCCGGCCTTCCCTGTCAAGATTTCAAATGGTCACTGAAGCGGCTGTTCCGGCGGACTGCTCGGCATTTCACCGCCGGAACCCGTCTCGGGCGCCGGGGCAATGCCCTGCGTCGTCGTATCATCGGTCGCCGGAGGTGCAGGCGTGACCTGCGACGGCTCTGCCTGCGCCGGGTCCGACTGGGGCACGCTCTGGGTCGTCGTGTTGTCGGTTGAATCGCTGCACGCGGCTAGGCCCATGAGGGCGACGGCGGAAACAGAGGCGATAAGAAGCTTTTTCATCATTACTCTCCCTTCGAAGACGCCTGACCTTCCAGGCTGTCGGGAGAGAAATGCATTGACGCTCTGCGGGTTTCGTAACGTCCGGAGTCAAAAATTAACAATCCGTCAGCCGCTGCGCATCCCTCACAGGCTCGCCGCACTCCTTGCCGCCTGATCGTACTGGCCCGACAGTGCCCGCATCAGCGCGGCGATGCCGCTGATCTCGGCCTCATCGAACTTCAGCCCCTTGACCGTCGATACCAGCAGCGCCTCGCGCACCTCGCGGTAGCGAGAGCAGGCCTGCGCGCCCTTTCCGGTTGCCCTGACGGTCTTCTCCTTGCCACGCCGGCCTGTCGCGATCAGTCCAAGTCCCTCAAGTTTCTTCAGCGCATAGGTCACAACATGTGTGTCCTCGATGTTGAACATCATGGCGATGTCGGAAAGCGTCTTCTCGCGTCCTCGGTGGTTGGCTGCATGCAGTATCAGCACGTCGATTGGCGCCAACCCGGGAATACCGGCAGCTCCCATACCGCGCACGCTCCAGCGCTGGAAGGCATTGGTGAGGATGGTCAGTGCGAATTCGAGCTCCGATAGGGCCGGCATCACACCGTCTGCTAGGTGAGCAGCCGACACAACCGGACCTATGGCAGAGGGCGATTTGACCATGGCGCTGTCCTGAACGATTTATCTACAAAACGTTGACGAAATATCGATGTTCTGGTTTATACCGGGTTCGTCCTCATGTCCACTTTCGCTGCCGGAGAATCTGATGATTGCCAAGAAATGGGATTTCTGGATCGACCGTGGCGGCACCTTCACCGACATTATCGGCCGCGATCCGGATGGCGGACTACACCCCCGGAAACTCCTGTCCGACAACCCAGAAGCCTATAGTGACGCCGCCATCCAGGGCATGCGCGATCTGCTCGGCCTTGCCGATGGAGGAGCCTTTCCCGCAAGAATCGTCGGCGATATCAAGATGGGCACCACCGTCGCCACCAACGCATTGCTCGAGCGCAAGGGCGACCGGGTGCTGCTACTGATCACCAAGGGTTTTCGCGATGCTCTGAAGATCGCCTACCAGGCAAGGCCGGAGATATTCGCCAAGGAGATCGTCCTTCCCGAACAGCTCTACGAACGGGTCGTCGAAGTCGAGGAGCGCGTCCGTGCCGACGGCACGGTCGAGACGCTCCTCGATCTCGCCGCCGCCAAGCCCGAGATCGAACGCGCCAAGGCCGATGGCATAGACGCCGTCGCCATCGTGTTCATGCATGCGTGGAAGTTTCCCGACCACGAAAAGGCCGTCGCCGAACTCTGCCGCAAGATTGGCTTCGGCCAGCTTTCTGT
Organism: Hyphomicrobiales bacterium; assembly: GCA_038259455.1. Classification (GTDB taxonomy): domain Bacteria; phylum Pseudomonadota; class Alphaproteobacteria; order Rhizobiales; family Rhizobiaceae; genus CAMYMG01. The sequence goes on along the minus strand of JBBSOT010000445.1, from coordinate 892 downwards.
CAGCCATGAGGTTTCGCCGCTGGTCAAGTTGGTGGGCCGCGGCGACACAACGGTTGTCGACGCCTACCTGTCACCGATCCTATCGCGCTATGTCAGCCGCGTCGCACGGGAACTCGGCATTGACGAAACTTCGGACATTCGCCGCAAACCGAACCGGGCTTCGGCCGGTCAGACTGCTCCCGCAGCGGACAGCGAGCAAAGCGAGCGCTCGGACTTGAGCGAGAACCCAAGACTCATGTTCATGATGTCGTCGGGTGGCCTCACCTCGGCGGACAACTTCCAGGGCAAGGACGCGCTGCTGTCCGGTCCGGCTGGCGGCGTCGTCGGCATGGTCGAGACCGCGAAGCTCGCTGGCTTCGGCAAGGTCATCGGCTTCGACATGGGGGGCACCTCTACCGACGTCGCGCACTACGACGGCGACTATGAGCGCGCCTTCGATACAGAGGTAGCCGGCGTGCGCGTCCGCGCGCCGATGATGCGCATTCACACCGTTGCCGCCGGCGGCGGCTCGATCCTGCATTTCGACGCCGGCCGCTTCCAGGCCGGACCGGATTCGGCCGGCGCCACCCCCGGCCCCGCCTGCTACCGGCGCGGCGGCCCGCTCGCCGTCACAGATGCCAACGTCATACTGGGCAAGCTGCAGCCCGATTTCTTCCCGGCAATCTTCGGTCCTGGACAGGACCAGCCGCTCGATGTCGCTGCGGTGCGCGAAGGCTTTGCTGACATGGCGCAAAAGATCGGCGACGGCCGCGCGCCTGAAGCCGTCGCCGAGGGTTTCGTAACCATCGCCGTCGAGAACATGGCCAACGCCATCAAGAAGATCTCTGTGCAGCGCGGTTACGACGTCACCGAATACCTTCTCAACTGCTTCGGCGGCGCCGGCGGCCAGCAT
>JBBSOT010000444.1:0-4447 GCA_038259455.1 Hyphomicrobiales bacterium | reverse complement strand
TCCTGTCCCATCGTCTGGCTGATCCACTTGGCCGTCTCAAAATCATTGACCCCGAAGACCTGTTGCACGCCCGCATTCGCCACGAAGGTCGAAGCTCGCGCGCCGTACAAATCGCGGAGCTGGCTCATGTCCTGCAAGATCGGCCAGAGCTGGAGGCCATAGCCCGCCATCAGCCCCATAGCGCGTTCCACAGCCTCAAGACGGCCCAGAGCCGCGAACTCGTCCAACAGGAAGAGGGCGGGCGCTTTTAGGCGCTCTACAGGCCTCTGTGCGGCGATCTGGGGGCTGAGAGGGCCTGCCGGTGTGGCTGACACTTCTGCGTCCCGTGCGATGTCCTGAAGCGCCTGAGACACCAGAAGACGCAGCCAGCGGCTGTAGGCGTCCAGACGGTTGGGCGGCAGGACGAGGAAAATGGATGTGATCCGGTGGCGCAGGTCCGAGAAGTGGAAATCTGACCGCGCCATGACGCGTGCGATCCGTGGACTATCGAGGAAATGGGTGTGGCGTTGCGCGTTGGACAGGACCGAGGCCGCTTCCCGTTCCGCCTTGCCGACAAACTTGTTTGCGGCCCGTGCGACCAATCCGTCCGCAGCGTCGCTGTCCTGCATCAGCTTGAGCAGCGCCGTCATCCGATCCGGGGGCAGGGTGAGATATTCCCGCACAGCCCCGAGGTTGCGCCGCGCCGGTTCTTCATGCGCCACACAGAACATAATCAGACCGGACAGAAAGGATTTGGCCTCTTCGTTCCAGTGCGGATCACCTGACTGTCCGGCGGGGTCCACCACCAACGCATCCGCCAGCGACATTGCATCTTCGCTCAGGTCCGGGCTGTTTGCGGAAAGTCGATCCAGCGGATTGTAGGACGCGGATGGCCTGCCACTCACGCCGAATGGATCGAGGACATGGACCGTGCCAAACTGTTCGCGGGCCACACCTGTGATCCTGGCATTCTCGCCTTTGGGATCAATCACCAGCACCGAGCGTTCCGCCAGCAGCAGATTGGGGATCACCGTGCCGACGCCCTTGCCTGCTCGTGTGGGGGCAAGCGTCAGCAGATGGGCCGGACCGTCATAGCGCAGCAACTTGCCGGTGCGCGGGTTGCGACCGATCAGCAGGCCGTCTACCGCCTCCAGTTTGCGCAGCTCGTTTTTCCCGGCGAACCGCGCCGAGCCGTGGCTATACCGGATGAGGCCACCGAAGAAGTTTTCTGCATCGGAACGGTCCAGCCAGTCCCGATAGGCAAGGACCACACCGATCAGCATGAAGGGTCCGAAGATGACCCAATGCCACGCGCTTTCACCGGGGTTCTCGCGGAAGAAAGCGAAGATGAACGGGGTGGCCACGAGGGTCGAGAACGCCGCGCCCAACAGCAGCCACAGGATCAGCCAGCCAAACAGAAACGGTGTCACAATCAGGCGTTGAAAAAACCTGAACAGACGATCCATGATCAGGCTGAATGTCCTCATCAAGACGGGGTGTCCGGGTCAGGCGGGGAAGGGGAGGCCGAGGGCGCGTCCCAATCCACAAATGCTTTCTGGTCCTGGGCGCGGGGAAGATTGCGCACGAGCCGATCCAGCATGGCGGCAGCGTTGCTATCCCGTTCCGCCAGATCAAGCAGAGCGCCACCGAGGATCACCTTGCGCCGTGTATCCATTTTGCGCTGTCTGGTGGTTTCACGATTCTTGAGCGCCTGTAGACGGGCCTTGGCCTGGGCGTATCGCTTTTCTGCTTTCTCAAGTTCTGTTTCGGCCATGTCATAATCTGCCTTGTGTCATTTGCTGGAGGTCAGTTCGAGTTGGCCAATGTTGCACTCCAAAAACAAGGCAAGGCGGTTTCTGGGTTGTTTGTCGGCGGAACATGGCGGACACGGCATCTTCAATCGGCGGTTGTATGCTAAGAGGGGCAGGGTGAGAGGTTTTTGCTTGAACGGGTGCCGTTGTGCGCAAACCCTGAGCTGAGAAACAGTGAAGGGCGCACTTATGCAAACTCTACACCTACGGTTTCGAGATTTGCGTGCGATCCTCTTGGGGGAAACCCCCAGCCGATGGCCAACCCCTTCGCTGCCGAGGGCATCGACATGGAAGGGCGCGTTGCCCCTTCCAAACCTTCCCAGACCAACCTTGGCGGTTGGAGCGCATCCCAAAACCTCGCACCAGCGTCTCGACCGATGCCCCATGCTGGGGGCCGGTCTGACGATGGCGTCTCCGTTTCGGGAGGTATCGCGCGGTGGTGCCGTTGGTGCCAGCGGGCACACCGTCCCTGCGCGATACCAGGTTTGCCCCCGGCAAACCGCCCGTCAACTGTCCCCATATCCCGCTCCCCATGAAGCTGGGGATCTGGGGGCAGATGACCGGCAAGCCCGTGCCTCAATCACCCTGCGGGCGGTTTGGTGCGGGCTGTCTTTTTCCATCCAGTCCGCGCCCCACAGCGCCGGGGCCGGATGGAAAATAACGGCTGACCCGGAGGCCAATGTCGGGGCATTGGCCGGGGTCAGTAGCGATGCGCGTCGGCAGCGTTTGCGTTTCAGTTCGGTGGTGTGCTGATGGCCAGCTACCACCTCTCCGTCAAGACGATCAAACGCTCTGCCGGGCGCACCGCTACGGCGGCAGCGGCCTACCGTGTGGGCGAGCGCATCGAGTGCCAGCGCGAGGGCCGCATCCACGATTACACCCGCAAGCAGGGCATCGAGGAGACGTTCATCATTGCCCCCGACAATGCCCCGGACTGGGCGCAGGACCGCGCCGCTTTGTGGAACGCCGCCGAGGCCAGCGAGACCCGCAGCAATTCCGTCACGGCCCGCGAATGGGAGCTGTCCCTGCCGTTCGAAATCAGTGCTGAGGTTCGGTCACAGATCACCCGCGAGTTCGCCGAGCAGCTTGTCAGCCGCTACGGCGTCGCCGTCGATGTAGCGATCCATGCCCCGAACCGCGAAGGCGATCAGCGTAACCACCATGCGCATGTTCTGACCTCTACTCGCAAGCTGGAAGCCGAGGGCTTCACCATCAAGACGCGGGTGCTTGATTCCGCACGGACCGGCGGCGTCGAGATCGAGCAGATGCGCGGGGTTTGGGCCGAGTTGCAGAACAGGGCGCTTGAGCGGGCAGGGGAGGTTGAACGGGTCGATCACCGGTCCCTTGAGAAGCAGCGTGAGACAGCTTTGGATCGAGGGGACACGCTGTCCGCCGACGAGCTGGACCGCGACCCGGAGCTGAAGCTGGGGCCAGCGGCAAACTCGATGGAGCGCCGCGAGAAGGCAGCAGCGGAGAGGGACGGGCGGGAGTATGTGCCGCTGACAGAGCGTGGCGCTGTCACCCATGCGGCGCGTCAGGCACGAATGGCGTTCCAGGATATGCGCGAGCGGCTGGACCTTGCGCGGGAGACCTATGGCATTGCCCGTGATGAAGGGCAGGGGCGTGTGTCTGCCGGTCTGGCAGCACTCAGGGCGGCAGTTGATAAGGACCGCAGTGGCGAGCGTGGGGCCGAAGATGTGCGGGAGCGGTTGGCGCGGATTACAGATCGAGGGCAGGAGCGGGACGACATGCCGGAACCGCAAGCTGGAGGCGGCAAAACTGCCCGTGATCGGCTGAAGAGCATTCTGGACCGCGATGCGGCGCAAGGGCCGCAGGCAGCAGTTCACAAACTGGACGGGCATGGCGAGCTGGAGCGGGACGAAGGAGCCGGTGCGCCATCGCGGGCGTCAGTGCATCGGCAAGGCCGGGACCGATCCGAGGAGACTGAGCGCGAGGAGCGCAAGCCATCCATGAAGGAGCGCCTTGAGGAGGTCTTGAACAAACCGCGCGAAAAGCTGGAGATCGAGGACGAACCGAAAACCGAGCGCGAGGTCGAGAATGAACGCGAAATCGACCGGGAGGTGGATCGTGACCGTGGTCTCAGTCACTGACCCTCAGAAGGCGTTTGTGCCGCTGTTCCGGGCTTTCAGAATATCCTCATGCGCTCCTGTCGCACCCCATCTGACGATCTCGGAAAGGACCGGAAGCAAGGCTTTGCCACTAGGCGCAAGCGAGTATTCCACCTTCTTCGGAACGACCGGATATTCCTTGCGGTCGAGCAGACCCAACTCGGTCATGTCCTTCAACTCCCTGCTGAGAATGCGGGGTGTGACCGGCTTACCAAGACCGCCTTTGACCAGTGATCGCCCGATCTCGCCGAAACGTAGCGGGCCGCGATGCAGGATGCAGAGAATGTGCAGCTTGTAGCGACCACCAACGATCTTGTTGAACGCAATGGCAGGGCAGAGCGTGATATGGCTCATGTCGAGGCCTGTCAGGAGAGAAACCCCCGGCCCTTTGTGAGAGTTGTCATCCAGCGCCATAAGAAACCTCCATGCTATCCTTTTTGTCCGTATTTACGAAAACGTACTACCCTAAGTAAGCTGTAATCAATCGCAAAAAGGAGAACAGTTATGACAGATGCAAAAACCCTCGAT
>JBBSOT010000443.1:0-4450 GCA_038259455.1 Hyphomicrobiales bacterium | reverse complement strand
GGCGCTCGACCCGCTGATCCGCCGCGAGATGCAGGATGAGCTGATGCGCTTGCAGGCGGTGCTGCACAAGACGATTGTCTTCATCACCCATGACTTCGACGAAGCCATCCGGCTGGCCGACCGCATTGCCATCATGAAGGACGGCGAGGTCATCCAGATCGGCACGCCGGAACAACTGGTGATCAATCCGGCAACGGATTACGTGGCCGAATTCACGCGCGACGTGCAGCGCGCCAAGGTTATTTCGGCGCGCAGCCTGATGCGTCCGTGCGAGAGCGAAGGGCACGCCGGATCGGTGGCGCCGGAAGACCGCATAGCGACCTTCTCGGCCCGGCTGATTTCGGCCGGCAAGCCGTTCGCGGTGATCAACGGGACCGGCAAGCCGATCGGCGAGGTGACGCCCGACGCGGTCATCGACCTTCTGGCCGGCATCGACAGGTCCGGGGCGCAGGCATGACCGTCGCCGCCGACACGCATTCGGCTCCAGTACGGCCGGTCCAGAAATGGCTGGCGGTGTGGGCGGTGGCACTTGGCGCCGTCGTGATGCTCGCGGTGTTTCGCGACCATCTCTCATGGGCCGTCAACTACCCGGCCGATCATGTCGTTCCGGTGGCCGACTGGGTAAGCGCCATGATGACCTGGCTGAAGGTCAATCTGAGCTGGTTTACCCGCTCCATCACGACCGTCTTGGGCATACCCCTCGACTTCGCGCTCGACCTGCTGGCCAAGAATTTCAAGATCGGCCATGGCCTCGAGGCGACGGTGCTGCCGCGCCTGTCCTGGATCGGCGTGGTTATTGCGGCGTTTCTCGCCGGCCATGCGGTTGGCGGGCGCAACCTCGGCCTCCTGGTTGGCGGCTGCTTTCTCTACATAGCCCTGTTCGGCCAGTGGACCAGCGCCATGCTGACGCTCGCGCTGATTGCCATCGCCGTACCGTTCTGCATCGTGACAGGGCTCATGCTTGGCATTTGGGCCTGGCGTCGGCCGTGGGCCGAACGACTGTTCGTCTCGCCGGCACTCGACCTGATGCAGACCATTCCGACCTTCGCCTATCTGATCCCGATGCTGCTTCTGTTCGGCAACAGCCCGGTTTCGGCGATGATCGCGACCGCCATCTTCGCGACACCGCCGATGGTGCGCGCCACCATGCTCGGCCTGTCGCGCGTGCCGGTCGAAATCGGCGAGTTCAGCGAAATGGCAGGCTGCACGGCCCGGCAGAAGCTGTGGCGTGTGCTGCTGCCTTCGGCACGTCCTACTCTGATGATCGGCGTCAACCAGGTGATCATGCTGGCGCTCAACATGGTCATCATCGCCTCGATGATCGGCGCCGGCGGGCTCGGCTACGATGTGCTGCTTGCGCTGCGGGCGCTGAAGGTTGGCGCGGCAATGGAAGCAGGGCTGGCCATCGTGGCGCTGGCCATCGCGCTCGATCGCCTGAGCCAGGCCATGGCGCGTCGCCAGGCGCTCGGACATGCTCATGTTTCGGCAGACGCCAGTTTGCTGAGGCGCTACCCGCATCTCGCCTTGGCGATTGTCGTTCTGGCGGTCACAACCCTGGCCAGCCTTTTCATTCCGGCTTTTGCCGATGTTCCCAAGGCCATCACGTTCACGACCGCGCCCGCGTGGAAGGCTGCCGTGACCTGGGTCACCATCAACTTCTTCGACGCCATCGAGGTGTTTCGCGTCACGCTGATCCTCTATGTGCTCAATCCGGTGCGGGCTTTTTGCGAAGGTTTTCCGTGGCTCGGCGCAGTCTTTTTGCTGGCGCTTGCCGGTTACCAGCTGGCGGGCGTGCGGCTTGCCATCCTGGTGGCGGCCCTGACGACGTTTTGCGCGGTTACCGGGCTTTGGGAAAAGACCATGGCGACGGTCTATCTGTGCGGCATCTCGGCTTTCATCGCCTGCCTGATCGGCATCCCGCTCGGCCTGATGGCGTCGCGCAGCGACCGTGTCGAAAAAATCATCACGCCTGTTATCGACACTCTCCAGGTGCTGCCGTCCTTCTGCTTCATCATTCCGGTGGTGATGCTGTTCCGGGTCGGTGACGTGACCGCGATGATCGCCACCGTTGCCTTCGCCGTCGTGCCAGCCATCCGCTACACCAATCACGGCATCAGACAGGTGCCGCCCGCGCTGATCGAGGCGGCGGTGGTCTCTGGCTGCACGAAACGCCAGACCTTCTGGCGGGTGCAGTTGCCGCTGGCCCTGCCGGAGATCATGCTCGGCATCAACCAGACCATCCTGATGGCGCTCGCCATGATCATCATCTGCGCCATGATCGGCACACGCGATCTTGGACAGGAGGTGTTCATCGCCCTGTCGAAGGCCGATTCAGGGCGCGGCATCGTGGCGGGACTGGCCATTGCCTTCATCGGCATCATCGCCGACCGGCTGTTCAATGCCGGTAGTGCCAGGGCACGGGCGAAACTCGGCTAGGGTCGGTCAAAAGAGCGTGCTACCGTCCTGTCGACAGCTTCAGGGAGGAAAGACATGACCGAAACGCCGACCGTCGGCGATCTGCTGGCGCAATGGATCGATGCCTTCAACAGCCACGATCTAGACCGTCACATGGCGCTCTACACGCAGGATGCGACGCTGTTTGGCTCGGTTGACGAACTGCAGCTCGGGCGCGAAGCGATCCGCAGCTATTTTGCAGGCCGTGGACCTGACATGCGCGTGAAATCCTATCCCATGCCACATGTCCGGATGCTGACACACGATTTCGCCGCGACTGCCGGCCACGTCGATTTCGCGGATGGCGATGTGGCAAGCCCCTATCGAATGACCTGGTTGCTCGTCAGGCAGGGTGGCAATTGGAAGATCACCCAGCATCACGGTTCGCCAAGGCGTGGCACTTAGAGTATACGTGTTGGTCGAGGCTGGGATCAAAGGTCCTTCTCGAACCAGAAATCGGCATAGGGATTGTCGTTGTAGCGCGGGATCTCATGATAGCCGGCCTTGCGATACATGGCCTGCGCATCGGCCAATGCGCGATTGGTGTCGAGCCTGACGCTTTGCCATCCGATTTCGCGCGCAATCTCCTCCAGCCTTTTGAGCAGGCGACTGGCCAGACCTGCGCCGCGTAGTGCCGGGCTAACCCACATGCGCTTGATCTCGCCGACATTCTCCCGGTCGTATCTCAGCATGCCGCAGCCGACCGGGGCGCCATCCAGACGGGCGATGACAAAGGCGCCATCAGGCGGTTGCACCAGGGCCTCGACTGGCGAAACCCCAAGTGCAGGGTCGAACCCTTCCTCGAAGCGCCCGGCCAGTTCCGCGAAGTACTGCGCAAGGCACCAGCGGGCTGCCTCACCATTCGAGGGCTCGATGGAAAGTTCGATGCTGGCGGCGCGTATCAGGCGTTCGATCTCGGCCATGGCCGAGACAAGGCGGAGGCGCTGCGTCGCCCTGAGCGGGGAGAGCAGCGATGCCGCCAGGTCATCGGAGAGCGTGTCGTACGCGGCAAACTCCGCGAGGCCGGCTTCGGTAAGGGTGACGCGGCGACGGCGTCCGTCTGCAGCGTCGCGTGCGACCGCTAAGAGCCCCTGTCCCTCCAGCGATCGCAGCAGGCGGCTGACATAGCCCGAATCAAGATGCAACCGGTCGCGTAGCTCCTGGACGTCGGCGCCGTCGGGGCCAACCTCGAACAGGAACCGGGCTTCGCCGAGAGGCCGGCCGCGGTCGAGGTAGCCGTCGTCCAGCGCGCCGATGCGCTGGGTGACCAGGCGGTTGAAGCGCCTGACGACGTCTATGTGCTGCTTTTCCATTGTCTGACTTTAGTCAGATACTTTTTTCCTAGCAAGCAGGTTTGCGTGAGCCAGGCTCATTTTTCGGCGAGATAGGACTCCATGGAATCGTCCATCGCCTCGAGCCATGGCGTATGGTGCTTGGGCGCCATGGTGCCGGTCATCAGCGAGCGATAGGCGTTGTTGCGGAAGCCCATGATGTCTTCCTCCTTGTGGTGCTCCCATTCCATGAAGGTCTTGTTGGTCGCCTCGATGTCGAAGCTCGGATAGTCGGTCTGGTCGATCAGTTCCTTGGTGTAGTCACCCTGGAACCAGATCATCTGTTCGGCATCGGCCAGCGTTTCCTCACGCTCGCGCCATTTGGCGCTGTGTGCCTCCATCGCTTCGCGCGATGGCAGCTCGATGCGGCCGAGCATGACGTCGCGCGCGAACCAGGCCTGCGCGTCGAACATGTTGAAGGTGTAGAACTGGTCCTGCATGCCGATGTAGAACAGGGCCGGGTTCTTTTCCCACACGACACCCTGGTAGAGGCCGAGCGGCCACATGCGGTTGCCGGTCTTCAGCCTCAGACCCTCGTCGAGGAACGGGAAGTGGTGGAGGTAGCCGGTGCACAGGATGATGGCATCGACATCCTTGGTCGAGCCGTCGGCGAAATGCGCCGTCTTGCCGACCAGCTTCTGCAGCAGCGGGCGCTGCGTCCAGTT
>JBBSOT010000442.1:0-4463 GCA_038259455.1 Hyphomicrobiales bacterium | reverse complement strand
TTGGTTTTGTAAAAACGGGGGTCAGATTCGACTTTAGATGCCCGGCGAACTCAACCCCGACGGAATCTGAAAAAGTCGAATCTGACCCCTGTTTTTGTCGCATCCGACCTATGCCGGACTGGGAACGACGCAGATGGAACGCGTCCAGGCATACCAATGCCTGTTCGACACCGGTCTGGCTGCCAGCGACTCGGAGGCCTTGCGACTGGCAACCCGTCAGCAAAAGACATGGGGGAGCGAACGCTTTCGCCAACAGATCGAAGCGCTCACCGAGCGCGAACTGGCTGTTCGGCCGCGGGGACGACCGAAGAAGGGCTAGGGAAAATGTACCTGACCCCCTTTTTTGACCCCCTTTTTTTAAGTCGAATCTGACCCCTGTTTCCCGGTTTTCGCCCTCACTCGTGCTCATCAGCATCAATCGGCGTTTCACCCCGCTTTACGTGGCGCGCGGCCCACATGTTGTCAACGAGGTTCGGATAGCGTCGCCCCCCTTGAGCGGCCCGCAGCTGCGCCGCTGCCAGCTGCTGCGGACTCAGTGGACGCGACTTGTCAGCAGGCGGCTTGCGCTTCCATGGGGGCGGGATCGATGGGGCGACGGGTCTGCGTGGCATGCCGTCATGTTACCGCGGCGATGCGCCCCGCATGCCCGATGCAAGAAATGTGTCAGGGGCAATTTCCAGCCACTGAGGAGAATGTACCTGAACCACTTTTTATTGGTCCGCCCGTGAGGGACGGCCGAAGAAGGACTAAGGGAAAATGTACCTGACCCCTTTTTTCGTCACCGAAGGCGCCCAGGCGGGGCTGGAACGCGCGCGCGCCGCCGCGGGCGGGCAGGACGTGCAGGTCAGCGGCGGCGCCGACACCATCCGCCAGTACCTGGCGGCCGGACAGATCGACGAACTGCATATCGCCATCTCGCCGGTGCTGCTCGGCAGCGGCGAACGCCTGTTCGAGGGCACCGACCTGCGCGCGGCCGGCTACGCGTGCGTGGAGTTCGTGCCGACCCAGAAGGCGGCGCACATGGTGTTGCGGCGGGAGTGAGTGACGCTCCCAGGCCCGGCGTGGCGTTACGTCTTTGACACCGTTACACCTGGTATCAGGCTGTCGGAAATTGATCCTGGCACCTTTTCTTCATTTTCTTCGTTGGTTGTCGGAAATTGTCCCTGGCACCCTTTCTTCACCCCCGACTCCCTTTTTTTGACCCCTGTTTTTTTGCCGTAACGCCCTACCTGGGCAGGCGCCCCGACGACAGGCGCATAGCCAAGCGGATCATTGCTTACGTAGCTGAACAGGTTTATACCGTCGCCGTAGCCGATGGGATCGGTTTGCAGGTGCCGTCGCCTATTCGCTTCTCTTGCCCCCAAACGCCATAGACTTTGCCCTTACCAGTGGGGAACCGCAGTGAACGAACAAGGATCTGCAATCAGCAGGGCAGATCGGGGACCGTCCCCGGTCTTCATCAGCTACGCGACCGCCGACCGCACCGAGGCGCTGAAGGTCTGCAAGGCGATCGAGCGCCGTGGAACCAAATGCTGGATTTCCATGCGCGACGTGCCGCCCGGCGAGAATTACCAGGAGGCGATCGTGCAATCGCTTCGCACCGCTCGTGCGGTGGCCCTCGTCTTCTCGGATGCAGCCAACACGAGCGGTGAGATCAAGAAGGAGCTCTCGCTCGCCAGCCGCTACAACGTGCCGGTTATCGCGCTCCGCCTCAAAAACGTCGAGCCGAGCGATGCGTTCGCCTACGAATTGTCGACACGCCAGTGGATCAACGCGTTCGAAGGCTGGGACAAGTCGATCGATACCCTGGTTGGCCGGATCGGGCAGATTTCAGGCTCCGGCACGGTGGCCGCCGCCGCTGCGCCACCCGCTTCAAGCCGGACGAATGTCTTCCCGGGGCGCTGGATGGCGATCCCGGTCGCTGGCCTGCTTGCGCTGGTTGCGGCTGGCGTAGCCTGGTGGGCACTCCGGCCAGCCCAACCCGCAGTTCACGGCATGACGGTTCGCCTGGCGGGGTTCCAACTCCTGTCCGCAGACTTGCCCGCAAAGCTTCGGGATACTGTCGACGCGGAGATCAACGCGGCATTCAGCGTCGACGGCGTCGTGGGTGTTTCGACCGCACCAGCCCCGGTGCCGGGTGCGGCGCCAGCCTACGCGCTGGGCGGGACGATCCAGCGGGACGGCGCCACGATCCGTGTCATCACCCGCTTGGTCAACGAGCGCTCCGACACGACCTTGTGGTCGCACACTTTCAACTACGACGGGAATGAAATCTCGAGGGTTCCGCGCCACATCGCCGTGGATGCGGGCAATGTCGTCCGCTGCGGACTGTTCGGCGCGTCTACCTACCACAAGCCGCTGCCTGACGCAGTCCTCGGGGACTACATGCAATTTTGCGAAGCGCACTGGAATCCCAGTCTGCAGGACGGACGCAAGGGCCTGATTCCGGCGCAGCGGGTCGTCGCTACCGTCCCGGACTTTTCCTGGGGGTGGGCGGCGGTCGCCGGTGCGTACTGGAAAGTCGCCATGAGCGCGGACGACAGTCGGATCGCCGACGATGCGCGCGCGAGTGGGCGCCAGGCGGCCGACCGGGCGATCGCGATTGACAGCAGGAACAGCGAGGCCCTCTACATCAAATCCATGGTGGTCGATCGGCACGACTGGATCGGTCGCGAAAACCTGTTGAAACGCGCAATCGCGGCCCGTCGGCTGGATTGCGGATGCGAGTACCATCAATACGGGTGGATGCTGGTCAATGTCGGTCGGACTGCCGAAGCGCTCGAACAATTGCACCGGGCCAACGACATGCTGGCCCTCTATGTCTATACGCCCTTGACCCTCGCCGATACGCTGGTCATCGCGGGCAAGCCTGACGAGGCGAAATCCTTTTTCGATGCCGCGATAGACCTTGCTCCGGATGCCAGCTTTGCGAAACGGCTCGCGATGCACAAGGCAATCGAAACTCGTGACATCAATCTCCTGGTCGACCCGGCATTGCCGATTCCGGAAGAACTGCGTGCGGCCCTGCTGAAAGGCTATCGCGCACTTGCATTGGGTGATTCGGCAGCCAAGGCGCAAGCGGTCCAAGCCCTGCTTGCGCTGAGTGAAGACCAGCAGTGGGAAGCAGTCGCGAAGCTGCTCGCAGACCTCGGGGCTGACCATGAGGCTTTTCGAATCGCGATCCGGATAGCGACGACGCAGGAATATCCGGGGCCATCGCTCTTCTGGGATCGAAGCCTGCGCGGAATATTGGCCGATCCGGGTTTCCCGGCGGTAGCCAGGCAACTCGGGCTTTTGCAATATTGGACAACGACCCGTACCAGGCCCGATGTTTGTAATGAAAAAGCGCCGCCACCGTTTTGCCGGATGATTTGAAAAGGGATCCGGCCCAATGGTGTCAGGTAACACCTGTACCTGATTCCTTTTTTATGCACTCTTGATCAGCTCCGTCCTTAATCAATTCCGTCGCCTTCAACGGCAGCGGCGATCCTTGCGGCGATCGCGGTGCGGTCGAGCTTGCCGTCGGCGTCGCGGGCGAACTCCGGCGGGGCGTCTTCCCAGTGCGGCACCACGTGCACGTGCAGGTGGAACACGGTCTGGCCGCCGGCGTCACCGTTGTTCTGCTGGATCACCACGCCATCGGCGTGCAGCGCCTCCACCTCGGCCCTGGCCAGGCGCTGCGCGACCAGCATCACCCGCGCCAGGTCCGCTGGCGCCATCTCCAGGATGTTCTGCGCCCTGGATGTCTTCGAGATCACCAGCACGTGGCCCGGCGCCCTATGATCCAGCGACAGGAAGGCCAGCACATGTGCGTCTTCATAGACCTTGTACGCGGGTAGTTCCCCACGAATGATCCGGGCGAAAGGATTTTGCTCGTCGTAGGCCACTTCGCCCGCGAGCCCCACCGTCGCATTGCCTTGATCGGCCGGCAACGCACGCGCCATCGGCGGCTGGAAGAGCAGCGTACAGGCCAGCGCCAGGCTGCCGAGCAGGGATTTCATGAGGGACTTCCGGATTTTGCCCGAACGTCGCAGGCCGCTGGAGTGCGGTCATGTCGGCCGGGTGTGGAAACTATGGCGTAACGCGAAATATACTCAAGGCCCTGTTTTTATTTCCTTTTTGGTAACCTGCAATACATGGCCCGCATCCACGCATGTCCTTTGCCGCCCGAGGCATTGCTGGCCGAGTATTCCGGGGCACGCGGATATACAGACTGCTTCACCACCGAGCTGCCTCGAACGGTCTCCCACGCCGAGTACATCGAAGCGTTCTATACCGGAGGCGTCTTCAAGGCCGAGCGCTTTGTGCTCAGGCTGTTCCTATCCAAGCCGTCCACCGACGCCGAGGCGAAGCAACTCGCGGCCGGAGAGCGCGACAGCTTCTCAGCCTGGCGGGTCGAAGGCAGAGCCGTCAATCAATTGCTCATGTGCGATGTTGGCGGTCGCACCAGGTCGTGGCTGATG
>JBBSOT010000441.1:0-4474 GCA_038259455.1 Hyphomicrobiales bacterium | reverse complement strand
TCGTCGTACTGCTGCTGCTGCCAAACCTTCCAGCCATCCTGCATGAGGTCATTGGCGCGATCCTTGTCGGCCGGTGCAACCTGCACGAGCGCGAGCACGCACAAAACCGCAAGAAATCGCTTTATCAGCAACCACATAATCAAGAGTCTACCGCGTTGGGCCGCAGCCGACAACGCCGTTTTTATGAGTGCCGTTCTTATCAGGATGAGACTGGGGAAGACCGGCTTGTCTGCTCCCAGCATATCGAACCATGGAAAAGGCCAGGATAGGCACGATGATCCATTGCAGCAGGGGTGAGACACCGATCGAAAAGCCGAACCCGGAAACAACCGGCATCAAACTCGAATAGGCCCAGCTTCTTCGGACGACGATGTTCAGCCATTCGCTGAAAACCGTGTAGCCGAACCCGAACACCAAGGTGAGTGCGACCACGGCGGCGAAGCGCCGGGCGGGCCAGTCGCGATGTCCGACAAGGGTAAGGGCAAGGATCAGCGAGGCGAGCGCGATGAGAACATCGCCGACCGTACAGTGCGCAACTGCAAATAGCTTTTCACCAACCGTTCCGGTCTGCCAAAGTGTGTAGAGCGGCAGGTGAGCTGCTTCCCAGATCGCATCGGTGCCCGCTATGGCCAGCGGATAAATTCGCAGCGCGGCGAGCCAGCTCGGAGAGACGGTCATGTCCGTTTCTACTCGGACGCGGGTGGCCCCGCCGTCACCCATAGGTAAACGGCGGGGCATTCCATCAGCCCTTGTCAGGTTTCGCGTTTTGCGGGGCAGCCGGAGAATGCTGCTTGCTCTCCATCATCCGGTTGCAGTTTTCCATCATCCTGTTCATCTGCGCCATGTCCATCATGGCGCCGTGATCCTTGCCAGCCGGTCCCATCATCATGCCCTCCTTGGGCATGGGGGCCTGCTGGGGCGTTGGCGCCGCATTGTTTTGGGCGAAGGCAATGGTCGCCCCAAGTGAGGTCACGAGCAGGGCCGCCGCGGCGGTCATCGGGATGCGTTTCATCATCATGGAAAGTTTCCTTTCGTCGGTTTTGGCGTCACTGACGCCCGGAGCCGGCGCACCCGGATCACTGGGGCAAGCCGGTATCGGAAGCAGCGGCAACGTTGTCCGGCTTGGCGGTGGATATGGGCCGAAGCAGAGGATGTGCCCGCGGGTGTAGGGGCTGGCACAGCTGCCCAAGCCTAACGTAACGTCGTCGGGCATACGCCCGCGCGAAGGCGCGGCGTGGGTCAGATCGCGATGGGTGGCCCGAGAGCGGGATCGACCGACAAACCGTCGATCTTGTGGTCGTCACCCCAATAGGCAACCGGCAGCCATGAAGGCCCTTGGGCCGTGACGGTTTGCGGACCGGAGAGCGTGGCGACGGAGAGGCAGCTGAGCACACCCATGCATGCGGGCATCATGCTGTTACACGACGCTGGGAGCTTGCAAGGTGCTGCGAGATGGCCAGGATCGGCGTGATCGGCCATGGATGTGAGGCAGGCGCCACGGCATGGCAGGGTAGCAGCCGCCTGCACCGCGAACGGCGCCCCGATGAGGGCGATCGCGACCAGGATAGCGAGCAGCGGCCTGAAAAGGCGAAACACCATGATCCCCCATGTGCGATGGGACCCCGTGCCGTTCAAGCTGCTTTCCCCTCCTACACGCGGGATTGCCACCACTATACTGAGCAGCGGCCGTGACAGCGCGGCAGAAGCAGAAAAAGGAAGCATCCGCATGCATGACATGATGGGCGGTGGAATGACCGGCATGATGTGGGGTATGGGGCTCATCGGTCTTATCGTCGTCATCCTCATCGTGCTCGGGATCGCGGCCCTGGTGAAATATCTTTTCTTCACGGACTGATTCATTCCGCAGCTCGCGTGAGCGCTCTGGCGGCCGGCACTTCAGCGGTGCGCAGGGTGCGTAGCTTCACTAACGCATAGATCGCGGGAATAACGATGAGCGTGAGGAAAGTGGATGAGAGCATGCCGCCTACCATCGGCACCGCGATGCGGCGCATCACTTCCGAACCGGCGCCTTCGCTCCAGAGGATCGGCAAGAGACCGGCCATGATCGCGACGACGGTCATCATCTTCGGCCGGACGCGCTCAACCGCGCCGGTGATGATCGCTGCCCGT
This sequence comes from Hyphomicrobiales bacterium, assembly GCA_038259455.1. Lineage (GTDB taxonomy): Bacteria > Pseudomonadota > Alphaproteobacteria > Rhizobiales > Rhizobiaceae > CAMYMG01. The sequence goes on along the minus strand of JBBSOT010000441.1, from coordinate 2,344 downwards.
AAATCGTGCCGCGTCGGCGAACGTCCCTGCGTCGCGCAATGCGCGATACGCTCCTTCAACGCCTGATCGAGATAGATGAGCATCACAACGCCGGTTTCGGCGGCAACGCCGGCGAGCGCTATGAAGCCGACGGCGACGGCGACGCTCATATTGTAGCCGAGAGCCCACATAAGCCACGCGCCACCGACAAGAGCGAAGGGGACGGAAAGCATGACAATGAGCGTTTCCGTCAACCGCCCGAAATTGAGATAGAGCAGCACCAGAATGACGAGCAGCGTCGCCGGCACGACGAGGCGCAATTTGGCTGCCGCGCGTTGCAAATATTCAAATTGCCCGCTCCATTCGATGTGATAGCCGGGCGGCAATTTTACTTGTTGAGCGACGGCGCGTGCGGCGTCAGCCACATATCCACCGAGATCGCGGTCATGAAGATCGACATAGACGTAAGCGACGGGCTGAGCGTTCTCGGTGCGGATGCTGGGTGGCCCCCGCGTCACCGCCACACTCGCGATCTGACCAAGCGGGATCATGGCGCCGCTCATGGTCGGCACCAGCACCTGGCTCGCGATTGCCGCTGGATCGCCTCTAAAATCCCGCGGGTAGCGCACGGCAACACCGTAGCGCTCGCGGCCTTCGACGGTCGTTGTCACGATGGAGGCGCCCAAGGCGGTGGCAATCACCTTCTGGATGTCACCGACGCCAAGGCCATAGCGGGCGGCCGCAGCACGATCGGGTGTGATCTCGATATAGCGCCCGCCTTCGAGGCGTTCGGCAAAGGCGCTTGTGGTGCCGGGCACCTGATGCACCACGCGCTCCACCTCGGTCGCAAGACGCTCAAGCTCATGCAGATCGGGACCAAACACCTTGACGCCGACGGGTGTACGGATGCCGGCGCGCCATGCGCTCTCGGGCTTCAGATTGATCACCGTCTCGGTCATCTCAACGGGTGCGGGATCAGTTGCCGTATTGGCGCGACCGGCTTTGCCGAAAACGGATTCCACTTCGGGGAAGGATTTGATGATGCGGTCCTGCGTCTGAAGCAGCTCCGCCGCTTTCGTCACCGAAAGGCCGGGCAGCGTCACCGGCATATAAAGCAGCGTGGGCGTGGTTCAGAATCGGCCATTTTTAGGTTACACGGGCGAGCGAAAGCCGCCGGCTTTTGAGGCCGGGTTTCCGTCGAGACGTTGTCCGGTTAGGGAGGCGGTCAGCCTCCCCAGATCAAGCGCGTTGCGGCTGAACGGGTCCGAGGCCCAACAGCGTCAGCCAGTGCGCATGGCCTTGCCCGGTCATTAATTCCCGTGGACTTTTGCCGCTGCGCTCGGCAACCCGGCTGCGCATAAAGCGGCGATGGTTCAGGAAGAACTGTAGTAAGGGCTTGAGCCTGAATAACCGAGCCGCTGTAAGCCTCGAGTCATTAGGTTTTGCGCCTTAAAAAGACGGCTGACCGATGCAGTTATCAAGGCTCAGGCCCTAAGTCTAAATACGAGCCACCCAGATGACGGCGTAGCGTAAAGTAACTACGAAGTCGCGAGTTGAGATTCTCCACCAGCGAACTGCTGCGTGGGGTCTGCGCCATGGCCTGCTTCACGGCGACGAATAGCGTGTGGAACTTGCCGCCGGTCTTCGCGCGCAGCTGGTTCCAGCCCTGCCAATAGGCCGACGAGGTGCTGGGCAGCCGATGCAGCACACAGGCTTCCCGCACCAGCGGCTCGGCGACGGCATGGGTTTGCGCGATGGTGCCCAGTTTTGCATCAAGCACACCGGCGAAGGCGAGCAAGTCGTTGCGCTGGTTCTGCAACGCGACGCGCACCTGGCGGATCCGCCGCTCATCCTTGGCCTCGCGATACGACAGTTCCTCAACGATGAAGTCGAACAACACTTGCCGCGTCGTCAGCGCCGGGCCGGCCAACGCCAGGACGTCATGGCTTAGCCAATAAACGAGTGTCCAAATATCGTGAGCCAGCCTATGAGCCTTGTTCTCGGCCTGCTGCGCCAGCGTCAGTTCGCTGGCAAGTTGATCGTCCGGACCCCGCCGGGCGGCGTCGCGCTGGATCTTCGCCTGCAGCGTCCTGCACCGCGACGTGGCACCCTTGGCCAGGCGCGCGAGCGTGATGGCGAGACCTTTGCTCTGGCGTTGGATGTGAAACACATCGCCATGGCACGGCGTGTTGCCCCAGGCGGCCCTCTGCCCGGCGCGCAGGCCTCGCCCGGCGTCAGCGATCGTATACGCCGGCCTCAGGCCCTGCCCGGTGGCATCAAGCAGGTGCACGCCCCAGGTGTCGGCGTCGCGATGCTGCGCCGCGACCAGCAGATAGCAGTAAGTCGATGCAGCATCGACGCCGGC
>JBBSOT010000440.1:0-4505 GCA_038259455.1 Hyphomicrobiales bacterium | reverse complement strand
GCCGGCTGCGCGTTTTCGCCCGTGTCGACTTCAACACCTTCGCCGGGCAGTGGAGGAAACTGGTCGCCACCGGACCCGTTTGCCGGACGGTTCTGCCCCGAGCCATCGCCGCCCTTCATCGGCTTTGCGACCCCGAATGCCGGACGTCCGCCGGCCTTCATGCCCGCTGGCCCGTTCTTGCGTCCGAATGCACTCATTCTACCGTCCCCACACGTCCGTATTGCGCCATCTTCCACACATAATTTTTTGGGGATGGCTGATCCGTGCTAATCAGAAATGGTAAATAAACCGCAAAGAATTCATGTCACTCGGCGGTTCCAGCTGTTTTGTCGCGCGATGCTTTAACCATGACAATTTCTAAATTCGCGCTGACCTGACGCCTTAGGCGCCGCTCCATGGTTGAACTAACGAGTGGCTGGACAATCATCGTTCCAACGCATGATGGTGCAGACACCTTGCCCGGCTGTTTTGATGCCTTGGCGAAGTTAGAAAAACCCGTCGGCTTGCTCCATTATGTATAGGTTGATAGCGAAAGTTCGGGCCATAGGCCTTTGATTATGCGAGCGTTCGTAACGCACCCTCCGGGTTGTTTATATCCGAACCGCGGCGACGAAAATCGTTCGCATTGAACCGCGTACTTGATGAAGCCGAAAGCGAACTGAAACTTTTCCTCGGTGACGATAGTGTTGCCGCTGCCGATCTGGTTTGCCGATACTCTGGGGCGTTTTCGCGATGCCCGGATGTAGGCATGGTTGCCGGGGCTGTGAAACCTCGTTGGAACGATGTCCTGAGGATTGGCAAATCAAGCTTACATCTGACGGTCGGGGCTTCGGCTGCACACCAATCAACCTCCCAGAAGGGAAGATAGGTTTTGATGATGCAAAAGGCGGAAACTTCGCGCTCTCTCGCTTGGCCTTGGAATGTTCGCGGTTTGTCACCGGCACAGTAAATTTCGGATCCAGTTCGGCAGCGTCGGAGGAGAAGACCCAGTATTCTTTTCCGATCTGGTCGGCCGCGGGTGAAGTTGAGATAAGCCCCGGATGCGATCGGTTCGCAAGTTATTTGCTAAGGTGAGATGCGATGGACAAGCGTTTAGAGGCGCTATATGCGGATTGGCTAAGGTACGGGTGTGTGGAATCTAATGTCAATTTTACAGTTCACGCGTTGCATGGTCCGTGCTGTCTGGTCTGCGATAAAGCTCGTACTAAGCACGATATTGTTGGACCGGGAACGAATGGCAAGCAATTTCACCTATTTCGAGACCGCGATTGGTAAGTTGGAAGCCATTTTTCGCCGGCTCTAAAACGGAGCTGGTAATCCCCAGAATGTACCTGACTACTTGTCAGAATCGGACCTTGTGGACTTCCTAGAACAGGTGGAGTCGAAGTCCATCTGCCGCCTTACTTCGACAGGAGCACAACATTTCAGACAACGATCTCTGCCATTTCGCCAGACCTACCTGCTGCATCGGCATTGAGGGATGCTGAAGACAGAACAGGGCGGCCTGATCCTCGCACTCGCGGGTTTTGGGCTGCTATCGAGCGGCGATGCCCTGATCAAGACCATGGCGGGTCAGTGGTCCCCGCTCGCGGTAGCGGCGCTGCGCTTCGCGCTTGGTGCGACAGGATTGTCGATCATCCTGCTACTGAAGGAAGGTGGCAGTGCTTTCCGTCCGCAGCGACCTTGGCTCCAAGCCGGGCGGGGCGTCTGCCTTGCGGTTGCGACCATGTGTTTCTTCGCCGCGATTTTCGTGATGCCGCTGGCGGAAGCGACCGCGCTCATATTCCTCGCTCCGATCATCACTGCACTGCTCAGCGGGCCACTGCTCAAAGAGAAAGTCCGCTCCGCAACCTGGATTGCCTCGCTTATCGCCTTCGTAGGCGTGGCGCTGGTGCTGCGGCCCAACCTGTCGGAACTCGGCTGCGTCGCCTTGTTACCCCTTGGATCGGCGTTCGCGTTCAGCCTGATGATGCTCGCCAACCGGGCGGTCGCCGGGCAGGGCAGTTCCCTGTCGATGCAAGTTTTCGTTGCCGCCGGTGCCGCCCCGGTACTGGTCCTATGTGCTGCCATCGGCGGTATCAGCGGTACCGAATGGCTCGCGGTCGGATGGCCGGACTGGACCGTGATCGCGCGCTGCGTGGTTGTCGCGGTCACCGCCAGCACGGCGCATTGGCTGGTCTACCTCGGGACCACGCGGGCCGGAGCGGCGATAATCGCGCCGATGACCTACGTGCAACTGCTCGTCGCGGTGACGCTCGGCTGGTTGATCTTCGGTGACACGCCCGATGCCATGACGCTTGCGGGCGCCACCGTGATAATCGGTGCGGGCCTGTATTTGTGGAACGCTGGTCGCGAAAAAATTGCCTGATCACAGTAAACTGGTAAATCCCCCGCCAATCTTTATCTGATAGGATCTCCTAACCGCACCGAACAGCGGACTTCCCGGCAAACCTTTAATGTGAGAATACTCCCTATGTGCGGAATTATCGGTATCGTCAGTGGTCAATCCGTGTCGGACCGTCTAGTCGATGGCCTACGCCGGATGGAATACCGCGGCTATGACAGTGCCGGAGTCTGTACGATCAACGGCGGCACGCTGGTCCGCCGCCGTGCGCAGGGCAAGCTGAACAACCTCGTGGGGGAATTGGCAGAGCATCCCGCGCCTGGGTCCACCGGGATTGCCCATACCCGCTGGGCTACGCACGGCGCCCCGACCACACACAACGCACATCCGCACGCGACGCCTCTGGTGGCGCTGGTCCATAACGGGATTATCGAGAATTTCCGGCCTTTGCGCGATGAACTGCTCGAAGCTGGCCGGACTCTCGAAAGCGAAACCGACAGCGAAGTGGTCGCGCATCTGATCTCCGCCGAAATCGAGGCTGGTGCCGCGCCCGAGGAAGCAGTGCAGACAGTCCTGCCCCGGCTGAGGGGCGCCTTTGCCCTAGCCATCACCTTCCGCGATCATCCCGATATGCTCATTGGCGCGCGGCGTGGATCGCCGCTCGTCGTGGGTTATGGCGAGCGGGAGATGTATCTGGGCTCCGATGCGCTGGCCCTTGCATCGCTGACCCAGAAAATCGCCTATCTCGAAGAAGGAGACTGGGTCGTCATCACCCGCGAGGGTGCACGGGTGTATGATGATAAAAACACGCTTGTGGAGCGAGAAATCACCACCTCCGGCGCGTCGGCGGCTGCAGTGGAGAAGGGCAATTACCGCCACTTCATGCAAAAGGAGATTTTCGAACAGCCCACAGTCGTCGCGCAAACACTGAAGAGCTATATCCGCCAGTCCGATAACACGGTGGCGCTGCCGCAGATGGATTTCGATCTGTCCGCAATCAGGCGGGTCACCATCGTGGCATGCGGTACCTCCTATTACGCCGGAATGGTCGCGAAATACTGGTTCGAACATTTTGCTCGCGTGCCGGTCGATATCGATGTGGCCAGCGAGTTCCGCTACCGTGACCCGGTGTTAGAGGATGGCGGATTGTCTCTGTTCATCTCGCAGAGCGGCGAAACCGCCGATACGCTGGCCGCCCTGCGTCATTGCCGCGAAGCCGGACAGACGATTGCCGTAGTCGTTAATGTTCCGACCAGTTCGATGGCGCGGGAGGCGGACCTGCTGCTGCCGACCCACGCAGGCCCGGAAATCGGTGTCGCATCAACTAAGGCGTTCACCTGCCAGTTGGCCGTGCTGGCCGCGCTCGCCGCGCATCTGGCAGTCAAGAAAGGCTGGATGGGCCGGGCGGAAGAACAGGAAGTGGTCCGGCATTTGCTGGAAGCACCGGCAGCGCTTAACGCCGCGCTCGATCACGATGACGATATTGCTGCGATGGCGCCGCTGATCGCGCCTGCCCGCGATGTGCTGTATCTAGGGCGCGGGCCGGATTACCCGCTGGCGCTCGAAGGCGCACTCAAGCTCAAGGAAATCAGCTACATCCACGCGGAAGGTTACGCGTCGGGCGAAATGAAGCACGGCCCGATCGCGCTGATCGACGAGGCGGTCCCGGTGATTGTGTTGGCGCCTTCAGGACCATTGTTCGAAAAGACGGTGTCAAACATGGAAGAAGTCCGCGCGCGCGGTGGGCAAATTGTGCTGATATCGGACCGTGAAGGCCTCGCCGAAGCAGGTGACGGCTGTATCGCCACCATCGAAATGCCTCGCGTTCACCCGCTAATCGCCCCGCTGGTCTACGCAGTTCCCGTACAACTGCTGGCCTATCATACGGCATGCGTCAAAGGTACCGACGTTGACCAGCCACGTAACCTGGCCAAATCCGTGACGGTTGAGTGAGAAAGTGTAGTCGGACTCTAGTGTAGTCGGACAATAGAAAAATTCCATACTACAATAGAAACGGTCACTTTCAAAAACCGGACCAATAGAAAAATTCCATTCTCAAATTCTGATTTAGGCTAGATTACAGTCACTTATGATAGATTATCCGAGCGCCCGCCATTTGTATGCGTTGAAAGGGCCTTCCAAGAAGCCAGAAAATCGCCGG
>JBBSOT010000439.1:0-4512 GCA_038259455.1 Hyphomicrobiales bacterium | reverse complement strand
GAAGTTACCATTGGCATCCCGAAGCAGTACTACTTTGACAAATTGGACAACGACGTTGCGCGCTGCTTTCAGGATGGCGCAAAAGCCATCGAGCGGCTCGGGTGTAAGTTTATAGAAGTTGATACGCCTAATGCCTCATTGGCTGTCGATGCAGGTGCGATCATCTCTTGGTCCGAGTTTGGCGTGAGTTTAGCGCCATTTTTAGAAACATCGAACGGAAGTTATTTGTCGCCGCGTGTGCGCAACCTTCTCAATGCAGCTTCAACCCATTTGGCCTCCGAGTACATTGCTGCTCAACAGGTGCGAGCTATGATTATTGCTGAGCACGCTGAAATTTGGAGGAGCGTTGACGCAATCATGATGCCGACCATGCCCGTTCGCGCTCCGCGAGTTGGCGCGGCGGACACGACTCGCGTCGGCTCTCACTCTCGCATCGCCTGTTTGACGGGAGAGCCCGCTGTTTCCGTTCCTGCAGGTGTAGATATGAATAACATGCCGGTCGGCATACAGCTTATTGGGCCTAGGTTTTCCGAAACTCGCTTATTAAGTATCGCAAAGCTGCTCGAAAAGGGAATTGCTGGAATGAGGGCTAATTGAATTTATCTCGTTCATCTTTGTCTGCGTTGAGCAGAGTTTCCTATCGCACGATCATGTAACAAATCTGCGCACAGGAACGACTATGGTTCCTCCGAAAAAGAGCGGACAATTGCTCGGGCTAAAGCATCAGCCGCAGGAGGCAAACGCTGCCCCTCGCGAGCAAGCAATTCGATTCGTCCGCGTGCCAGGACAGGGTTCGTCGATGGAATGCTGACTAGCTCTCCCGTACGGATGTAGGAGAGAGCGCGGCTTCGGGAAGCGATGGTGGCAGCGATACCGCCTCGCAATATGCCTGCCATTGCATGAATTGAATTTGTCTCGACTATCGGACGGCAAGTGAGACCTTCCGCTTGCCAGGCCGCCTCAAAAAGTTGCCTGCTTCCCCCAAGTGCAGGAGGGCCAACGATTGGAAACTTAACCAAGTGCTTAAGACTAATTGAGGCCTCGTTCGCGAGCGGGTGTTTTGGCGACAATATAACCAGTTGGGGCTCAGTACGAACTGCGAGAGTGACGATGCCTCTTTCTGCGGGGGCGCAGAAGGTCACGCCAATGTGGCACTGACCGCCACGTACTGCCTCGACAATGCTCGCTGTACGCGCGACACTTACGTCAAGAGTAACATTGGGATATCGCATGTAAAATTGCTCTAAAATACTTGGCAGACGTGAGCTGGCGAAACTTTCAATCGCGCGAATAATGATGTGGCCAGACTTCACCCCTCGTAAGGCTTCCAAGTCTGCGTCGAGGCGCTCTTTTTGCTGCATGGCCTCGCTTGCATGGTGTAAGAGAACTTCTCCGGCAGAAGTCAAAGAGATGCCTCGCGAGTGACGGTCGAGAAGTCTTAGACGCATCTCGCTCTCTAGTTTCTGTATCTGGCGACTTACTGCTGATTGGGTAATATTAAGATGTTTGGCGGCCTCACGGATGGACCCGAACTGAGCTACAGCAATAAAGTAACGGATGCTGCCGGATATCATTGCGGTTAACCTCAATTGATGTTGAAACGACATCGCCCTGATGGCAATTTTAGGCTTGTTGGGTAACCAATCAACGACCAAACTTAGCTGATGGGGATGGGCAATCCGCGCATGAGTTTTGGAGTCACAAACAGCGTTACAGGGCTTTTAGAAAACCCTCGTGCGCCGTCGATTAATCACATCGATCTACATTTAGGAATTTGATGTGTTGGACTTGAGCATCGCAACCTGTCAGCAATCGTCCAAGCCTAATGGAAGCGCATCATGACTTTCGCTATTGCCGCAAGATGTCCGGATACTGGAAAGTTTGGTATCGCAATCTCCACTCGCCCCATGGCGGTTGGAGCGCGTTGCCCTTTTATTGTGCCTGGAGTCGGTGCGGTTTTGACCATGGCAACAACGGACCCGCGTCTTGGCTTTCTGGGTGTGAACCTGCTTCAGCTTGGCTATTCGGCACAGCGTGTTCTACAGGAAATTGAGTGCAGCGACCCTCATGTTGAGTACCGCCAGCTTGCGGTTATCGATCGCGACGGCAATGCGGTGGCTCGAACGGGCGCGCTGAACAGGGACTGGTCCGGCGCTTTCATTGAGCCAAGTCTTGTTTCTCTTGGAAATGGTCTCACTTCAGAGCGGACGGCATCTGCAATGTTCGATACCTATAAAGAAATGCGTGATTTACCTTTTGAGGAGCGACTTATGAGTGCTTTGGAGTCGGCGCGAGATGCCGGTGGGCAACACGGCGGGCAACACTCCTCTAATCTCGTGGTTTACTCGAAGCAACAATATTCATTGATCGACCTTCGTGTAGACTTCCATGATGAGCCAATTGGCGAGTTGCGACGCCTTTACAATTTATATGCGCCGCGAGCAGAATATTTTGAGACGCGTCCTTGGCAACCAGCGGTGCTCGGACGCGAAGACGAATGGATGAGTTCACGAGCTGGGGCAGCGGGGAACGCGGCTTAAACTGCTGCGAAGACGTTTGAGCCTCACCCGCGCTTCTTTTTAGCGGTTGTTCGTTTCGTCGCTGTCGGCTTGGCCTGTGCGGCGGAATAGTCGCTGAGCGCCTTGGCGGGCGGCAATACGTTCATCTGCCGCTTGTAAATCTTCAGCACGTTGTACGTCACGGTGCGCGTGATACCGGGGATAGCCGACAGCCGTTCGGTGATGAAGCGCAGGAATTCGTCATTGGACCGGAACGAAGCCGACACCATGATCTCGTAGCCGCCGGTGATGACCGCGACGAAGTAAATTTCTGGGATGTTGGTGAGATTGCGTGCCACCTCGTCGATCTGCATCAGTTCGGCCTGGATTGCGATCATCACCCACAGCTGATAGCCGAGCTTTAGCGGATCGGTCACTGCTACGAAATTCAGAATGCCGCTTTCGGTCAGTCTTCCGAGCCGGTTGCGCACCGTCGATTCAGGCAAGCCGACGATCTTGGCGATCTGCACTACTGACATGCGTGCGTCGTCATGCAGGCAGCGGATGATCGAGATGTCGCCGGGGACGATTTTCATCGAGCGTTCCAACGCTGCACTCCCTTTGTGGTTGCAGCGATGCTTAGCACGCCGCCGGTCACAGCCAAAACCTCGCCGACACCCAGGGCGCTGCATGGTGGCCATCCGCCGGCCGCGAAGATCACGGCTGTCGCCAACGCCGCCTTATGCCTCGGTCTTGATATACCGCAAGAAAAGAGAGAAGAGTTGCGAGATTCGCAAATCTGTTTGACGTAAAGTCAAATATCCGTAAGGTTTGCGCAAAGGAGATATTCGCTCATGAGCACCGACACGATGGCCAGTGGCACACGCAACGCTGCAGTCAAGACCGCCGATCTGCGCAATGCGGCGCCGGACAGCAATGCCTATTGGCTCGATCTGGACCGCCGCTACCGCATCCAGAGCCGCTTCACCCACCCGGTCTGTCTGACGCAGGGCCGGGGCGCGCGGCTGTGGGACGTAGAGGGTCGGCAGTACCTGGACTTCGAATCGGGTCAGATCTGCGCTAGCGTCGGCCATTCGCATCCCGACTACATCGCCGCGGTTAAGGCGCAGCTCGACAAGCTGGTGCAGACTGGCTCCTGCTATATCGACGCCACTCAGGTGCGCTTCCAGGAGAAACTGGCAGAGACCACCGGCGGCCACTTCCAGCAATCCTTCTTAACCTGCTCGGGCTCCGAAGCCAACGAAGCGGCGATCCGCCTGGCCAAAGTCTATACCGGGCGAAGCGAAATCATCTCGTTCCTGGGCAACTACCATGGTCACACCATGGGCAGCTGGAGCATTACCGGCTTCGGCGGCCAGGCGCGTAAGGGCTTCGGCCCGCCGATGCAGGGGGTTACTTTCCTGCCGACGCCTTTCGATTACGCTGTGCCCAACCAGCCGCGCTTTCCAGACCGCGATGCCGGCTCGATCGAGGCCTGCGTGCGCTATTGCCGGCGCATGCTGGACAGCACTACCTCGGGTGAGCCGGCGGCGATCATGGTCGAACTCATCCAAAGCGCCGCGGGCGTGCGGACGCTGCCGGTCGATTTCGTCAAGGCCATCCGCCAGCTTTGCGACGAGCGCGGCGCACTGATGATCGCCGACGAGGCGCAGACCGGCGTCGGCCGCCTGGGCACATGGTGGGGCTTCGAACAGTTCGGCGCAGTGCCCGACGTGGTGGTCGCCTCCAAGACCTTGGGCGGCGGCATGCCGATGAGCGGCATTCTGGTGTCGGAGAAATTGGGGCGGGAGGCGGTGGCCCGCGGCTATCGCCAGAGTTCCTCGCATACCGGCGATCCATTGCTGTGCGCTGCCGGCTTGGCGACGCTGGAGATCATCGAACGGGAGGATCTGCTGAACAACGTCGCCAAGATGGGCAGTTATCTTAAGGATGGCTTGCAGCGCCTGTGCGATGCCTCGCCGGTCGGCGGCGAGGTGCGCGGGCGCGGCTTTCT
>JBBSOT010000438.1:0-4523 GCA_038259455.1 Hyphomicrobiales bacterium | reverse complement strand
TCGACGAAGTCTCGCAGGTTCATCATGTCGTTGGTCATCGGGGGTCTCTCCGGTTCAGGTTGGTGTCAACAACCAGACCCTATCGGACTATCTCCGGTGACCACCTGCTCCAGAACCTACACCACGCTATGGGACACGATCGCGGCGGACCTTCCTAGCCCTGCAGGACGAGGTGAAAAGCACCCGCGCGACCAAAGCTCCTGAACTATTGCGCCAGGCCAAGGAGCGGCACCAGCAGGGCCATATGAACGATCAGCAATGGGATGATTTCCTGCTGGTGTATAAGGGTGATGTGGACACCAATCTAGCGGGTTACGTTGCGTGGGCTGATCAGCAGATCGTCGCGCTTACAGGCGCTCCTCTGCCGCCAGGCATTCCCGCGCCACCGATCTCAGACAGTGTCGATCTTTCGTCTCTGACACTCACAGTCCTTCAGGCCGAGATGACACGACTCGAAGCCTTGGTCAGCGCCGACAAACTCGTCCGTGACCAGTATTCTGCGCTTTCACTCCGCACTGGACAGGAAAACACCGCCCTGCAGAGCCTGCAAACCCGTCTCCTCGATGCCCAGGGTGCGGCAGCGCGCAAGAAGGACCTGCAAACAGAGCGTGACGCAGCCTATGGCCAGGTGTTCGAAGCCATCATCAACGAACAGGGGGCACTCGCCAGTCTTTATGCGCCGCTCATGACCCGACTGACAGCATCATCAGGAACCTTGCAAAAGCTCGGTTTTTCGGTGCGCCGCATCGTCGATGTTGAAGCCTGGGGAACAATTGCGGAAGAAAAGCTTCTTGATCGGCGATAAGCAGGTCCCTTCAATGGTCGTGGTTCGCTGATCCAGTTGGCCAACACCACTCTCAAGCCAGCGTGGGAAAATGGAACGGCGGCGGGTGTACAGGCCGCCATGGGCAGCTTTATCGCGACCTACATGCGGTCCATGATTGGGCATGCTCCGGTCCCCCAAACCCAACAGGCAGAATTTCGCGCCTGGCTGAAAGAATTCGCCCATTGGCTCTTTGCGACCGATCATATCTCGGTACGCTACGAGATCGTCTATGACGGCATAGATATCAGCAAGCTCTCTCCGGGCACGCGGGGAATCGTTCTTCTTCTCCTCTATTTGGCCCTGGACGACGCCGATGATCGTCCGCTCATCATTGATCAGCCCGAGGAGAATCTCGACCCCAAGTCCGTCTTCGAAGAGCTTGTTTCGCTCTTCATCGCCGCGAAGGCCAAGCGACAGGTCATCATGGTCACCCATAATGCGAACCTCGTCATCAATACGGACGCGGATCAGATCATTGTCGCGGAGGTCGGTCCGAATCAGATCGGTGGCCTGCCCCCGATTACCTACAGGGCCGGCGGCTTGGAGAATTCCGATATCCGTAAGGCGGTTTGCGCCATTCTCGAAGGCGGAGATGAAGCCTTTCGTGAACGGGCACGCCGTTTGAGGGTAGGGTTGGAACGGTGAAGCTTTGTCATACTCATTCAAATTCAGCTGACCAGTCCCGTTTTTATGGTCCACTTTAAAAGTTTGTGCATTTCCGGCCGCTCGCTCAACGGGACACTGGTTTCCGGAGCCGTCGAGCGGCAACCCAGAGCGCATCCCTGAACATCAATATTCGATCTCGCTTTGGCTACTTCAAGCGCCAGGTGGGGCATGCCGCATTGCAGAAGTTGCAGACGCCGAACGGCAGCTTTGGGCCGTTCGCATCACCTACACCCGGTCGGGGTATCCACAAGTCTCGTCCATCAAACCCTCGTTTGCCGGACGCGGTGACGGCCCGTCCAACAATGCCTCACCTGATGGCTAACCGGACAACTTGATTATCGGATGGGTTCGTGGACAGAAGGTGCCATTCAGCCCCATCGGAAGGTCCTCTATGTCCCTCATCGGCTACGCCCGGGTCTCGACGTCCGACCAGGATGTCGCGCTGCAGCTCGACGCGCTCGCAGTCGCCGGAGTGGACCGTGTGTTCGAGGATCGCGGGGTGTCCGGGGCGAAGGTGGAGCGACCGGGCCTGTCAGATGCACTCGCTTTCCTGCGCGACGGCGACACGCTCATCGTCTGGAAGCTCGACCGCCTGGGTCGCTCGATGACGCATCTGCTGCAGACCGTCGCGGAGCTCGAGGGCAGGGGGGTCGGGTTCCGCTCGCTGACCGAGGCGATCGATACGACCACGCCGTCGGGCAAGCTCATCTTCCACATCTTCGGGGCCCTCGGGCAGTTCGAGCGGGATCTGATCCGCGAGCGCACCGGAGCCGGGTTGAGGGCGGCGGCCGCCCGGGGTCGCAAGGGCGGCCGTCCGGTATCGGCGACGCCGGAGAAGGTGGCGCGGGCGCGGGTGCTGATCGAGGGCGGGCTGACGGTGCGGGAGGCCGCGGCACGGGTGCGGGTGGGCAAGTCCGCGCTCTATGCTGCGCTTGCTGCAGTTCCCACATCGACGAACCCCACGGAATGAAGCTGACGCAGACTCATGCCGCCGTGCTCGACGACGTCCTGCGATGGCGGCGGGACGTTCGGCACTTCCGGTCAGATCCAATCGACGCGGATGTCCTCGAACGGCTTCGGTGTCAGATGGACCGCGCCCCGTCGGTGGGGAACTCGCGGCCGTGGCGCGTGATGCAGCTGGAGGATCCCGCCCGCCGGGCCCGGATCGCCGCGAGCTTCGAGGCCTGCAACCGGCGCGCGGCCGAAGACTACGCGCCGGACACGCGCGACTACCTGGACCTCAAGCTGGCGGGGCTGCGCAAAGGCCCCGGTCCACCTTGCGGTCTTCACCGACATGGCGGTGCAGGAGGGCAGGGGTCTCGGACGCCGGACGATGCCGGAGGTGCTGGCCTATTCGACCGTCATGGCGATCCACACGCTCTGGCTCGCCGCCCGGGCCGAGAACATCGGACTGGACTGGGTGTCGATCCTGGATCCCGCCGAGGTCTCAGCGATCCTGGATGCACCGGCAGCGTGGTCGCTCACCGGGTAACTCTGTCTGGGCCACCCGGTGCGGGAGACGGACACACCGCTGCTCCATGATGCCGGCTGGCAGGAGACCACAATGACAGACTGGCAAGTCGTATAGGAATGCTGAGTGCAGTTTGCTGTTCCGCTAGGTGTTTGATCCCACGGTTTGATGGTGCGATCCTTTCTCAGGAATGGAAGGAGGCCCTATGGGACGAGTTCGTCACGGCTGCGCCACGACCACGTTCGCTGTCAGAGCTGCAATACAGCGATCCACTGGCCGTCAGGGCATCGCATAGCGATGTCCCGAGAGGCGCAAGCTTCGCTGTCGAAGTTGAGCCAAGAGCTTGGGATCAATCCCAAGACGGTTGCGAAGTGGCGGAAACGAGCGACGGTCAAAGACTTGAAGACCGGGCCGAGTGAGCTGCGCTCGACCGTTCTGACCGAGGCCGAGAAAGCGGCGATAGTTGCGTTTCGGCGCCATACCTTGCTGCCGCTGGACGACTGCCTCTAAGCCGTGCAGCCGTCGATCCCACACCTGACGCGATCTGCGCTTCATCGATGCCTGCAACGGCACGGCATATCGCGCCTACCAGACATCGAGGGAGACAAGCCGAAGCGCCAGAAGTTCAAACGCTACCCGATCGGCTTCTTCCATATCCACTGCCCGGCAGGCGATTGCGGAGCAATCTGCCGAGAGGGGACATCGCCGAGGTTCAGACTGCCGAGGGTAAGCTTCATCTCTTTGTCGGCAATGATCGCACCAGTAAGTTCGCCGTGACCCAGCTCGTCGAGAAGGCAGACAGGAAGACGGCGTGGGAGTTCCTACAGCACATGCTCGAGGCCGTGCCCTACAAGGTCCACACGATCCTCACGGACAACGGCATCCAGTTCGCTGAGCAGCCCCGGAACCGCAACACCATCTACTCCCGGCCGATGCGCTTCGACATGATCTGCGGGGCCAACGGGATCGAGCACCGCCTGACCAAGCCCAACCACCCCTGGACCAACGGTCAGGTCGAGCGGATGAACCGCACGATCAAGGAGGCGACCGTCAAACGCTACCACTACGACAGCCACGATCAGCTGCGCACCCACCTCGCCAACTTCTTGGCAGCCTACAACTTCGCCCGCAGGCTCAAGACCCTCGGCGGTCTCACCCCCTACGAATACATCTGCAAAATCTGGACATCAGAGCCGGATACATTCATCCTCAATCCGATCCACCAAATGCCAGGACTGAACACCTAGGGATCGAGGCTGTTCATTTTGGCGCTCTCGATGAGAGTCATGGCATGGGCAAGGGTTGCGCCGCCGGTGTCCGAGCCGGTGGAAGTGCCAGTTCCGGCGACCAACGCCGATCGGCGGTCCCCTTTGAGTTCATTCTATCAAATGCGCAATGACGTTAGAAGGCGTTCTCGCTCCGCATGACAAGGCTGACCGGGGTCATCAGCAGGATCTTCAGGTCCAGCATCGGCGACCAATTCTCAATATACCACAAGTCATGATCAACGCGGGCGCGCAGGTGGGCCGCGTCCTCGACTGTGCCGCGCAGACCGTGAAT
>JBBSOT010000437.1:0-4533 GCA_038259455.1 Hyphomicrobiales bacterium | reverse complement strand
GGCAAACAGCTTGAGCGAGAAGGGTTCGGGACGCAGACCGTAGGACAGCGCGAAGACGAAGCCCGAGAGCACCCAGAACAATTGCACCGCCAGCCCGCCGTTATCGTAGACCGGCCACAGCACCGCCTGGAAGGGCAGGGCATAGCTTGAGGCGGTGGCGTAATCCTCGATGCCGCGAGCGAAGAACCACTTGTAGTGGGTGACCAGAACCGCGAGCGCGGCAAGGCCTCGGACCAGATCGACGTAGTTGTACCGAAGGCGATCGGCATCGTGCTTTAATGGTTTCAACAAACTCACTCTCAAAACACACTTTTCGTCATGATTAAGCCATGGAAGTCGCTTCTCGCGCGACTTGACCTTGGCACGCAGCCAAACCGATAGAGCCGGATTGTTCTCTAGCGTTGGCGAATACGTAGAGAGTCTGCTTTAGCGTGAAGTTCATTGCAGCATTCCATAACCGAACCGAAGCTAACGCTCCGTAGTCTCAGAGTGACCAGTACTGTAGCCGTTCCGGTAGCAGCGATTGATCGATAAAGGATTTCACGTCGATGACGGCACCACCCGGTTTCAGGCGATCCGCGAGGCCGGTGGTCCAGTCCTTGAAGTCGGAATGGGCAACAGCCAGGACGATGGCATCGAGCTCATGCAGTTCGTCCTGATCCGCAAGTTCGATCCCATACTCGTGGCGGGCTTCGTCCTTATCCGCGTGCGGATCATGGACCAACACGGTCGCGCCTGCCGCTTCCAGCTCGGCAACGATGTCCGGAACCTTGGAGTTTCGAAGGTCCGGAACATCTTCCTTGAAGGTAAGCCCAAGGACGCCGATGCGGGGCGTGCTGCTCTCGAGCATCGAAAGCGTCTTGGACGCAATGAACGCGCCCATGGCATCGTTGATGCGGCGTCCGGCGAGGATCACGTCGGGGCTGTGCCCTGCGTTCTTGCTTGCGTGGGTCAGGTAATAGGGATCCACCCCGATGCAATGCCCTCCGACCAGGCCGGGCGTGAACCGAAGGAAGTTCCACTTGGTGCCCGCCGCCTGGAGGACGTCATGCGTGCGAATATCGAGCTTGTCGCAAATCAGCGC
Source organism: Hyphomicrobiales bacterium (assembly GCA_038259455.1). GTDB lineage: Bacteria > Pseudomonadota > Alphaproteobacteria > Rhizobiales > Rhizobiaceae > CAMYMG01. The sequence goes on along the minus strand of JBBSOT010000437.1, from coordinate 3,449 downwards.
GATCTCGTTCATCAGGGCGATGTTGAGATCGCGCTGGGTATTCTCGATAACCTTGGCGGCTTCGGCCACCTTGATGGTGGGGGCTTCGTGAAGGCCGGCCGTGACAACCGATCCATAGACGGTCCGAAGCCGCTGCAGGCTCGGTTCGTTTTCTGCGGCAATAACCTTGATGATATTTTCGAGCCGATGCTCTTTGTCGCCCGGATTGATGCGCTCGGGCGAATAGCCCAGAAAGAAGTCGCGGCCCTGCTTCAGGCCGGAATGCTTTTCCAGCAGCGGCCCGCAGATATCCTCGGTGACGCCAGGATAAACCGTCGATTCGAACACCACCACGGCGTTGGCGGAGAGGTGGGGCCCGATGGTACGGCAGGCAGAATGGATCGGTTCGAGATCCGGCAGCTTCTGAGCGTCGATCGGCGTCGGGACTGTCACGATGAAGAATGTGCTGCCCGACAATTCGGCAGGATCTGCGGTCACCTGCAGCTTGCTCGCGACCAACCTGTCGCTTTCGACCTCGCGTGTTGCGTCGTGCCCTTGGCGCAGGCCTTCGACGCGCCGCTGCGAGATATCGAAACCGACGACGGTCTCGAACTGCTCGGCTAAGGCAACGGCGACGGGCAGGCCGACATAGCCAAGGCCAATTACCGCGATCCGTTCACTCGAATTTCTCATGCAATTTCAGCCCGTGTAAAGTCGATGTACCAGGGCATCGCGTCCTGGAGTCCTGCATGGAGATCGTGGGTAGGCGCATAACCTACCATTTGCTGCGCCTTTGCGATGTCCGCCAGACTATGGCGAACGTCACCCGCTCGCTCCGGTCCATAGACAATATCTGTTTCCGAAGCGATCCCGTGCAAAGCAAGGATTTCGCGGATTTCGCCAATGAGATCGTTGAGCGATGTCCGCTTGCCGACTGCCACGTTGTAGACCTCGCCCCAGGCCGAATCCGGCGCGAGGGCGGCACGGAAATTGGCCTGAACGGCGTTCTCCACGAAGCAGAAGTCCCGACTGGTTTCGCCGTCGCCGTTGACGCGCAGCGAGCCTCCCGCGATCATCGCCGAGACCCAGAGTGGGATGACCGCGGCATAGGCGCCATGGGGGTCCTGTCGTGGGCCGAAAACATTGAAATAACGCAAGCCGATCGTGCGCAAACCATAGGTGCGCCGGAAGACATCCGCATAAATCTCATTGAATGCCTTGGTGGCTGCGTAGGGCGAGAGCGGCTTGCCGATCCGGTCTTCGATCTTAGGAAGATTGGGTTCGTCGCCATAGGTCGAACTCGAAGCCGCATAGACGAAACCCTCGACCTCGCAGCGCCGTGCTGCATCGAGCATGTTGACGAAGCCGGATACGTTCACCTCGTTCGTGGTGATCGGATCGTCGATCGAGCGCGGAACGGAGCCAAGCGCCGCTTGATGGAGAACGTGGGTTACGCCGTTACACGCTGCGAGACAGGCTTCCGGATCGCGGATGTCGGCTTCCAGAAACTCGAAGCGATCCCAGTTCGGGATTCCGACCGCATTTCTGACCTCGTCGAGATTGCGCTTATGGCCCGTCGCAAAATTGTCGAGGCCGCGCACTCGCTGGCCAAGGCGAAGCAGCGTCTCGACGATGTTCGAGCCAATGAAGCCCGCTGCTCCGGTAACCAGCCAAAGCTTCTCCCCGTCGCCGAATTTGGCCCTAAACGCGGGATCGTTGGCCAACCAGGCCGGCTCGTCGTTCACAATGGCTCCTCCTGAAGGTCGCCGCCCTAACGACGCGCTGATGTCTTGCCAACCAAGTCTTACAAGCTCGGTATGCTGCGACCTTCCGAAACGCTATTGCCGGCAAGCCTGGTCGTGCCCGGAAGCAGATCGGTATCCCGTTCCAGGATTATCATCCCAGCCGACGCCGGATTATCGCGCCAGTCATTGTCGATCATGCTCAGGCCACGGATGCGGCCCGGCCCGAGATAGACGGGGGCCGATGTCGGTCGGCCATTGCCGGTCCCTCTGAAAACTGTCTGACGCAGAGCAATATTCGAACCCTTGTGAATCGCGAGTGCCAGCCCGCTGATCGAGCCGCATCGCAAGAATTGGTCGGAGACGACGATGTCGCGAACCCCACTTTTGGTTTCGTTGAAACCGAGATGGCTGTGCCCCTTGTATTCGGTCCAGCGGTTGCTGCGAATAACCACGCCCTTTCCCGAATAGATGCGAAAACCGCTGTTTCCCCCAACGCCTTCATTTCCTTCGATGAGGAAATTCATTGAGGGCGATCCTGCACCTGGCTCTCGATTGACGGCAAGAACGATATCACCCCCGGTTCCGCGGTAATCGCGGAAGCTGTTGCCTTCGATTCGGACATCTTGGGGCAGAGGCACCTCGGGAGGAACGAAGAACCCAATCTGGCCGACGTTTCCCCCGCAGGCTTCGAACTGGCAGTTGGTAACGGTTAGCCGACGCAGGCTGTAGAAGGGATAGGCATCGGGCTCGAAATCAATCGGGCCAGGCATGTTGGAACGGGTACAGCGCCAAAAGCGGCAACGGTCTATCGTGATATCCGTCCCACCGGTAACCGAAATGCCGTTGCGATTGTCATTGTTGACGCCATCGAAAAGACAATGTCGTACGACGATCCTTCGAATTGTTCGCGGTTCGCGGGAAACAGCTTGGTGCTCGGCACCAAGATAGAGCCCATCTCCCGAAAAGCCGGCAAATTCGATATTCTCAATCAGGACATCCGATACGCCCGACATCGACACAAGATGATAATGTTCGCGAAAACCACTTGTGGACACCGACCCCTCAAGACGAAAGTTGCGAAGCGATATATCGTCCAGCACCTGATCCGGCGACTGGCTCATGGCCCGTAAAGCGGCGGTGGCCTCCCGTGCCGGGGTAAGGATCGAACGGGGTCCGTCTCCTTCGAGCATCGAACGGGCCCGCAGGGGGACTGCATCCAGGACGTAAGTGCCCCCAGGGCCGGAACCCCCGCCTGCGGGAAAATAGGTTATTCCGCCCAACGCCATCGCGCGTATGGTCGCGGCGGTATCGTCTGTGTCTCCGGCCCTCCGGTACCCGGGCACAGCGAACCGCGACAGGGTCGGGCTTGCGCAAGCGACTGCCGGCTTTACGGCAAGGACAAGACAAAGCGCTTGCATCAACCGACGCCTGGTTTCGCTTTTTACGAGATCGAAAACCTCGTTGGTGGGGTGCCGCTTGTTTTTCATCATTGGGCTTTAAGTTGCCGGATTTGAGCGCCAGATGTATGCGGTCCCATTTATCGGAGATATCGAAAAATGTGTGGAATCGCGGGGTTCCTGACCAGTCATGGCGACATGGCTGGAGCGGAGGCCATTCTGGAGGCCATGGGAGAGACGATCGCTCATCGGGGGCCCGACGATCGCGGTACTTGGGTGGACGAGGGTTCGGGGGTTGCGCTTGTGCATCGGCGCCTGGCGATCATCG
>JBBSOT010000436.1:0-4545 GCA_038259455.1 Hyphomicrobiales bacterium | reverse complement strand
GCTGTCGCCAAAGTTCGGGGCGACGTCCGGAATTGTCGAGTGCCGGCGTTTCAAGGTGTAGAAGAGCTCGATGTAATCGAACACATCGGCCTTGGCGTCGTCGCGCCTGCACTGACGTTTGTCCGCGCTGCCTCACGTCAGGCAGAGGCAAAACGGGTTCGCCCGCCGTTCTGCTGGAGTTTCAATGTACGCAAACGTAGCGCGTTCACGATGACCGACACGGAGCTGAGCGACATCGCCAGCGCAGCGACCATCGGACTGAGAAGCAGGCCAAAGGTCGGGTAGAGGACGCCTGCGGCAATTGGGATGCCAATCACGTTATACGCGAAGGCAAAGGCGAGATTTTGCCGGATGTTCCGCATCGTCGCTCGGCTCAAGACGATGGCCCGCACAATCCCAGCGAGGTCCCCTTTAACCAGGGTAATGCCGGCACTCTGGATTGCGACTTCAGTCCCCGTTCCCATGGCAATGCCGACAGCTGCCGCGGCCAAAGCCGGAGCATCGTTTACCCCATCGCCGGCCATGGCCACAATGCGTCCCTCGGCGGTGAGCCTTTTGACGATGCGGTTCTTATCCTGCGGCAAAACATCGGCCTCGACTTCCTTGATGCCGAGCTGGCGCGCGACGGCTTCGGCAGTCGTCTTGTTGTCGCCGGTCAGCATCACGATCCGTATGCCGTCTTTCCGCAGGCTATCGAGGGCCGCCTGTGTCGTTGCCTTGATCGGATCGGCAATGGCGATGACGCCGCCCGGCTTGCCGTCCACCGCTAGAAACAGGGCTGTCGCGCCATCGCCGCGAAGCGCATCGGCCCTTTGCTCAAGCTCGCCGAGCGCAACGCCGAGATCCGCCATCAGCTTGGCATTGCCCAACGCCACGAACCTGCCACCGATTTTGCCGGTTACACCCTTGCCTGTGACAGAGGCGAAGTCTGTTGGGTCTTCTATTGCTGCGTCGTGATCTCGCGCAGCGGCGACGATGGCAGCGGCAAGAGGGTGTTCACTGGACCGTTCGAGATTGGCCGCCAATGGCAGAATCTCGGATTCCGAAAATCCCGCTGCCGGAACAATGGCCGTAACCTTGGGCTTGCCTTCCGTGAGCGTGCCGGTTTTGTCGATGACCAGGGTGTCTACCTTCTCCATGCGCTCAAGGGCTTCGGCCGACTTGATCAGGACGCCAGCACCGGCGCCTTTGCCGACGCCAACGCCGATCGACATCGGCGTGGCGAGGCCGAGCGCACAAGGGCACGCGATGATGAGGACGGAAACTGCCGCAATCAGCGCGTAAGATAGTGCGGGCGCGGCGCCCCAGATGGTCCAGGCGATGAACGTAATGAGAGCAGCGCCAACTACGGCCGGGACAAAATACCCCGATACAGTATCCGCCATTCGTTGAATCGGAGCTCGGCTCCGTTGCGCCTCGGTGACCATTGCCACGATGCGCGCCAGCATGGTGTCCGCGCCAATTTTGTCGGCGCGCATGACCAGGGAGTCGGTCCCGTTCACGGTCCCTCCGATGAGCTTGTTACCAGGTTGTTTGGGAGCGGGCATCGACTCGCCCGTGACCATGGATTCATCCACGGCGCCCTTGCCCTCAAGCACTTCGCCATCCACCGGAACACCGTCACCGGGCCGTATGCGGAGGCGATCGCCCACCTCAATCAGTTCGAGTCCCACTTCCTCGTCCTCGCCGCCGGCCTTCAGGCGGTGCGCTGTTTTCGGCGCCAATTTGAGCAAGGCACGGATCGCACCCCCTGTCTGTTCCCGGGCACGCAGTTCCAGCACTTGGCCCAGCAACACGAGAACGGTGATCACCGCAGCGGCTTCGAAGTAAACGGCGACCGCGCCATCCATTGCGCGAAACCCGGCGGGAAATATTCCTGGCGCAAAGGCTGCAAAGAGGCTGTAGAGGTAAGCGGCACCCGTGCCCAGAGCGATCAAGCTGAACATGTTCAGGCTGCGATGCACGATCGACGCCCAGGCGCGCGCAAAGAACGGCCACCCCGCCCACAAGACGACCGGCGTGGACAGCGCAAATTGGATCCAGATGGAAATGCGCTGCGCGACAAGATCATGCAAGCCAAGCGCGGGAATATGGCCACCCATTTCCAGGATAAAGACTGGCAAAGCCAGAACCAGTCCGATCCAGAACCGCCGGCTCATGTCCGCGAGTTCGCGGCTAGGTTCGATATCGGCCGACGCCGTGACCGGCTCCAGTGTCATTCCGCAGATAGGGCAATTGCCTGGTCCCTTCTGGCGGATTTGCGGATGCATCGGACAGGTATAGATGACATCCGCGTCGATCGGGGCAGACGGTGCCGTTGAGGGCGCGTCGTGGGTGCTAACGGAAGCCATATCCAGTGGACCTAACTTGTGCACGATTAAGGATGCCAGCAAGGGATGGCGGTTTTCGCCGCCCTCCGTCTGCCGAGCCCTATTCGCTAGCGCTTGCGTAGAAATACGGGTCGCGAATTTCGGCGACGGATCGCGATGACCGTGATCCCGACCACGGCCAAGACCACCAAAATCAAGCCGATCCCACCGAATCCGCCCATTCCCCAACCCATTCCCCATCCTTCGCCATTGCCCATCATCTTCGTTGTTCCTTGTAATAATGCCGCGATGCTCAAATGCCGGACGGCATCCACTGCACCAGAACGGGAGCCCTATATCTCGTCGCCGCGAGGAAACACCAATCCAGTAAGCACAACGAGCCGACCAGGGCATCGTTCCAGACGGTCGACAAGCGCGGTTACGGTGTCTCGAGCGGCTGCCCTGCCGGTCGGTGGCCCGTAGGGTTCTGATGGCAGGCAACTGGTCGCCGATTATCTCGGCGGCGTGGCGGCGCTACCCGAGTCGCGCCGAGAGTTCGGTTCGTCTCGCCCTAGCGCGCGCCAACCGAGGCCTTGGCCGACGCGCTGTCGAGCGCGATCAGCGTAGTTGCCGCGGAGCCGACATCTCAGGACGACTCCCCGCCACGGAAACGAGAAGCCCTCTCGATAAGAGCAATCATGTGCGCCGCCGCATGGGTCGTCCGGCGATGATGGGTGAAGCCCGGCCTGGGAGAGATGTAGGACGCCATTTCGCGAGCGATGTCGAGTTGCTGGTCCGACGCCGTGGCCAGCATGGAAATAACCAAATTTTCCAACGCGATCACTCGAATATGGAGCGCCGTCAGTTCGGCGGGACCCATTTCTAGAATCGGAACTCGATCTTCGATCGATAAGGGCGCCTCCTGGGGGCCGCATGGCCCAGCACCCCCTTCAGTGTCCCATCTGGACAGCGCTCTTTGAAGCTGCGTCGGGTCTTTTGGCGGATCGGAGTCTCGGCTGGACATCGGATCGTTCCTTCAAAAAAGGGTTAACTTAGGGTCGAGCTTTATCCTCAACCGCAACTACCCAAGGTCGCGCCAGCTGGTCTTCCACATCCAATGCCGGCGCGCGCAGCGGAGCTTGATATAATTCAAGGTAGATGCATGCAGGTCCGATTTGGTTTCACATGGTGCCGAACCACTGGCTCCGATCACGGCTGGTTTCGCTGCCTCCAGAATGCTCTCCGAAGGCGGGAGTTCGGTGTAATAGCGGAGTTTGCCTTCGAGGACGTGGATCAAGGCCCACGCGCCGCTTTTTTGTCGGGTGGGCGCGCTACAGGGCTGCTGGTATCGTATCACGTGTGAACACATGCGTCCGCCACGGTCCGTCCTGCCGCTAACGCGCGCCAACCAGCACTTCGAAGCCGGCGATCACGTCGAACAGCTCCTCGTCGATGCTGCTCTGGCGAACCCGGTGGAACGTGCCCTGCAGCTGTTCGAGCAAATCGCCGATGTTCTTGTCGGCGCGCTGCATGGCGGCCAGGCGGCTGGCATTCTCGCTGGCCAGCGATTCGGCGCAGGCGCGAAACAGCGAGATGAAAAGATATTCCCCAACCAGCGCGTGCAGAACCGTGGCTCCACTGCCCATGACCTCGGGTAAATTGGCGCCGGGCCAAGGCAATTTGGCCAGGCCTTGCTGCCATTGCGCATCGAGCGGCAATAGCCGCTGGCCGACTGGCGCATAGCCCGCGCCTGATAGCGGTCGATTGTGGAATACCCAAAGATCGCCGGACTCGCTTTGGGCGCGATGAGCTTCGCTGGCAATCTGGATCTGCCCAACCAGCGGGGTGATGGCCTGAACCGAGTTCGGCACGGCGAACAGGCCAGCCGGCGGCAGGCCGGCATCCGCCAGACGCGCATGCACGCGCTCGCCGACTGCCCAGACCCGAACTTTGCCGGGCAGCACCGCTAGCGCCTTGATCGCAGACTCGGCTACCACGTCGTTGAACTGTCCGACCAGGCCCTGGTCGGACCCGAAAACGATGGCGCCTGTCGCATGCCCTTGGTTCGACCGCTTTCGCGTCAGCGGTGGGGCGACCGGCGTGCTGGCGCGAATGCACGCGCCCAGCCCCAGCTCCACGGCGCGATAATAGTCGCCCAGCGCACGCACGGACTTTTCGTATTGTCCGATACTCGACGCGGCCAGCGCCTTCATGGTACGGACGACGGATTGGAGAT
>JBBSOT010000435.1:0-4547 GCA_038259455.1 Hyphomicrobiales bacterium | reverse complement strand
GCTGCGGAGCGGTCCAGCGACGGCGATCTGTCGCGTGCCGCATCCATGACCGGCGCAGGCCGCATCGTGCTGTCCTGTCCGCTATCGTCGCGAGCCACCGGATCGTTGGCGACGCTCGAGACATCCGGCCCCGATCCGATGATCCTGCCCGTCGCCTGTTCACCAGATTCATCGTGAGACCCGCGCAACTCGCTGCGGAACGCATCGACCTCGATGACATTGCGCTCGTCGGACTCTGCCTCGCCGGGATCGCCATCGGTGGGTTGCTTGCGACCCGCATCATTGTCTTCGATGATCCGCCGTATCGAGGCGAGTATCTCTTCCATCGAAGGTTCGCGCTGTGCGCTGCTTGAAGGCACCATCGTCACTTCCGCCGCTGTTGTGACCGGATCAATCATCCTGGCCAATCAGTGGCCAGGGACCGAATCATTACACAACCGTAGCCGACGCACGGGCATCGGAGAATCCCCAAAGTCGGAAGTCCAGGGATTTCAACAGAATGAACGGCCGCAGCCTGGCGTTTTCGAGGTTCAGCGCCCGTCGGGCGTCCTCAGGCCGAACCACTTGTCCTTGACGGCGTCATAGTGCTCCTGCGGCCTGTGGATGGCTACCTGCAGCCCCAGTTTCTCGGCCGACAGCCGGCCTGCCGCCGACAGGATCGCATAGCTTGCAACGACGACGTCGCGCTCCGAATTGGCGACGCTGATCTGGGCCGAAATCACATCGGCCTGCGCGTTGAGCACGTCAAGCGTGGTGCGTTGTCCTACATTGCGCTCTTCGCTGACGCCGTTGAGCGCCAACTGGGCTGCCGAAACCAGCTCGCGGTTGGCCGACACGCTTTCGCGCGCAGCCACGTATTGCGACCAGGCCGAGACCACGGCCGCGCGCACCCGGTCGCGACTGACATCCACCTCGATGCGGGCCTGGCCGAGCGATTCCTTGGACTGCCGAACCTGCGCCGAGGCGCGTCCAGCCTGATAGATCGGTACTGTCAGCGTCGCGCCGATGCTGGCAGAACTGCTTGTGCCGTCCCCCTGGACGCCCGGCAGCGTGTTCCGGTAGTTCCTCGACACCCCGGCCGAGGCCGACAGCTGCGGCAACAGCTGGCCTTCCGCGGATTTGACCGAAAACGCTGCCGCATCGACGAGCTGTTGGGTCGCGATGATCGCCGGATGTTCTGCTTCGCCGAGCGCAATGGCGCTGTCGACGCTCCTTGGCAGCAGCTTGGCGATCGGCGCTGCACCCTGCAGCTTGGACGGCGCTTCACCGATGATCTGGCGATAGATTGCTGCGCTCGATTGCACCTGGGCCCTGGCGGCCGCAACCAGTGCGACGGCCGAGGAACGGCTGGCGTCGGCTTGCGCGACATCCGTTCGCGTACCTTCGCCAACCTCGAAGCGGGAGCGGGCGGCGCGCGACTGTTCCGTGAGAAACTGAAGATTGCGTTCTGTGAGCACCGCTACCTGGCGATCCCGGATCACGTCCATGTAGGCCGTGGCAGCGTCGAACAGTGTATTCTGTTCCTGGTTGCGCAGGCTCTCGTTCGAGGCCCTGACCTGCGCCTCGGCGGCGCGCACATTGTTCCTGGTCTGGAACCCGTCGAACAGGTTTTGCTGGATCTCGACGCCGAACGAACCGGTTGTCAGCCTGGATCCCGAACTGTCGCTGTAGTTGATGCTGCTGCTTCCGGCGATGACGGGACGCTGCCCGGACTTGGCAATCGGAACGTTTTCGTCGGTGACGCGTACACCCGCACGGGCTGAATTCAGGGTCGAGTTGAACTGGTAGGCTTTTGCAAGGGCGCCGAAAATGGTCTCGGCGGAGGCTGCGGTCGAGCAGAGGGCCGTCGCCGACATCAATACAGCCGCGAGAATACGATTTACTGCCAACGTCACCAGCTGTCCCTCATACAGATACTTGCACAACCAACGTCACAGAACGCTTTTGATTGGCCAAACCACCGCCATGCACCAGCACGCTGACAAATCGCCAAAAACGGAGCCGGAGTCCAGAGCACCATGCCAGAAACAAAGGTGCAAGCACGAACTGTCTAAAATTCGAACTTGGATGTGCCTTCGAAACCCGGGAGTGGCTTTACTGCCGCATTGAACGTGCGACGACCTGTCACAACGCCGCTCGATTTCACGTATAATCGCGCAACGCCGGCATTGCCGGTGCCCTCGACGACAACCAGTCTCCCCCCCTCGGCGAGCTGCCTGGAGAGGGTGTCGGGCAGCGCCGCGACACTGCCGCCGACGAAAATCACGTCGTAGGGCGCGTGCGCCGGGCAGCCGTCGGGAAGCGGCCCCTGCTCCACGGAAACATTGGCGCATCCCAGCCTCGACAGCGTCGATGAGGCCTGCTCCGCCAGTGCGCTGTCGCACTCCAGCGCCACGACGGATTTGGCGAGGCGCGAAAGCACGGCGGCGGAATAGCCTGTCCCTGCACCGACATCGAGAACGCGGTCGCCCGGCTGTATCTCGGCAAGCTGGACAAGCTTGGCGAAGGGTGAAGGCTGCATCAGGTATCGGCCGGTCGAACCTTTGTCGTGCGAGATCAGGATGTTCTCGTCGATATAGGCAAGGTTGGTGCGCGCCTCGGGAACGAATGCCTCGCGCGGAACCTCGAGCATGGCCGAGAGAATGCCAGCGTTGGTCACGTCGGTCGTCCGGATTTGTCCGTCGACCATCTTTGTGCGCAACTCGGAGAAATCGATATCCATCATCGTCTGGCCATTCTCATGTAAGTCGCGCGTTTTCATGCCGTTACGCTACCATGCCACGACGGTGGCACAATGTCCGAAAATGGCCGGGCGCGCGGCAAGGCAAACAGTCCTGCATTTTCTGCGTAGTCGCGGTCCGTTTGGCAAAAATCGGCGCTATGGTCAATCGATGGATGTCACGGTGCACGGAGCGTTGCGCCGACACCGCTTCCGGGCTTGCGCACATGAAATGGAGGCCTCGCCCGGAATCGAACCGGGGTGCAAGGATTTGCAGTCCTCTGCGTAACCACTCCGCCACGAGGCCTCACTGCTTCGGACGTAGGCGGTTTCAATAGGTTGCAGTGAAATGGCCGTCAAGCCGTGCCGCACCAATCACGTTTGTTTCCTCACATCGGCGTGAAGTTTCCGTGATCAGCGCTCGGAGTCTGTTGCACAAACGGGCCGTCCGCCACCCATTACGGCTTTGCGATCGGATGGTCGCCAAGAAAGCGCACGACGCGCTCCTTGAATGTGCGGTCGCCAACGGCAAGCATGTGGTTACGGCCTTCGATCGCGAGGCTCTGCGCGTTCGGCAGCAGTGCCGCCAATCCGTCCGCCGAGCCGGCAATGTCGTCATTGGTCCCGACTGCCACCAGCGTTGGTTGCGCGATTCGGCCCGCCTCTTCTTTGGTCAGAAGCGCGCGCGACGTCGAGATGCAGGCCGCCAACGCCCTTCGGTCGCTTTTCGTCTGGTCGGCGAAAGCGCGGAACAGCTTGCCGCTGGAACTGTCTATGGTGCCGGGATCGGTTGCCAGAAGCGCATCGGCTATCGGGTCCCACACGCCCACCCCGTCGACCATTCCGCTGCCGAGGCCGCCGAATATCAGTGATTCGACAAGGTCAGGCTCGGCTATCGCCAGAAAGGCCGCTATGCGCGCGCCCATCGAATAGCCCATCACATGAGCCTTCTCTATTTTCAGCTGGCGCAGCACTGCGGCGGCATCGCCGGCCATCTTCTGGGGCGTGTAATCCGCCGCCTTGTAGCTCACCGACGATTGACCGTGGCCGCGATTGTCGAATGCGATGGCCCGGTAGCCGGCATCGTTCAGCGTTTTGACCCAACCCGTCGCCACCCAGTTTACCGCATGGTTCGACGCGAACCCGTGGATGAGCAGGACAGGCTCGCCGCCGCCTTCCGGCTCGCGGTCGATATAGCCGATAGTGAACCCGTCATGATCGAAGAACTGCATCGCGCAGGACATTCCTTGGAGTCTGAGATCCCGAGCTTATCCCGGATTCTCCGAGCCGGCCACCGCGCCGATCGCCGGATGCCTTATCGAGACACCGCGTTCGATGGAAGCCTGACCGGCAATCCCGCGCTTCAGTTCAAGCACGAATCGGACCGGTTCGGCCGGACCGATGGAAGCTTCCGAAAATGGTTCGCCAGGCAGAACGTCGCGCACGATGCCGTCGGCGCCGATGAAGACCAGATCAAGCGGCATCGGCGTGTTCTTCATCCAGAAGCCGACCGGCCTGCTCTGTTCGAAGACAAACAGCATGCCGTGATCGTCGGCCATGTCCTGGCGAAACATCAGGCCTGCGGAGCGCTCGCTGGAATCATCGGCAATTTCAATCTGGAAGTCGTGCTCGCCCGTGGCGGTCACCGCAACGAGGGCAACGGGATCGACCGGCAGGCGCATGGCCTGGCGGCTCGCTGAAATTGTCTGGGAGGAATTGAGAAAAAAGCCGAGTGCGGCGACAATCACGGCAATAGCCGCTACGGCCAGCAGGATATTTCGCTGCATTCACAAACCCCTGGCCGGTCCCCGCCTAATGCGAGACCGGC
>JBBSOT010000434.1:0-4554 GCA_038259455.1 Hyphomicrobiales bacterium | reverse complement strand
TCATGGTCGGAGCCCAGCGGCTTCCCCTTGGTATCCTGACTTGCTTCGGAAACATGTTTCGCCGCCTCGGAGATCCACGACGCCTTCACGCCGAGTTCCTTCGCCGGCTCCTGGTCGACGTTCAGCGCCGCGAGCTGTGCGAAGCTGGTCACGCCGGCAGCCGCGAGCGTTTTGGCGGTTGCCTTGCCGATACCGCTAATCCGGGTGAGATCGTCCATCGTCTTCTCCTCGGGTCTTGCGGAAAGGGCAGCTCATGCCCCTTTCGGAAGACCCGCCGACCGAGGCCGGCGGGCTTGTCAGTCAGGCAGGCGGGGTCAGCCAGGCGGTTGGTCCGGCAGGCGCCAGGCGTCGAAAAAGCCGCCGTCGAAATCGCGTGTGCGCCGGCGCCGACGGGCGATGCTTGGGACGATCGCAAAGACGACCAGGGCGAGCAGCAGGGCAGCCAGGACGATCTGCATCACCTGGGAGACGAAGAGGTCCGTCATCTGATCGGACACCTCCATTGTGGAAAAAGCCGCATCGACAGCAAATGCCGGGACAGCCGTAAGGTGTCGAAGATCCGCAGTCGGCATCGCAGCAGCCGAGACGGCCAGCATGCCAAGTGCGGAGAGTGCAAAGAACAGAGATCGAGAGATTTTCATCTGTTGGTTCCTCGTGGGGTCTTGCGGAAACGGCCGGTCACGATCGCCGATCGGCAGTTTCCGAAAAACCCGCCGGCAGAAAACTGCCGGAGGGATTTGAACCGAGGCTCTGGCGATCAGGCCAGCCAGGGAACGACAAGCATGTCGGCGGTACCGGCCCACTTGTTGCTCTCGCCGCCATTGATGAGCTGCGAGGACAGGATGCCCTTGGCAGCGCCTTCGAGCGACGGAGGCACGATCAGAAGATCGGGAACGAGACCGAGCGGACGTCCGTGGTCGCCCTTGAAGCTGGAGATGCCGGTGCGCGCGATTTCGTAGTTAGCGGCGTTGAGCGTCTGCTTCGATCCCCAGGCGAACTGCCAGAAGCCGAAACCGACATTGGCGCGGCCATCGACGCCGTACTGGAACTCCTTGCGGCGGAACACGCTCTCGTCCTTCGAGTCGTCCATGGCGACGAATTCGAACTTCTTGCGCTCCTGGTAGATGATCGGCTTCAGAGCACGCTTCGAGCAGATCAGGAACCAGGGCGTGCCGGCGCCGCCGTCAGTGTTGGCCACCGAATTGACGGTGACACCGTCGGCAGCGATGACCGGATGATCGGTATCGAAGAAGAACTGGCCATCGTAGCAGTTGGTCGAGAAACCGGCGTTGAGGAGCGGCCACACGAGCTGCTCGGGGAAACCGGCGGTTGCCATGCCCATTTCCTGGAAAAGCGGGCCGTAGGTGCCGAGCGTATCGTCCTCAATGTCATCGCGGCCAACGCCGATCGTCAGCTCGAAGGGCTTGTTCTTGATCTCGTAGTCATACTCGGAAATGTTGGTGACCTGGCGATCGCCGATCCATTCGCGAATGTTCGGCATCTTGCCGAGCCAGCCATATTTCTCCGAACGCGTCGATGAGGTGACGGTTGTGGCAACGCGCGAAAACATCGGCGCTGCCTGGCCGAGGCCGTTCTGGAAGTTGGTCTTGAAGCCGACGCGCAGTGCGTCAAGCGATGCGGAATTGATCTTCATCGGGTTCCCCTAGCTGAACTTGACCCAGACGCCGGCGGCGTCCACGTCGAAAACCTTGCCTGCGACCGAGCGCGTGCCCGTGCCGTTGGTCTTGGCGACCGTCTGGTCATCGACGCCGTAGCAGTCGGCGCCGATGTCGGCGGCGGTGATCAGGTCGCCCGACGCCGAGTTGCCGAACTGGAATATGCCGGCGAAGACCTTGGCCCTGATGGCGTTGTTGGCGCCGGCCGAATTATCGTCCGTCAACTCGGCGCGGCCGAGACCGCGCAGGGTCGTTGCGGTGGCGAACGGCACGGCGTAGCCGTTCGCATCGACGGCGACCATCGATCCCTGGAAGATCTTGGTCGCGGCCTTGACACCGATCTCTCGGGTGAACCCGTCGCGACTTTTCGTGCTGCGGGGTTGAGTGAGGGCGGCCATCTACAGCGTCTCCATATTGGCCGCTTCTGCGGCAAGGGTTGCAGCGTAGGTCTTTGCGTCGACGCCAAGTGCTGCCGCCACCTGCGCCTGGGCGGCATCAAGGATCGGCGCGTCGCCATCCTTGACCTTGGCGGCCGGGGTGAGCTGCGGCGCGGTCAGCACCGGCGCCCCGGCGGCGTAGGCCTGGAACCCCGCGAGGTCGGAAGCAGCGTAGCGCTCGGCCCAGTCTTTCTGGGCAGGCGGCACCTTGCCTTCCTTCATCGCCTTCTCAACCGCAGCAGCCGCCTTGTCGGTGGACAGGCTCTGCTGCACCACCTTCAACTGGTTCTGCACATCGGTGAGAGCCGATAGCGGGACGAACTTGGCCGGGTCAGGCTCTTCCGCAGTCTTCGCATTGAAGGCTGCGATGACCTGGTCCGAGGTGGCGTCAGCGGCAACGCCGGCGGCGAGTGCAACAGCCGTGCTCGACGCCTGAAGCTTGGTGATGGCGGAAAGGACTGCGTCCTCCCCGGCGCCCTTGGCCAGGCCGAGAGCTGCAAGTATTTTGTCCATAGGGTCTTCCTCTAGTGACGTTTCAACGGAGAAGTTTGCACTGGCGGCGACCTCGGCCAGGTCGAGAGCGGGCGTGTTGGTCAAGGCAGCCATGCGGATGGCAAGGACGCGCCCGGTGGTTTTGCTCTGCAAAAGGACCGGCGAGAGATAGCGGTATTCACCGGCCTTGATTGCCTCGCTTGCGGCAGCCGTCCACTCGACCCGGCCCCAGATACCGTCGGCGCGCGCTTCGAGCTGCTTGATCCAGCCGGCAGCCTTGGCCGTCCCGCCGACACCATCCCTGGCGCCGAATACTGACTGATGGTCGTAATCGATCACCAGCTCGGTAGAGCCGGCAATCTCCTTGGTGCGTTCTATGATCGCCTGCAGGGCCTCGACCGACCCGGCCTCGAAAGGGCCTCGGCCGTCACGCGCCTTGAAGCTGCCGGCCGGGCAGAGCTGCACCCAATGGCCTGCCTCGGCGTCGGCCGGGGTCAGCGAATAGAGGGGCGCCGCAAAAGCGGTAAGGAGCGTCTTCGACATGACGCCATCTAGCCGTGTCGCCATGGCTGCGTCGGGAGGCCGAATTCGACCCCCGGCCGGCAGATGTTGTTAGATCGCTCGTCGGAAGGGTTGCCGGCGCCTACGCCGTTGCGCCGAAAAGCCGTTCGACACCGTCGCGAAACGCAGATGGCCACTCCGGTAGCGGCGTGAAACGCTTTTAAAGGGCCTTTCACGGCCCCTTGAGAGCGCGTTTCGCGTTTCGATGGTAGATCGGAGCGGCGGGGACGGCAAGAGTGCCTCTGTGGGGCGCTCTATGGTCGCAGAGATCGCTCGTGACAAGAGCCCCGCAGTGGCCGATTCGCCCGGACGTGCTTCTTCTCCGTGAATTGCTCCTATGGATTTTCCGGAATCCATATCGGGGAGGCCATCTTCGCCTGGAGCTCCGCCTCGATCACGCTGAAACCGGCCTTGCCCGGATTATAGGCCCATCCGGGATCGATACCATCGGGCACCGTCATGATCTCGCCGGTCCGTTTGTTGACGTAGCGCTTCGATCCCCCCTCGACGGGCTCGAACCGAAAGGTCTCGCCTTCCGCCTGCAGACGTTCCACGTCGCGCGCCGACAGGCTCTGCAGCGTGCAATGACAATGCCACCCGTTCGGGCAGGCATGCGTCTCCCACCATGGATGATCGACCGGCAGAACCGTGTTGTGCCAAAGCGCATGCAGCGGCCGGGGAAACTCCTGTCCTTCAAGATGGACGTAGCGGATGTAAGGCCGGGTTGCTTTGGTGCGCTCGAAGGCTGCCCAGTGTCCGGCCGCGTAAGAAACCCGCATGTTGACGTCGAAGATGGTGGTCAGGCGGCGAACACTGCCGAGCTGAACGATCCGTCTCTCTCCGGTGACAGGATCGGTGGCAGGTTGCTGGCCCCACCAACCCTTCGTTTGGAGCAGCGGCACGAGCTCGGCGGAGAATTGCTGAAAGGTTCGGCCCTCTGCCAGCGCCCTCAGCAATGCCTGGAAAATGTCGTCCAGGATGTCGAAGCCGGCCGACTTCGCCACCGTGAACATGCTCGCATGTGTTGCCTGCCAGACATCCTGCCAGGCGAACGTCGGGTCAAGCCGCTTTCCCCGCTCGAACAGGGCCGCGATCGCATCGCGCGGCGGCAGAGGGACAAGCTTGACGGACATCAGAGCTTCTCGTCAGTCTCGCCGGCAAGACGAGCGGCGAAGGCCGAGCGCGC
This sequence comes from Hyphomicrobiales bacterium, assembly GCA_038259455.1. Classification (GTDB taxonomy): domain Bacteria; phylum Pseudomonadota; class Alphaproteobacteria; order Rhizobiales; family Rhizobiaceae; genus CAMYMG01. Next base: position 202 of record JBBSOT010000434.1, on the reverse strand, counting down.
CAGCAGCTCGGTCACCGCCGCGACGTCCAGTCCGTCAAACCGTTTTGCGAGAAGGACCTTCACTTCGTCGATCGAGGTCGCTGCGGCCAGCTCGGCTTGCAGCCCGTCAACGATCGGCATGACCAGCGGTGACCAGTCCCGCAGCATCTCCTCGACAGCGGCATCGACCGCATCGCTTTCCCGACCGTCGGCAGCGGTGCTG
>JBBSOT010000433.1:0-4573 GCA_038259455.1 Hyphomicrobiales bacterium | reverse complement strand
CGGCGTAGTCGTTCCAGCCGAGTAGCCCCAGGATCTCGAAGGCGAGGCTACGCGTCGTGTAGTCGGTAAAGGCCGAGTCAAAAACCCTAAGCGTCTCGAAGCAGATCTCGACTGCCTTGTGCGGCTTTCCCTCTTCCCAATGCATGGCCTGGTTGCGTCCCTGCCAGATCAGGTCCTTAAGCAAAACTCCGGCCTCCCCCCGACCATCAGGGCTGGCATCGAGCTTACCATGGACTGCCGAAATTCCTTGCTTGGCGATCTGCAAGGCGGTTCCGGCAAGTGCTGCGCGCGAAGCGGAGCGGACTTCTTGCGTTGCCTTCAGCGCGTCGAGTGCTGTGGCGGCGTAGTGTCGTTCCTTGTCAGCACCGAAATATGTCTCCCAATAGATGGCAGTGGCGAGCCCTTCGTCGTCGAGGTCTTCTGTATAAGCCTCGGATTGGCGGTAGCCGTGCTCGGTCGCCGCTTCGAGGTTGGCTAGCTTACTGATAGCTTCGGCCACTGCGGCGTGCTCGGCCCAGACTAGATTGATAGTCGAGCGCATTGCATGCTCGGTCTCGCCAAGCCAAGTCTTCATATCCAAAGGTCCACTCCCTGTCAGGCTGGTCGGTTCCGGCAGTTCGCTACCCTAGTTGTGGGCGCAAACCGCCTGCCAGGAACGGCCGGCCAGAGCTTCTCTACTACGCATTCGCCGCTTCTACGACGTCAGTTCGGTCTTTAGTTCTCAGGAATAGCGGATAGACCTCACGAATTAGTGGAAAGTAGATATCTCGAGATGCGATACTAAACGAGCGGCAGCAATCGACCAACGCCGGACGCTCCGTGGTCTGAGAAAGAACGGATGCTCGCGCCAATTCCCGCTGTTTTCCCGCTGGAATTCAGATTGGTAGACCGACACCCAATTTCGTATTCCAGGAAGGGAGGCAACAATCTTGGGACCGACCAATATCCCTCACTGCCGCAACTAGATCGCCGTCGCGCCGTCCTTCTCGCGGCTCGGGCAAGGAACGAGTTATCACGGGTAGTGGCGGTAGCGTATATTGGCTGAGACAAAGGGGCGTCGCCCAAATGCACTCCTCACAGGTGATGTTTAGAACACGAACAGTTCCGAGCCTCTGATCTCCTCAGGTCTGACAAGTCCGAAGAATGTGCCATCTGGAAAAAAACTTCGCAGCATATCAGTCGGCGCCTCTCTTTCCCTATCGAGCCGGTATGTAAGCAGCGCCTCGTCGTTCCCCTGTATCGCCTGCTGGACTGCACGAGCGCACGCAATTTCCAAGCCAATCGCGAAAAGATGTGGCCCTACATGGCTATCGCCAAAGGCGATTGTCGATGGGTAACGAGGCCGCCGCTCCTTCATAATGAGGGGTGGGAGAATTAGTTCATCGATGATTATTAATGCGTATTTTCGATCTCCCATCTCTGCGAGAAGTAAATCCACAGGTGTCGGATCGAGTTCGTCGAAATGTTGGATCCTGCGTAGTCGGTCGGCCCCACCCCGAAAGCCCATCACGGCGAGCCAGGCGGCATAGTTCTCTCGCCTGATAGAACTACTCGGAATTGTCACTTCACCAGAACGCCCCCCCTCCGGATCGACGAACGCGATTGCGGAAGGTGCGGCGCCCCTCTCTCTGAGCGCTGAGTGGACCGCAAAGCCTTTCAGCGCAGCTGGGTTGATGCGCGGCATCCAAGGCTCGACCTGCTCCAGGAGGGCGGGCCTAAGCTTTCCCTTAACGACGATGGGGTTGTTGGTGTCGAGTGTAAACGTCGCCTTGGATTCGAGGATCATGCGGCCGCCAGTTTCGTCCTCAAAGAGGAAGTCGGCGACCTTTTTCTTCTGCTTCTTCTCATTGGTCGATCTGTTCGCAGCGATCCATGTCCGGACTTCGGGCAGCGTGTCGAGATGACATGCAAAGCGGTACTCCAAATTTTGCGCGAATAAGATGGAGAGGCCTTGGCCCACGCGACCGGTAACACTAGTTTGTGTCACGTCGTTCATCGCGCGGGCCGCGCCCGCTGCCAAACGGAGATTGGGAGAAGAAGTGAAATCCAGAATTCGGTCCATCTGGAACAGAAAGCCTAGGCTCGCCAAACCATAATTGCCGGAAGTCACGAAATCGGCTTTCACAACGGCATGGGCAAGCCCCCAGCCAGTGAATTGAAGCTGCGCGCGCGGATTAGTTACGTTGATCCAAGCAGCGTGATCTTCGAGCCGACCACCCGCAATCGTATTTCTGTCCCACTCGTAAACCTCGACCGACTTCTGTCCGAAGGCCATGAGCATGTTGCACAAGGACCTGATCAAAGTTGGCACTGCCAAGTGCCACATAGTTCGCTCAAGTTTGGCACGCTGTTTGTTCCCCTTAAACGTAGGCCAAGCCGCAAATGGCTGCCTCTACACGATCCGAAGGCATATGGGAGACAGGTCGTCTATCAGGGCGTACATTGCCTTGTGGTTAAACCAGAGAGTGTGATGGGATCTCAATCTTCGGGTTCCATGAGAATGAGGTAGGGTAAAGCAGACATGTGTCCGGATTGACAAACATAGGTCACCACATCAGCGGGGTCGAATGTGTAACCTCTACCGCATGACCAAAGGTACCGATGAGATGGCCCGCCTGTTCGGTGCCACGCTAGGCAGCACAGGGAATTTCGCCGCCGAGGTATATCCGGGCTATCCCGGCCTGGTCGTGGCCGCTGGCGAACTACGCAGCATGGTCTGGGGTTTCCCGCTCGCGCTGAAGAGCAAGAAGACCGGGCAACCGCTCAAACCAAAGCCGGTCAACAACGCCCGTGCAGACAAGCTCGACAGCTTCATGTGGCGCTACAGCTTCGCCGAGCGCCGATGTCTTATCCCTGTGTCGAAGTTTGCCGAAGCGGAGGGAGCAATAGGCAGCAAGACCCGCACGTGGTTCTCCCTCCCCGATCAGGATGTGTTCGCCGTTGCAGGTATCTGTCGCGATACCGACGAATGGGGCCCGGCGTATTCGATGGTGATGACCGAGGCCTGTGTGCATGTCGCGGACGTCCACGACCGCATGCCGGTAGTGTTGCAGCGCGACGACTGGGCAAAGTGGGTCGAGGGGGCGCCGGAAGAGGCGCGAGAGCTATGTCGGCCCTATCCCGCTGCCATGACGGTCGATCGCACAGATGAGACGTGGCGCCGCGCCTGAGGTGCCGCTGAGAATAAACCCGTCGACATAACCGAGCGATGGTCCGTTTCTCCATGAATGGACCAACCGTCATCAAACGCGCCGCCCTTGGGGCACTCGGCTACGCCGGATACAAATACTACCAGAAGAGCTCGAACCAGAGCGGCCATGACGACGCGGCAACGAAGCAAAATGCGGTTGCTGGCGGGCCTCTCAGCGACAAAGCAGCCGCGCAGCCGACCACAAATTCATCGTTTAACTGACGGCCTTCGATTGAAGATCATCAACTGCGTTGGTAGTGAGTTCAGTGGGTGAGATTTATGCGAACCGGCTCACTCTTATAACAAACTAACAGCCCCCGCTTCGGCGGGGGCTTTTTTGGCTTATGGGCGAAACACCCAGTCCAAGTAGGCTGCTAGCCTGACACCACCCTGCTGCATCCGCATCTCGGCTGTGGCCAGATGCTCGAACTGGTAGTCGTAGCTCAGGCTTGGGATTTCCTGTCCTCCGGCGGGGTAGATGGTGTCGCGGATCTGTGTGCTCTCGCCGATCCATACCTGGGGGTTGGCCTCCCACCATGCGAGGGTGTCGGCCGGTTCAATCTGGCGATCGAGCCAGGCCGCATATTCGGTGTATGACAGGCTTTTGCCTTCGATCATTTGGCTGTCCCAGACCGAGTGCAGGTTGGTCTCGTTGCCGAACCAACGGACCCTCACATCATTGCCGCCGCGATCATCGCCATTTCCCGCATGAAGCGGCTGATGAACGTCGCCGACGATGTGGATGATGAACTTCAGCGCCAGGGCCTTGTCTTCGCGTGAAGCACTGGGATCGCGCACGGTCGCAGCGAAGCGATCAAGTGCTGTGAGTGCGTCACCTTCTTCGGGTGGGGTCACCTCGGCATAAGTCTGGCCCTCCGGCACGGTGACGTAGTGATAGGCGCCGGCTTCGTTCTGCCAGAATGTAGCAGGATTGGAGCGCTGCTCGTCGGACCAGGTCGATGCCTCGGCCAAATCTTCTTCGCCCAGGATCAACTCGAGCTCGGCGCGTGTTTTGCCGGTGATGCGCACTTCCGCAATCTCGCCGATAACGCGGTGACCTAATTGGCCCCACGCAGCTGCAGGAGAGGGCAGGCATGCCGCGATGGCGGCGGCGGCCAGGACGGCTTTGTAAGGCATTATTGTTCCTCGATTGAGCTTGCCACTGACCATCGACAGATGACAATCTCGCGGCATGAGAGACTGGGAACCTCCCGACCCGAAGAAGGATCGCTGGATCGGAGCCGAAGCGACGATTCTCGGTGTCCTGAAGATCTTTGCCGCTGGTGGGCTGCTCATGTTTCTGTTGCGCGGCTGATCTAGCGGTGGCGGTCACCCAGACGCAAGAAATCTGGGCGCTGGCCCTATGGGTCGAGAGAACCCATG
>JBBSOT010000432.1:0-4587 GCA_038259455.1 Hyphomicrobiales bacterium | reverse complement strand
GGATACAGAGCGGCACGAAGCCCTCTACGACAAGCATAGGACACGCGAAGATGACAAAGGATACCATCGGAATCGACATCTCAAAAGACACGCTTGATGCCCACCGCCTGAGCACGAAAGAGGCGGCGAGTTTTCCAAGTTCCCCGGCCGGCCTGCGTGCGCTGCGACGGTGGATCGGGACTGAAATGCCGGACCTCGTGGTCTTCGAGGCGACAGGTGCCTATCACGCCCTCCTCGAACGCAGGTTTGCCGGGGTCTTGCCGCTTGTGAAGGTAAACCCGCTACAGGCACGACGCTTTGCCCAGGCCTGCGGCACAAGGGTCAAGACCGATGCAGTTGATGCACGCATTCTGGCGATGATGGGGGCATCGCTCGATCTTGTGCCAGATGTGCCAGCAGGAAAAAATCAACATGAACTTAAAGAGTTGCAGATCGCCCGCATGGCGCTGATCAAGGAACGCACGCGATTGCTGAACCGGTCCAAAACGCAGACCCTGGCCATGTTGAAGAGCCAATCCAAAGCACGCCTTGGGCAGATCAAGCGCCAACTCACTGAGCTGGAGGAGGCGCTGCTTGACCTCACGCGCCAGTGCCCAAAGCGGGCGCGCGCCTTTGACATTCTGTGCTCGATCCCCGGGTTGGGGCGGGTCACAGCAGTCACGATCCTGATCGAGTGTCCAGAAATCGGCACCATGGACCGCAAGCAAATCGCCAGTCTTGCGGGCCTCGCACCGATGACACGACAATCAGGTCAGTAGCGTGGCAAGGCATTCATCCAAGGCGGGCGCAAGTTCCTGCGCGACGCGCTCTACATGCCCGCGCTCGTCGCCGCCCGATACAACCCGGATCTGCGGCAGAAATACCAGACCATGATCCAAGCCGGAAAGCCCGCCAAAGTAGCTCTGACGGCCCTCATGCGAAAGCTGATCGAAATGGCCAACGCACTCGTCCGACAAGATCGCGAATGGACGCCAAAAACCGCTTGATCAAGACGGATACTCTAAGTCTGCTGGTATGACCAGAAAACCGGGGGTTACCGCTGCATGCCACTGCAGGCGCTGGTGCCGAGCAGTGTTTTGGACATGGCGCTGCTGATCGCGCGGTTTCATCCGCGCAGGTCCAACAAGCAGGTCGCATATGTGCTCGTGAAATATCGTTGCAACAGCCTCAAGTACCGGTTTCATTCGGCTCGCCCGGATTTGGCGGGCGTGCTGAGCCGGAAGCCATCGGCGCGCCCTTCGCAGCGGTTCGCGGCAGCGACGTTCATCTGATCCTGCTGGACCTGACGAAGAAGTCCTGGCAGCGCGACATCCTGAAGGCGCTGCAGCCTGCAGGCCTCAAGACCTACCTAATGGTCTACGACCTGATCCCCGCATAAGACCGGGAGTTTGTCTTCGGCTCCATCGGCGGGAACTTCTTGTCATGGATGGAGGGTCCGTATCGATCGCGGATATGTTCCTGTCCATCTCCCAATACACGCGCGGCAGGCTGGAATGCTATCTGGAAGCCACCGGCTACGGCGACGTCCCGATCCGGATACTGCCGCTGGCGGAGGATAGATTGCCGACGCCCCCGCGAATGGCGGCCAGCGGGCAGGACGCGGCACTGATCCAGGCCTACCCGAAGGCCCACGAACTGGAGGGCCCGTCGCGGGAGTTCACAGAGCTTTTCTACCGCCCCTCCGTCATCTGGGTCGGCACGTTCGAGGCGCGCAAGAACATATGGCAGATCGCCACCGCCCGGAAATCTCTGGCCGATGCGGGATATCACAATCTGCCGAGGCTGCTGTTCGTCGGGCACGCCAACTACATGCCAAGGGATTTCAAGGATTTCATGAAGGGCACCGGTGGCTGCAACGGCCATGTCAGCGTGGTGTCCGACCTGTCTGACAACAAATTGGACCTGCTTTACCGCAAGTGTCTGTTTACCGTTCAGGCCAGCCTCGCCGAAGGCTGGGGGCTACCGGTCGGGGAATCGCTCGCCTATGGCAAGACGGCGCTGGTGGCGCGGTCCTCCTCGCTGCCCGAGGTCGGCGGCGACATGGTTGTCTATTGCGATCCCGAAGACATCGACAGCATCGCGACAGGCGGGCAGGCGCTGCTTGATATTGCCGTCCGACGCAGACTGGAGGATCGGATCCGATCTTCCAGTTTGCGCCGCTGGCGTGATGTGGCCGTCAATTTGACGCAGGTTGTCGGGGAAGATTCACCTATGGTGACGGCCGCCCCGAATGAGGGGCAGCTCGAGGACGGGTCTTAAGGACAGGCTATAAAGTCGGGCCTCTAGCCTGGTTCGACCTTGTCTCAGCTGCCGCAGCGCGTGCCTTCAGGTCGAAGTCTTCGGGAAGACGCCGAATTTCTGCCGCATATAGCGGATACAGGCGGCATTGGCACTGATGCGGTTATGCCCTTTGTAGACCATCCTGAAAAGCGCGTGCTGTCGGCCAACCTTTTCACCGTCGTCAAAGATTTCGCCACTGATGATCTTGGTCTGAGCACCGGTCAGCATCAATGGTCTGCCGTTTTTCTGGTAGATGCCAGACAGCCAGACGTCATCGACCGTCCAGAGGATGTCGGGAATGTCAAAGGCGGCTTCGTCTATGAAATCGGGCCGGATCAGCACTCCGTTGCAGCCTTCGGCGATGTCGTCTTTGTAATGTTTCCGCGAGCGGATCGGTTTCCACTGCCCCAGCGACAGCAGCCGTAACAAACGATAGACCAGTCCTCTGCGCATCCACCGGCATTTTGCCTCGAAACGTGCCGAAGACTGGCCGCTGTTGGCGATGACACAGTCGGGATGATCCTCGGCGCTATTGAGCAGAGTTTCAAGCCAGAGCGGGTGGAAAATCTTGTCGTCGTCGCAATAGACAAGCCGCGCCTGCGTGCCCTGATGGCGGCTGACAGAGGGCAGGATCTTGGTTGCGGGGCCATAATCCGTGTCGACCCGGATAATCTCACAGGCACCGGACAACGATGGCAGCGCGGGCATTTCGGCACTGTTGAACTCCTCTCGTCGGTAGGCCCGCGGCAGATACAGTTCGATGCGGTCCGGTTTCACGCTTTGGGCGGCCAGACTTTCGATGACGGCAGGCAGATGTTTGAAACGGGGAGGTATGGACGTGAGCGATACGATAGTCTGGGTCATTTGCCTTGTTTCGTGCTTTCTGAATACGGCCCGTCAAAGCCATTGATTTTCGGCGGACTATCATTGTCGCCCTGAAAAGTATACTCGTTTGCGTCACGAGGCGTCGCTGCAGAAAAAGTGGCTTGAGGCACCGCATTCCGGCCTCAGTGCGGCTGGCGATGTGCTACCTGGTCAAACGGTTCCAGAACGCGCACCGTAGTAGCGAGTGCCACAGAGTGTTTCATTGCGCGCCCCAGGCAGCTGGGCAGTCATCCTTTCCAGGGTCGGCCGTTCTTGCGGATCGGGATAATCGCTGTGCCACCCAATGCGATGATGGCTCTGTGGCAGTGGTGGGTATCTTAGGCCCTGTTCACAGTCACGCGGCCGATGTCCCAGTCTTCTGTCCGGGTTTTCCGGGATCTGTTGTAGGCAGTCGACTCATAAAATTCGATCCACAGCCTGACGAATGGCAATTTGGTCATGGCCATGAAGTTGCGTGACGTTTATCGTAACGGGTCGCGATCCGACGGAACAACGCCTTGAGACGCCCAAAGAAGCGCTCGATTTTGTTGCGTTCGTTGTAGAGGTCGGCATCGAAATCTTTGGATAACTTGCGGTTTTCCTTGGAAGAGATCACGTCGATTGCGCCCTGTTCCCATATCATTTCCCAGACTCAGGCGGCATCGTAAGCCTTATCACCCAATACATATGGGCCTGGTTGCAGTGCATCCAAAAGCTTCTTGCAGGCCGTGCGTCATGGGCCTGCCCGGGTGTTAGCTCGAACCGGATCGGTAGACCGTACTGGTTCGTAAGTGCATGAATTTTGGTACCTAACCCGCCGCGCGAACGCCCGAGGTAGCGACGCGGGTTTTTTTTGAGCGTGTTGGCGCAATGATGCGCGCGGATACTGGTGCCATCCACCATGACCATATCCACGTTGTGGGCGTCGGCTAAGGCTTCCATGGTCCCATCCCAATGGCCTGCATAGCTCCAACTGTTGAACCGGTTGTAGATCGTGGTCGGCGGGCCGTATTGCTCTGGCAGGTCGGCCCAGGGAATACCTGTGCGCAGGACATAGAAAATCCTGTTGATGGCGCACCGGTCGTCAACCCGCTTCATCCCGCGCGTCTTGTTCGGAAGAACAGCTTTGATGAACTCCCATTCCAGATCGCTCATGTCTGATTTTGCCATGATCCCTTCCCTACGTTGTTTTGCGAAAAATGAATCAGAAGCGATTGGGATGGAGTAAGAATTAATGGGTGTGCTGCCTAGCACGCCGCTCTCGTCTGTGCGCTGGAAGGCCGCGTTACCGGAGACCCATCTTGGCACATCGGTGCCGTCGAGGGCAGATCGTCAGGAACAAACGGGCGATCCGTTATCAATCGCCGCGCGATACCGTGGCTGTCAGCGTTGGCTCTGAGGCTCTGATGTCCTGGGGACCGGGGAAGGCTGGAACAGCGCTTG
>JBBSOT010000431.1:0-4607 GCA_038259455.1 Hyphomicrobiales bacterium | reverse complement strand
CGGGCTATGCCGATGGCGGTCAGGGCATCGAGCACCGGCGTCATCGCGCCGGCTTGCTTGGCCTTGAAGGCCATTGCTACGTCTCGGGTGTGAATTCGCGACGGAGTGCCGGGGCAATTTGCCGCCGATGGTTTGGTGCCATCGATCTTGCTCAATGGCACGGTCATCTCGACCAACGCCGCTGGCTTCACCTCGTTCACAGCTTTCGGCGCAGGCAGCCGCGCATTTGTTTTTGGCGTCAACACGCTGACCTTCATCACTGAGAACGATGTTGGTCCTGCCGGTCTACGCGTCGAAGCTGCTGGCAATGCCGATGCACTAAGCGCCACGATCCCTGAGCCTGCCAGCTGGACCCTGCTCGTGGCCGGCTCTGGTCTGGTCGGCTTCAGCGTCCACTGTCGTCGGACCGCCAATATCGTTGCATCGCCTACATCATCTAAGCTGTGCCGAGGCCGTCCAGGACATTGGGCGGCCTTTTTCATCAGATCTGCAGTCTTTGCAGCGCTTAAGTGCCATCCGCACGTTGCCGCATGGAAAACGGGTGCGCCGGGATCAAGTCAGACGCAACAGCACATAGCGTCAGGCGGCCAGGCAAAGTCCGTTGGCCACGCAGTGTAAGGCATCATCGGCGACATGGGTCGCTAGGCCGGTGCCATCACGGACTGCCTGTCCAATCATGCCGATCGCCGCGCAGCCGCCTGTCAGCATGATGCCATTGTCATGGATATCGCGCGACAGTTCTGGGGGTGTCTCACCTAGAGCGTCCCGTACCACAGCGAGAATGCTCATCGCATGACGCTCGACGATCGTCTCCAGTTCGCGCCGCTTGATCTCGATCATCGCTGGCCCGCCGACGAGAATACTCCGGCCCTTGACCGCGATCGTGTCAGAAAACTCTCCAACAGGCCCAACGACATCAAGCTTTAGCCGCTCGGCCGTCGCAGCCCCGATCAGCAACTTGTGCCGGATCTGCAAGTGTTCGGCAATTGCCGCATCCAGCGCAAGGCCACCCAGGCGAACCGATCGCCGCAAGCATATCGCACCCATCGACAGGACAACGACCTCTGTCGTCCCAGCGCCGCATTCGAGGATCATGGCGCCTTGGCTTTCCCAAACAGGAAGGCCAACGCCGATTGCTGCAGCCAAAGGCTCCGCGATCAACTCGACATGCCCGAGCCCGGCATCGCGTGCTGCCGTCATCAGCGCGTTCGCTTCCGCTTGTGTCGCGTCCGCCGGGATTCCGATGACGGCGTGCAGCGACCGCAACCGCCGGCTCAAGCCGCTCCGACTGATGGCGTAGCGAAGCATTTCCCGGCCCGCTCCGATGTCGTCCAGAACCCCCCGCGCCAGTGGCCGGGCAATGCGGCCGCTGCGTCCGGTCCGATCCAGCATCGGAAGCGCATCATTGCCGGCAGCGATCAACTGCGGACGAACATCGTCGAGGCTGAAGCAACAGAGCGATGGCTCGTCGAACACAATGCCCCGGCCAGGCGCCACCACGCGGGTGTTCGCCGTCCCGAAATCGATGGCAAGGTCCGGCAAGGTGCGTGAAGCCGATCTGAAGAAATTCATATTCATCGCAGAACGATAACGCAGTCGATCCGGAATGTCCCGCGCAAGCCGACCTCGAGACAAAGCGTTGCGCGGTGGCGGTCCCGGCGACCCGGTGGTTGAACGGAACATCGTGCGGCGCGGTCAAGGGTCCGGGCCCGGTCCGGTGCGCGACGGTTTTCTCGTTGCGCATACGATGCCGATACCGATCGATAGCATGCCGGCAAAGTGGAACCATCGGATCGCCTCCCCCAGAAACATGGTGGCGAGCACTGCGCCGATGACGGGCATGATATTGAGATAGAGGCTCGCGGCGGCTGATCCGAGAAGTTCGACACCGCGGTTGAAGCATAGATAGGCAATGAGTGAAGGAAATACGCAGACATAGGCAATCGCAAGCCAGCTTTCGGGCCGACTCTCGATGAGCCGCCCGCTTGCAATTTCCGCAAGATAGAAAGGGAAGACAACGCTGATGCCGACGGCCAGCGTGGCAGCCAGAAAGCTGAGCGGATGCACCTTGGGGCGTTTGCGCAACAAGACCGAATAGAGTGACCAGACGATCACGGCCCCGCCGATGACGAGATCGCCTCGGTTGAATTCGAGCGCCAGCAGCGAAGCCAGATCACCTTCTGAAATGATCACAAGGGCGCCGACGATCGATAGCGCGATGCCAAGCAGTTGCAGAAGTCGCGTGCGTTCAGCGAACAGCATCGCCCCCACCAGCAAAATCAGGCCTGGCTGAAGCGACTGCAGGAGCAGGCCGTTGACAGCGCTCGTGGTCTGCAGGCCGGTGTAGAGAAGCGTGTTGAAGGTGCCGATCCCCAACACGCCGAGGACGACCAGCCATTTCCAGGCACTTCGAAGGTTCGCTGCATCTCGGCGCAGGTGCGGCCAGGCGAAGGGCAGCAGGATCATGAGGGCAAGACTCCACCGCCAGAACGACAGCGCCAATGGCGGCACCATCTCGCGCGCGCCCCGCCCCACGATGGAGTTGCCGGCCCAGAACAGAGCCGTGAACGTGAGGAGGATGTAGGGCATTGCCCACACGCGTCTGATCAACCGCGCCGAGGCGGAAGATCGCGAATGTTGCAATGCCTCTGGCACCGACGTTACGAACGCGGCTTGGATGCCGGCAGCACCTTGCTGATCGCTTCAGATGCGCAGCGGTCATCATTGGCCGCTCCACCCGCTCCGGCAACGCCAATTGCACCGATCACATCGCCTGCAACCGATAGAGGCTGGCCGCCGCCGAGCAGCAAGAGTTCAGGTATAGTGACGAGGTTGCGCGAGGTCGGATCGGACGCAGCGCGATCGGCCAGCGTGGAGGTGCTCGTTCTTGTCGACAAGGCCGTAAAGGCCTTGCGCTGGGCGGCAAGCGTGTTGTGCGGACCGACGTCATCGCCGCGCTGGAGCGCAACCAGGTTGCCGCCGCGATCGACGACTGCGACAACGGCCTCCCTGCCTGTTGCGCGGCACGATGCAATGGCCGCGCTGGCCAGTTCGTTGGCGAGCGCCAGCGACACTGTTTTGCGCTCCAGCGGCACCGCAGGCGCTGCAATCGCCACTGCGGACAGCAGGAGCATCAGAGCACCGGCCATGCTCAGTTCCCCCGATAGGTGGAGTAACCGTATGGGCTGACGACGACTGGCACATGATAATGTGCCGCCGCATCCGCCACGGTGAACGTCAATGTGATTTCAGGAAAGAACGGCTTCGCTGATGCATCGGGGTAGCGCGTCATATCGAATTGAAGACGATAGATGCCTGTGCCGAAAGCTTTGGCGTCGCCGAAACTGCGAACGCGGCCGTTGGCGTCGGTCTGGCCCGCACCGACCGGGACCCAAGCGCCGCCAGCGTCGCGCTTCGAAAGGGTGACAGGCACTGCCGTGCCGCCGACGCCGCGAGCCAGGTCAAGGACGTGGGTCGAGATTTCAGCCGCGGCCGCGGGAAGCGTGGCAGCGCCAAGCAGCAGCGCTAGCGGGATGTTGATGATTTTCACGGGGAGCCTTCCTTGCCGAAACGATGAGCATGCTATCAACGACGATGCCCGACCTTGCAGGCGAGCATAACCGTCAGCGGCTTCATTTGCGAATGACATGTTTGAATAAGAATCATTCAGGAGTAGAATGATTGCATGCTCGATCCCCGACTGTTGCGCACCTTCGTCGCCATCGTCGATACGGCAAGCTTCACGATCGCCGCGGATCGCCTCAATTCCACACAGTCGACGGTCAGCCAGCAACTGGGACGACTTGAATCGGCGGTTGGACAGCGCTTGATCGAGCGATTGTCCCGCCCGGCTGTGCTGACGCCGGCAGGCGAGCGACTTATCGGCTATGCGCGGCGCTTGCTGGCACTGCAGGAGGAAGCTGAAGTGTTGCTAACCGACCCGGCCGGAACTGCAACTATTCGCATCGGGGTTCCGGACGATATCGTCACCTCTGCAATGAGCCGGCAGTTCGCGTGTTTTGCCGAACGCCATCGCGAAATTCGGCTTGACGTTACGACCGGCCTCAGCCGCGATTTGTCAAAGCGGTATCGCGCGGGCGAGTTCGATATCGCCATCGTAAAGGCGGCGGTGGCGGACAGCGACGCCCGTGCGAGCTTCCCCGAGCCGCTGTCCTGGTTCGAGGCCACGGGACGACTTGACGCCTGGCCCGAGCCTATACCGCTGGTAACCTTTCCTCCCGGTGGGCTTTACCGTGACTTGATGATTGATCGGATCGAGCGGTCGCAGCGGCGCTGGTACATCGCCTTTACCGGCAATAGTCTGGGCAGCGTGCTGTCGGCGATCGAGGCGGGCTTGGGCGTGTCTGTGCTTCCGGTTAGCACGACCGCCGGCCACGCCGTCCGGCGCAGCGCCATTTTTACACCGGAGGCATCGCTCGAGCTCTCGATCTATGCTTGGGAGGGCGACGGACCCATCGCCGAGCTCGTTGGTATGATGGCAAAGGTCCTCACTGAACGTTAGCGCTAGTTTAGCATTCCGACGTGTCGGAGGCGCTTCAAACGATGCCCTCCAGGGATTTCCCCTTTGGCTTGGCAGCGCCCAGGCT
>JBBSOT010000430.1:0-4625 GCA_038259455.1 Hyphomicrobiales bacterium | reverse complement strand
CCCGCTTTGCCAGTCTCTGTGTCATGACAAGCTCCAATCAGGGTAGGTGTTTGACGCCGACGACCAGCGCGTAGCGCATCAGGACCGACAGCGTCTGCGCAATCGCGTCGGGGACATGATCCTTGGCCACGGCCCCGAGCGGCAGTTCGCTTTGCGTGGCCGCGACAATCGCTGCAAGGGCAGGGGTGACGGCCAGTACAACGGCATCTTCTTCCAAGCGAAAGACCAAAGCGGCCTCTGCGCGAGGTTCCGGTGTAAATGGGGCCGCATTTGGCTGGTTCATCCGCCAGATCGACACCACCGGGAAGTCAGATCTCACGATATAAAGCGAGGGATGCAGCGACAGCACGGCGCCGTCCGGTGCCGACCCAAAGGCTGCCGCGATGGTGTCGCTCGACATTGGGACGGCGTCTGCGGCGTGATAGGCTTGGCCGCGCATGACTTCGATCCCGGCAACATCGGGCAGATAGGGAAGCGTTGCGACGGGGGGAAACGTGGCCAGAAAGGCCGGGAAGTCGGCACCGTAGGCATGGATCAGCGGCGTGCGGGGTGGGTGCGCGGACACGAAGACGGCGGCCATGGCGTCAAAGAAGTCCGAACCGACGATCCGCCGCACGACCGGAAAGCGCTGCGACAGTGCTGCGATCAGCGAATGGGTGACAGTGTTGCGATATACAGAAAATCGCCGTGCGAGGTCTCCCACCGCCGTCACACCCGGCGGTACATCCTGCCCAGCCAGCGCCGCGCGAAACGCCGATTGGATCTCAGGATGCGAGAGCATGACGTACGCCTTCCAGGATGGAGGCGGCACGCTGCGCTTCGGCCATTAGCACAGGGAATTCCGGAATGTCCGTGTCCCACTCAATCAGCGTCGGCAGCGCGCCCGTGCGTGCGATGGTTTCGGCATAAAGCGTCCAGACCGGATCGGCTACCGGTGAGCCATGCGCGTCAATCAGCAAAGGGCCAGACGGCAGGTCCTCGGCATCATGACCCCCAAGGTGAATTTCCCCGACGACGTGCAGTGGAAAGGCGGCGAGGTAGGCCCGCGGGTCGGCCGCGTGATTGGTACAGCTGACGAAGACGTTGTTCACGTCCAGCAGAAGTCCACAGCCGGTGCGTCTGGCAATCTCGGTCAGAAAATCAGTCTCGGCAAAGGTCGAGGTTTCGAACGTGACATAGGTAGACGGATTTTCCAGCAGCATCGGTCGCTTGATGACCTCTTGCAGGTGATCGATATGGTCGCAGACCGTCGACAGGGTCGCATCGTCATAGGGCAGGGGCAGAAGATCGTTCAGGAAGGCATCGTTGTGACTGGACCATGCCAGGTGCTCCGAGAAACTTTCGGGCTCATACCGGCTACACAAATCCGCAAGGCGGTTCAGATGGTCCGTGTTCAATGGCCCGGCCCCACCGATCGACAGGCCGACACCATGGATCGACAGGGCATAGTCGGTCCGCAATATGGCCAGCTGGGCGTGAGGCGGCCCGCCGGCACCCATGTAATTCTCGGCATGAACCTCCAGAAACCCGAGGCTGGTCGTTGACGCGCGCAGTGCATCGAAGTGCGACCGCTTGAAACCTATCCCGATGGATGCGGGGAGTTGGGTCAGGGGCTTTTGCATGACTTCGGTCCTTTGATGACAAGGCGGCAGGATGCCCCGCAGGTGAGATACCTGCGGGGACGAACCGCAATTAGGCGGGGACGTCACGCGCCAGTGCTTCCAAGGCGCCGGTACGTTCTGTTCCGTCAGCGGCTGCCGGTATTGCGATGTCAGTGCAGGTGCCTGCGGGAACCAGCGACCAGGCATTGCCCTGATAATCGACGGCTGAGGTGCCGGCACAAGTCGTGCCCGGACCGGCGGCGCAACCGTTCTCACCGGCCAATGCGACGCCAAAGCATTTTTCCATATCTTGTGCGCTGGCGCTGGTGACAGCTGCAAAGGAACCGAGGATGGCGAGGGCGAGGGTCGTGCTCTTGGTTGTCATAAGAAATCTCCGATCAATCACTCGGCACCGTTGCGGCGTCCGATGTAGGACATTTCGCCGGAGAGTGGGGGAACGTTACACGCCTCGCGTTTTAGTGATCGGGCGAAACGAAAGGCATGACGTTCGAAGCACGGGTCACATGCGTGTGACTGCCACGCCTTTTTGTCAGAAGCACTGTAACGATTGTCGCATGGATGACGAATTGGAAAATATGGGATCGGCAAAGGAAGCCAGGTGGGCCGTCCTGTTGCGGCAGTCACTGAGCGGCGATCGTGTCGCCTATGTTCAGTTTCTAACCGACATTGCCCCGGTCCTGCGGGGCATCATCAGGGCCCGCTGCGGTGGAACGTCCGACGAGAGTGAGGATCTTTTGCAAGATACGTTGATCGCCATTCACCAGAAGCGCCATACATGGCGTCAAACGGATGCGGTCGGCCCCTGGATCTATGCCATCGCACGCTACAAAGTCGTAGATGGCCAACGCAAGCGAAGGCGCAATCGCATCGTTGCTTTCGACGGCACGGAGGACAGAGTACCTGACGAGACGCTCGCGGATCCGTCGTTACGAGGCGATCTGAATACCTTGCTGGCTCACCTCGATGACACGGCCGCCACCATCGTGAGAGACGTCAAGTTGAACGGCTTAACAGCTGAAGAAGCCGGCGCAAAACTCAACATGACCGGGGGCGCCGTACGCGTGGCGCTGCATCGCGCCATGGCCAAGCTGTCGGCGATCGCACAACACGACGTACGTCCCAAAATGTCAAATAAGGAGCGCAAATGAACACCGACGATCTGATTGCCTCCATTGGTGCCGAACTGAAGCCCTCTCGCGCCGGGCTCCTGACGGCTTGGGTTGTTCGCGGCGTGATCGTGGGTTTGGTTGTCACCGCCGTGTCCTTTGCCGCATTCTGGGGCATGCGTCCGGATGTCAGTGTCATATGGAGTGATCCTGCGCTGATCGCAAAGTCGGCTTTGCCACTTCTACTGGGAGCCTTAGCGCTTCCCTGGATGCTCGCAGAGGCCAGACCCGCTGGCAAATCGTGGAGCGCTGCGGCCTCGACGGTCGTACTAATTCTGCTCGGTCTTATCATTTTGGCCACCCTTTATCTGACGCCGTCCCAACAGTGGTGGGTGCAGATGATGGGCCATTCAATTTCTATCTGTCTCAAGTCGATCCCCGTATTGTCGGCACCGATCCTTGCGGGCTCTCTCATCGCGCTACGGCGTGGTGCACCGGAGCATCCGGCACGCTGCGGGGCCGTCGCGGGGCTGGTAGCCGCAGGCTTCGGGGCCGCGATCTATTCGCTCTTCTGCATCGAAGACTCGCCCTTGTTCTATGGCGTTTGGTATACTCTCTCGATTTTGTTCGTCACGTCGATCGGTGCAATTGCAGGGCGGAGTTTGCTGCGGTGGTAAGGCGGCAATCCAATATAATTTGGATCTCGTCAATCAAATCGAACTCTGGCGCGCGACTGCCAACGATCACACGTATGTGTCATGGACACAGCCTAATAAAATTCAGATATTTAAGTCCCACGTCACATTAACAGGGATAAATTAAAATGAAATACTTGCTTGCAGTGGCAATCGCAATTCTGACGGTCCCCGCAATAGCCCAGGCGGAAGATGTTGTGAAAGTTTTGTCATCGGGGAGTGTGGAAGCGACTGCCGACCGGCTTGAGGCGGCGATCGGCGCAGCTGGCGCGACCGTCGCGGCAAGAGTCGATCATGCCGCCGCTGCCGCTAGTGTCGGGTTGGTACTCGACGATGCCCAACTGCTTATTTTCGGCAATCCTCAGATTGGCACCTCAGCCATGCAGGACGATATCTTGGCGGGCCTCTATTTGCCTCTCAGCGTATTGGTTTACAAAGATGACCAGGGACAGGTGTGGCTCGCATATGAGGAACCATCTGTGATGTTCGATGGCCTGGATGGTATAAGTACCGAGGCCCCAGTTAGAAGCACAGCCGGTGATTTTTCCGTTTGGTCTTGGTGAAAACCTCGGATTTGTCCTGTCGTCTGCAGCTGACCTAGACTTGCGCGCGGATAGTGCTGGAAACCAGCTGGTTTCGCTAAGAGTATAGCGGGATCCGCCGGGCGCGGTTCAGTTGCGCGCGACGAGGCCAATCAGGCCTTGTTTGCCTGATTCGGGTGTAGCCAATAGCGCGTGTGCCGCCGCCCACCAGTTCGTTTGAGCGCATCCTTCTCGACGAGGTCCTGCAGGTCCCGGGTCGCGGTCGCGCGAGAGGTGCCGGTGATCTTGAGGTAATTCTCGGCGCTGAGCCCGCCTTTTGAACCCGGCGGGACCTTCCCGAAACATCCGTGCGATAGCTTTGTCCTGGCGCTCGTTCAACTGACCGCGGTGCCGGTCGTAAAAGTGCGCCTTGCTGATGAAGAACCCGACCCGGTCGAGCGTGACCTGCTGGGCCTTCAGGACGATCTCGGCGAACCACACGAGCCACTCTGTCACGTCCAGCGTCTTCTGATGGTACTCAGTTCAGCTTGAACAACTGCCATGTAGCTGAATAACCGAGATAAATCGGATATTTTTCTGGCTTCGAACTGCATGGATTCGTAGAATCCAATTGAAAAGGCTGCAGTTTGGATCCTGCCATGAAGCATCGTTCGCGTCCTG
>JBBSOT010000429.1:0-4639 GCA_038259455.1 Hyphomicrobiales bacterium | reverse complement strand
GGCAGGTGTTGAGCAACGAAATGGCTAAATGCGCTCCCGGCGTCGGGCCTGCCGTGAAGGTGACCGTCAGCGGCATCAAGCAATCGAGCGGCTTGATTCGCGTGCAGAGCTATAACGGAACTAAGTCAGACTGGCTCGTAGCGGGCCGCTGGCTTACCCGCATCGAAGCCCCCGCCAAGAGCGGGACGATGACCTTCTGCGTGCCGGTGCCGTCCAGCGGCAACTACGGGATGGCCATACGCCATGACGTTAACAGCAACGGCAAGACCGACATCCATGAAGATGGTGGGGCCATGTCGAACAACCCAAGCATCAATATCTTCAATTTGGGAAAACCCAGCTACCAGAAGACCACTTTCGCCGTCGGAAGCGGTGTGACCGCGATCAATGTGACGATGAAGTATTTCTAAACTTTTTTGACTGCGTCACAGGTGAACAACACCCGGGTGGGGCTAGCAGAGGGTGCTTTTCGCGCTAAGTCGTTACTGCAATTGTAACGACAGTGTCGCGCTCTAGTCATTTTCAAGCCAGAGAGTGCGCGAAGCTGACGTGGAATTAGAAGCCAATCAGGCCTCCGCTTGGTGCCCGCGGCCATTAGGCGGCGGGCACCGCACAGTTGGCCAGCGATGCTGGTGCCTCAGTCGATCGTAACCGTCACTGCGCGGCGATTTCGAGCTCAAGAGCTTTCGTCACTCCCGAGCGCGACTGGCTGCTCACGTTCTTGGTCCTGTGCACCGGTTGAATAACGCAGCGTCAGACCAATGCAGCAAACTGGGCATCATCGGGATTTTTATGCTGATCATGTGATGGCAAAACCCGGTTGCCGATTATGAAGGAACCGCTTGTCTTGGAATGCCGTCGAAGCGGGAAGGGCAATAAAGATAGACTGCTCCAATGACCGATATGGGTCGGTTGCTGAATGGCAGGTTTTAGCGGCAAAGTGAACGAAGCTGCCGGTCTGCTTCAAGTACGCCTCCTGCTCCTCACTGAATGTGGCTGGGCACTGGCAAAGAGCCCTATCGGTCCTCCCGATCCAGACGGACCGCCTTTTCGATAAAGCCCTGTGGGTCTTGCACAAAATGCGCTGCGTCTGATTGCAGAACCGTCCTGATGACAGCTTCCCTGCTTGGCTGAATGATCGCACCCTCCGGCGTCGCAAAGACGCAGTCGAATTGCCGCGCGACGGCGCAGACTCCGCCGATCAACGCCAAAGAGATATCTGCCACGTCGAAGCGCACTTGGATTTCTTCGATGTATTGCTCATCGAAGCTCACCTGAATGTCGTCGTTTGGCTCGTCACCCCATACCCGGAGACCGGTGTAGGATCGGGGTTTCCGGGGCAGCAGCATGTCGAGTTTTGCGAACAGCACATCCGCTTGTGCGATGGGCAGCGCCAGAACGACCTCGCCGAGCTGCGCGCGGCTCATTCGTGCAGCGTTGACCCCTGCGATACGCGCCGCAGCGGCAGGGATGAGGTTGATTACGAACTGCCAGACGGCCATCGCACGACCATAGCGTCAATGCAGGGTCCGACAATGGGCTCCTTCGCTGAGCCCGGGTTCTGCTCTGCCCGGTCCCGGTGCTGCCGCCCATCCGGCCAGGGCAGCGCCCCTTACCCGCGAACGCGCCTTTCCTTATCAGGAAGGCGTTCGCGGTCGGAGCCTTCCGGCCGTAGTGCGCGCCGCGGCGCGCAGGCAGGTCATTCGGCCTCCTCCGTCCGGTCAAGGATCGGCTCAGGCTGTCGCTGCGCTTGCCTTCGCCGCCCGTGCGGCGGCGCTGCCGGCTTCGCGGCATCGTCCCTGACAGTACGTCGCCTGCCGACCAGCCCCGCCAAACGGCCTTTCAAGATTGGGAGTGTTCCCGCTGTAACCCCTTCGCAGGGCCGAAGGGGCGGCCCGGGGTGGCGCTGAAGCGCCTGACCGGGCCTGCCTTCGTCTCTCTTGCTCGGGGGCGGGAACGTCTCTTCCACACACACAGGAACACCTGCCGAAACCTATCGGCGGCCGCCCCTTAGTCAAGGACCGCGGTCCCCCCAATTTTCAGCGGGGAGGCTGTGTCGCTGCGCGCCAGCCACCACGCCGAAAATCGGTTCCCCCACGCCCGCCATGGCGGCGGCGAGACGAGCTCGCCGTCCCTGACACAGCGCGTCCGGCCCGATGGGTTTTTGGCTGTTCCCAATGTGGGGACGATTTCAAAAATCGGAGGCTTTTATGACTGTTTTCAACTCGTTCGCTGATTTGGCTCAGGCACGCATCAATCTTGCCGATGCACGTGAAGGGATCACGGAATCCTATGACGGAGCGTTTCTCGAACACAGCGATCTGGCCAAGCTCAATATCGTTGAGGCTCCAATCGCCGCAGAAATGCCGGATCCCGACATGGCGCGCCGCGCCGTGGAGATGGCAATCGGAACGATCTTCGATGTCCTCAAGGACACGCGCATGGAGGAATTCGCGCAGCAGCTCGCCTGGGGCATGGTCAACTCCTTCCACATGACCGCACGCCTCGCAGAAGGTCGCGAGGACGATGCCGCAAAGAAGCTGGGCGAAATGGCACGCCACTTCGATCCTTCGGAAATTTACGCTGTCGAGCTCGAGGAAACACAGCAGCTCTGCCAGACGCTGCAAGGATGCCGCGAAGCGCTCGAGGCAATGCGCGATCATGCAGCGGACGTCTACCGGGTCGAAACCGGTCGCCCCTTCACGGCCGCACGGGGATCGCAAGTCAGCAAGAACGGGGTTACCGCAAGCCAGGTGCAGGCGCGCGATTTCCTCGCCGCACGCGCCAAGGATCGAAGAGCGCAATTCCAGCCCGATGGCCCGCTGGTGATCGTGTCAGGTGGTCAGAAAGATTGGCACGATTTTGCGATGATCTGGGCTATCCTCGACGACATCAAGTCGCGGATCCCGAACATGGTCCTGGGCACGACCGGCATGCGCAAGGGCGTCGATGCCATGGCAGGCGCATGGGCGCAGCAGAACGGGGTCAACACGATCCTGTTCGTGCCCGACCAACGCCACGGCAACCGCGCTCCGTTCCTGCGCAACGAGAGCATCGTCAAGCTGAACCCGGTCGAAGCGATCATCGGTGAAGGGTCGGGCATCCAGTCGAACCTTGCACAGCGCCTCCGTCAGGCAGGCGTGCCGCTGCACATCCGCCGCATCAGTGATCAGGCGCAGGTGCGGTCGCGCAACTTCGGGTGAGCGCCGCTCGGAAGGCTCCGGCTTAGGCCGGGGCCTTCCGCTCTTCTTTTGCGCAAGGGGCGGGCTCTGGGGGCATCGAACCCCCTTCGCCCGCTGACGCTAGCATCGTGATCCCCGAACCTTCCAGCTGCGCTTGTTCGCCTGACTCGCCGCAGCTTGCCCAAGCTCGATGCTTTGCATCTTGCGGGCATCGCTGCCGGGCCTGCTGCTAAACCCGGACACAGGTCCGAACGGCCATGCTCGGACTGAACCAGAACCACCTGCCGGCATTCAACCACGGGCTCAGGGCATGAGAAAGAAGAGGGGGATGGAGGAGACGAGCAGCGACAGGAGGCAAAGATGCTCGTCACATTCCGCATCAAGGATATCGAGACAAGGCTTCATTCGAAACCGGCTCCAATACGTCCGCCAGAGCTCGCAGCACTGATGCGCAGACTGCACACCAGCAACAGCACGATCGATGCAGACCTTGGCGAATTCCAGGCCGCGCCCGTGAACTTCGAGATCAATGCCAACGCGCTTGCGATCGCCGAGTTCGCATCATGCTTCGACCATCGCCCGGAAATGATCGCGATCGTCGAGGAAGCGCAGTTTCTTGGGCGAATGCTGCGCATCGAGCACCAGCAATGCGGCGCACCGATCACGATGCGGGTGAGTGAACACATTGCTCTGGTAGGCGACACCACAATGAGCAGTGACCTTGCTGCAAAGGTGCTCACCTCTCTTGGCTGCCACGAGCACGAATCTGGCCAATTGTCCCTGCAAAAGCTCGGAACCGCGCTTGAAGATCACCGAACCTATGAGGCCTTCGTCAAGGCAGGAATCACTCCGCTCTTCGCAAGCTTCGCGTTCATCGTCTCCACTGATTGCGGAGAGCAACACCCGCTGCTCGAATGGACGTTATGAATACCCGGCCAGCAGTGCACGAGCAGCCACGAACCGGCTGAACTCGTCGCCATGTTCAACGCTCGATCTGCAAACAGCCTCCTGCAGGTTCGAGGTGGAAAAGGGTGCCCGGCACGTTGCCGCGGCGCCCTTTTTTCATGCCGCCTGGGTCACGCCACTGCCGAACAGCCACCTTCCGGCACATAGCTTTCGCGAAGTCGCTGGGAACGCATGCCTCCTGCCGCAGGCACGTCCACCACCATCGCCATGAGCACCCCGCCAGCATACTGGTCAACCGCTAATTTCCCGACCGAGAAGCCTGTCCGCCGTCAGCACCCATGGCACAGATTTGGGGTTGTGATTTAAGGAGAGATTGGGTCTCGTCGTAGTGACGAAGGAACGAAGATGAGACCCAATCTCTCCAAATCAAACTCGCCTCCCAAGAAGCCCGCCGAGCAGGTGGTGAACGACATCCGGCGGGCTACCCGGCGCCACTTCTCGGCGGAAGACAAGATCAGGATCGTGCTCGACGGCCTGCGCGGCGATGACAG
>JBBSOT010000428.1:0-4655 GCA_038259455.1 Hyphomicrobiales bacterium | reverse complement strand
GTTCGGGTCCTTGGGCGTTTCGGTTCCGCGGACGGAGTCGAGGGTCTGGTCGGTCCAGCCCGAGACGTCCTTTGAGATGGGTGCTTCTAAAGATTTCAAGGTTACGCTTCTCCTGTGGGATGTGTTCACCACGCTGACGACAGGTTCGTTAAGACACCGTCGTCAAAGTGGTCATGTGTTTCGTTATACTAAGTATAAGGGAAGCCCTCGGAGCTGTCAAAAAAGCCCTCGTCAGCGCCCACCCCAAAGACGGCAGACGCATATTTATATCATAAAAATATGGACTTGATGCCTATCCGAATGGTTTTCAAGCGCCTTTTTAATACGGTGGTTGCCCCGGTCGCGTGGCGATGCTTTACTGTAAATGACTGAGTTATGCTTAGGATATCTAAATTAAAATTGTTCGAATACAGGACATCATCGGCACCGAACTCAAAGTAAACGGCCCGGTCTGGACAAGTCGCCGGATGCAGCTCAAGAAAGAAGGCATGGGGTTCTCCATGCCTGAACCATCATCCCCACGGGTGCCGAGATGGATCTCTGTTACAAGCGCCACATCGAAGCGGTGTACAGCGTTGCCGAAAACGGCAGCATTCCGGGCAAGGCCACAGGAGAGACGCAGAGATCACCGACGGGACGCTTTATGCGCTGGAACACCACGATCAGAACACTTTGCGGGACGGCGCCGAAGGCATGCGCCCGATCCGCACCTTCGATCCTCCTGTCACCGGCCGGGACGTGCACGACGAAAATGGCGCCTAACTGCCGGATGGTAGCGAGGCATAAGGCATAGCGCCGTTTGCAGGCAGCAGCCCAAGCCCGAGGGTAGGTGTCGATTCACCCTGGGGTGTAGAGCTTGTTTTAAATTCGCCAAAATTGGATGTGGCCCTTTCCGGTCATTCGTGAGTATTTGGTAAACCGTTTCGCCGTCAACCTTGGCTTGATGTTTCGAGCCGCAACAAGAAACAACGGGAGCCCGTTCTTTATGCACGTCTTTTCCAATCCCGTCGGGGCGGGCTCGCTTTGGTTTCACAACCTTGCCACGGCGGACGGAACGCCGGTCGCCTATGATCCGCATGCCCGCGCGTTCATCCCGACGCCGCCCTTTTGCGTCAACCGCGAGATCATCGGATGCAACTGGATCGCACCTAAAGACGGGGCGCCGTGCCGTTCCTGTGCCATGACCATGGTCCATCCCGATACATCCAATCCCGACACGCGGGCCAACTGGGCGCAAACCGAGGCCGCAAAGCGCTGGGTGCTGGACAATCTCGGACGCTGGCACTGGTTTCGCCCGGAAGATCGCGGAACACCGCCTTATTTTCGCATGCTCGATGACGGCCCGACCCCTGCGGCGATGGGCCACGTGAATGGCGTGGTCACGATCAGCGTGGCCGAAGCCGATCCAGTCCTCCGCACGACGCGACGCGAAGCGCTCGACGAACCGTATCGCACTATGATCGGCCATTTCCGCCATGAAATCGCGCATATGCTATGGTGGCGCCTCAGCTTGCGCACCGACTTCCTCGAGGCGTTTCGTAACGTCTTCGGCGACGAACGGGACGACTATGCAGCCGCACTGCAACGGCACTACAACGATGGCCCGCCGGACGACTGGAGCCAGAGCTACCTGACGCTATATGCATCGGCCCATCCCCATGAGGACTGGGCGGAAACGGCTGCACATCTGCTGCATCTGACCGATATCACGGACAGTGCGATTTCGGCGGGTCTCGTTCTGCCGGGGTTGCCGCATGCTGGCTGGGATGCCTACGCGGAACCGGACCCCATGTCGTTGCTTCAGATCGCGATCGAGGTCGTCAAGATCATCAATCACGCCAATCGCTCGATGGGCTTGGATGATGTGTATCCATTCCTGGTGTCTCACACCGCTCAGAAAAAGCTTGCCTTCGTTCATGACTGGCTGCGCAGGGGGGCCCAAGGCAGATGACCGTCAAGGTCTGTCAGCAGCCATTTCTTGATCATCTGGAGGACTTTGTCCCACTACGGATCGAATACTTAGTAAACAGTGACGAACCAAGCTTGTTGGATGCGTCACGAGTGATCGGTCGCGTCCTTTTTTACCCGCCAGCCCCCCCAAAAGCACTCAAAGATTTTTTAACTAGAATTTATTGGTCGGCCATCATGTCGAAATACACCGCGCGTCCCTTCCCTTCGCAAAAGCTCGCTCCGTGGGCCGGGGTCAAGGTGGCCTGCACATCCTGTGGGTGACCGTAATCGGTCGGCGCATGATGCGTCTTGAGAACACGCAAGGCGCGCGCGGTCACCGGGCCAGCACGACATCGCCGCGGATGTCGAGCCCATCCTCGACGGCATCGACGAGATAACCGGCCACATCGCGCCGGGAGACGAGTCCGTTCCGCCAAGTGGTCGGATCCCGCAACACCTGGAGTCTGCGCGATTTCGCGCCGTTCGTGAGGATGACTGGCCGCGCAATCGTCCAGTCGAGGTCGCTTTGCATGATCATCTGTTCCTGCCGGTCCTTGTCTGCATAGGGCTTGCCAAGCACTGCGCGGTGACCGAGGCGTTCCAGTGCACTCATGGCGCTACGCGAGCGTCCTGCGCCGAACCCGGTGACCGCCACGAGGCGCTTGGTTTCCATGCCTTTCATGGAGTCGAGCAGCACGCGCGTGCTGTCGGAGAACAGCGTCTCTTCTTCCCAGAACATGGCCAGACGCTCCTTGATGCCCAAGGCGTAGATCACCGCACGTACACCCGAGAGGGCTGCGGTTACATCCTCGGTTGACCGCGCATCGCCGACAAACGGATCGATCAGAGCGGTTTTTTCCAGCGTGTCTGCGCTGCGGGCGAAAGCGCGCACCGACAACCCGCGACCGACGGCGTCTTCAACAGCGACGGCACCAATTCCCGAGGTAGCGCCAAGGATCAGAACAGGCGCGTTCATTTCAGCATGTTCTCGTACAGGCTGTAATGCGAGCGGTGTGCGTTGCGGGCGCCTCGGCGCGCCTTCAACCGCGTTTCATTTGCCACGGCATCATCCCATGGACGATTGAGACCCGGGGTAGACGCGCAGGGTCGATCCATCCTTTTTGCGTCAGGGGCATTCTTGGCGACGTCAGATCTTGTCATTTGCGTGCTCCGTTGGGACCGATTTTGGTCTTTTACCGACGGTGAGAGCTTTCCACCTCGGCGACCAATTAATTGACTTATGGCGCGGGGCCGAAAAGGCATCCGTAATTTTCAACCTTTGACCATAGCCCAGAAGCAAGAGGACCAGCGCAACGCCAATGATCGGCATGTGTCCGATGAATTCGACCAGCGCAGCCTCGTTGTTGCCCTGAATGATAAACACGATGTTCGAAACCGCCATCATGATGGACAAGGCCAGAACCGCGAGGCGGACTGTCGTGCCGAGGATCAGAACGATGCCGATGACCGCTTCGACCATTCCCGCGGACAGGACGAACAGGGGATCGTCGAAAAACGTGAACCCCAGCGCCTGCAGGAAATTCCACTGAAATTGCGCGAGGAACACCTGGCCCAATGCCGAGGGGGCGAGCTTTTCACCCACGGCCAGAGCGACAAGCGAAATCCCCGTCCAGATGCGGAGCGCGTCCACCGAATAGGGTTTGAGCAGATCGCGGCGCTCCTCATCCTCGATCGAGTTCATCAGCAGGAAGCAGGCGATCCCGATGATGATCGCGTATTCGAGCGCGGGAAGAATGCCGAATTTCACGGCCACTCCGGCGTGAAGGACAAGCATCATCAGGGCAGCCGTCTTGATCCACCGGTTGGCTATCAGCATGATGCCGATCACGGCCTGCATCACCACGAGGAGAAGGCCGAACGATCCGTCGGCAACCTTGTGTGGCGCGACCAGAGCGCCCTCGTAGGCGGTCAACAGAAAGCTCAGACCCGTGAAGACCCGCAGGATCTCCATGAAATCGTGCCGGAGCTTCGATTGCGCGACGCGCAGTGTCGGTAACTTGCCGTCGAGCCAGATGGAAAACAGGACCATCAAAGCTGCCAAGACACACCACGACCGGAAAACCGGGTCGGTCGGACTGAAATTGGCAAGTGGTTCGGCGTCGCTTTCGACGAACCAGTTGACATGTGCAGCGGCCCCGGTGCCGATCACGCAGGTCAGCAGAGTGGCGCCAGTCGTCGTCCACGTTGTCATACGTCCACCTTGGTGTTTTCACAAAATCCTGGTCATGCGGTGGGCTAGAGATAGGCCTGAGCCGTGTTCTGGATACAGGGCGTGGTCTTACGTCGCAGATCCTGAACACAGTTGCCCTGCGGGCGTAGGCCGGACTTTTGTCAGGTTGAGCTGCGAGGCCTCAGTGCGGGACAGGAAAAATCGGAACGATCAGCCATCAGACTGAGGATGCCAAAGCAAGTCATCGATACTTCCATAACCCGTCGGCGCACTGGATCCTTTGTTCGAACCTATGTTGCTGGGCCAGCGACCAGATGGCAACTTCTGGTTAAGCTGCACTGCAGCGCTCAAGCGTGAAGTGAACGGCAGCTCCGGGCCGGAGTTACGAATCTGCCAGGCGCCAGAACCCATGTTTTCGGCCGTGTTCCTGCTTGAGCATTTCAAGGAACTGCGTGTGCGAGGGAAAATCGCCGTAATCCTCGATGGCGGCATCGCAGGACTGACATTCGGCCAG
>JBBSOT010000427.1:0-4670 GCA_038259455.1 Hyphomicrobiales bacterium | reverse complement strand
TGGGCGGAAGATGGTGGCGGTTTGGTCATGGACGGACAGAAATCGCTGCGCATGGCGCGGTGATTTGAAGCGGCCTACGATTTTTTCTCGTCGTCTCGTCGTCTCGTCGTCTCGTCGTCTCGTCGTCTCGTGTGTCGATGGGACGCCTCAGAACGGTTGTTCAGCCCCTTGTGCGAACGGTGATCCACGCTTGGGCAAAGATCCCGGATGGCTGCGCCGTAGCTGCGCAGTTTGTCGGTCACGAGAACGCGCGGCATGCCCCATCGCTTCATCAGTTTCTTCAGGAAACGCTTGGCCGCATTGGCATTTCTGCGGCTTTGTAGCCATTGCTTCTTGCCCCGGATCGAAATCACGACTTCGTCCAGGTGCCATTTGTCGACCGGTGCGGTACGGTCGCGCCGGATCCCGGCTGCGATCTGGGTACCGAACCTTTGGCACCACACAGCACTTTGCCACACAGTGGCTCTGGACTTACAACAACGACCGACCGAACATGGGCATCGGCGGCATCACCCCTGCCCAGAAACTGAAAATGGCGACGTAAGTTCTACGACCACGTCCCGTTAAAATCGGGAGGATTACCTTGCTCATCCAAAGATCTCATCCCACATGTGGCTCTCCACCTCCCGGGACGGACGCGACCCGACTTCAGTGACAGCATCGCACATGACGTTGTCGACGTTCACCCGATCCGAGGATCTCGTATGCCGCGTCCCGCCTTCGCCAACTGGTTGTCGGAAACAAACGACATCACGCAGACCTTTCTGTCCGCGGGGCAGATCCCGGGGCTGATCAACATGGCGGGCGGGCTGCCCGACCCGTCGACCTGGCCTGTCGCGGACCTGTCAGGCATCGCGGCTGCGGCTGTCGCCGAACATTCGCACGAGGCACTGGCCTATTCCCCGATCGAGGGTCTTCCTGTGTTGCGTGACCTGATCGCGCAACGCTTCTCTGCGCCGGGTTTGACGCTTGCCCGTGAAAACGTCCTCATCACGACTGGCGGCATGCAGGCTCTGGATCTGGTCGGCAAGGTGCTGCTGGAACCGGGCAGCCTGATCGCGGCGCAGAGCCCCGCCTATTTGGGCGCACTGGACGCCTGGCGCCCGCGTCAGCCGACCTATCGACCGATGCGGCTGGACGCGAACGACTTCGACCCCGTCACAGCGCTTTCCGGGGCACAATTCGCCTATACAGTCCCGAATTTTTCGAATCCCTCGGGACGGCTGGTCAGTCTGGCCGAGCGTCATGCGCTGGTGGAGGCTGCCCGTGCCACGGGCACTTGGCTGGTGGAGGACGACCCCTACGGCACGCTCTATTATGACAGCCCCCCGCTGCCGCGGATGCTGATGCTCTCGGCGCAAAAGAACGAAGGCCGCTATGACGGGCCGGTGATCTACATGGGCACGCTGTCCAAGGAACTCGCGCCGGGTCTGCGCATCGGCTGGGTCATCGCCGCCCCTGACATGATCGCGGCGCTGGTCACGGCCAAGCAGGGGTCGGACATGTCCACTTCGGGCCTGTGCCAGCGAATTGCGCATGACAGCTTTGCCAGCGGCCTGACCGACCGAGTTCTGCCTGACATCCTGTCGCTGTACCGCGCCCGTCGCGATGCGCTCTGTGCCGCCATGCACGCACATCTGGGCGAATTGTTCGACTGGCAGGTTCCCTCGGGCGGAATGTTCGTCTGGGCGACGGCGCGCGATGCAAAGATAAACACCGATCTCCTTCTGCGTGAGGCTCTGACTCAGGGTGTCTGCGTCACCCCTAGCAGCGTCTTCGATCCTGAGGGCCAAGACCGCCGGGCGATCCGCATCAACTTCACGCTGAACGACCCGGAAAAACTTACAAAGGGCATTCGTCGTCTTGAGGCAGCGGCAAGAGCCACCCTCGCCAAGGCCGAATGACATCGGCACTGTCCCAAGAGAGTCCAAAGTGCTGCCCTCGGCTGCGGGAGAGGCATCTGCCGACGTTCCTGTAGCCGACAGATCCCGCACTATACGGCTCTGGGCAGTCGGCAGGTCGAAGCCCAACCCGTCCGAGGTTGTGCAGCGGACGCGTGGATATCGGCGCTGGCCTGATGATGCGAAGGCTCGGATCCCGCTATGCCAAGTTCCGTTCACAACGGGCCAGGAATAATATCAGCTCATCCGCGCGTCCGATTGTATCGGCATAGCCCAGATCGATCAGATCGCCGATGTAAGCAGGCTCGAACATTAGATAGCTTTCCAACCGCCCGTCATGGTGCCAGGCCCCGACCGTCTTCATTAGAATGCGTATCGTGCGCGGCAGGTCCTCCGAATGGGTGCGAGCAACGTTCCGCAGGTCTTTCGAAGGGGCAAGAAGGAGTGAGGAGATCGGGCGCAGTCCGGATCTCCTGCGCGCTTCGTCTGGCATGAGGGCGAGCGTTTCGTTGATCCGTAACATGCGCTCATAGTCGGCTTCGAGATTATCGTTAAACAGGATATCAAGCGCGTGGCCTGCGATGTCGCCGAAAGTCGGAGGTGATGTTGGCAGGTCCTGCGGCAAAATCTGATGCCAAGGGTCTCGCGTGACGATTGCCAACACCCGATCAGCACCTGTTCGGATTGCCGGAGAAAGCGGTGAGGTAGATCTCAGCGACCCATCGCCGAAGTATTCGCCTTCAATTTCCACAGGAGCAAAGGCAAACGACAGCGCAGCCGAGGCCAGAAGGTGTGGAGGGCCTACCTGCGCACGCCGTCCGATCCGACGTGCCCGCTGCCATTCGGCGATGCCCTCCGCTCCGTCGAAAAACGTGACCGCGACACCTTGGCTGTAGCTCGACGCGGTGACGCAAAGGGCATGGAGCGCACCGCTCGAAATTGCCTGATTCAATCTTTCTCGATTAAATTCACCTTCCAGCAGTCGGCGCAGGGGCGCGTAGTCGAGCAGACCGCCTCCCGCCCGCAATCCCGCAACACGAAATACAAGGTTCCCGGCCCAGCGGGAGCTGCTGAAAAGGACCTTGAGCGGACGTGTCTCATAGATCGAGGTGCAACGCAGGCCCCTCCAGAGCCTTTCCAGATTCCGAACCCCCACTTGGAAATCCTGCGCCATCACCGCAACCGGAGCCGCGTTGATTGCCCCGGCAGAGGCGCCGCAGATGATCTGGAAGGGTGACTGCCGTGCATTGCTGATCTCGGCAATAGCCTTGAGAACGCCGACCTGATAAGCACCGCGCGCACCGCCGCCCTGGAGCACCAACGCGGTCTTTCCCCGATCCACGCTTTGCATATCCATACTGCCATCCCGTTGCTGCAGACCGGCGGTCTGAATGACCGGCGCAATCGATCACATGATCGACGCCTTTCGGGAAGTCTTCCACCGAAGACATCCAGACAGGTTGTCCGGTGTCCGGTCGCCCCAACCTTTCAACACGTTCCGGTCGAAGAATGATTGCAGAGATCCGATGTCCGCGGCCAGTCAGCTTTTATTTCACATATAGCGCAATTGCGCCGTTTCCGATCAGAACAATGTTCAAGGGGCTTCACCTGAATTTCGAGAACGGTCGGCGCTCTAGCCAAGCTAGGGCTGTTACCCCCATTTTCTGCGGGGCATGGTCGCAGATCCTGAGCTGCCAGCTTTCGGTTTCATGGCAGGTTCAATGCCGCCACAGCCCATGTTCGGTCGCTCATCACGGTATGTCCAACGCCAACTTCAGCGGCTTTATCATGTTGTTGACGCGTCCCAACTGCACGCATAGGCATCTCTCATGATCAGCCAAGTTTCACTGCCTCGGCTTCAGCCCGGGGAGCGTCATTCAGCGGCCGCTCAGTGCCACGAACTTTGAGGTGAGTCGACAATTCCGAGACCGATGCGCGTACTCGCGGACATCAAAAAGATGATCGCAGCTATTCCGAAAGGTTCACCCTCCCGCGACATGAAAGAAACTTCACCAAGAAAGTCTTTGAACGACAGGACGTTGATATCTGAATAGCCCATGCTCCAGTCTTCAAATCTATGCCTGTTTAATTCACCATGTCCAAGCAATACGATATCTGTATGACGTGGGTCATCAAACAGACGCTCATAAAGGGTCCAGAGTGGCTCGGAGGCTCCCTCCAGATACTGGACGAAAAGCCTTTTCTCTGCGTGCAAAAAGCCAGTCAACCCAAGTCTTGCATTGGTGGCTTGGGATACCTTCACGATATCACGACACTCGGCAGAACCGGGAGCCACCAATGCTAAGCTTTTGTAAACCAGGTATTCCATGATGCTATATTTAAACTATTATTCCGGATACGCGAGGATAGCTAATAATGAACTGGATTTACATAAAAAATTATGATTTGACCAAGATGCAATTGACAGGATTGCAAGATTTTCCACTCTATCAGTGCCCCTACAAAAAATCATAGAGATAGTATGAAGGCATTAAAATTATATCACCTCCCGGCACCTGAGTCCACCAAGCTGATCCATTCACGGTTTGCTCAGCAGCCACTCTGTCCCTTCCTCGCCAATCCGCTTGCGCTAGCGGGTCAGAGAGGTCGGATCAATCGGCGGGCGGTGCTGAGAGAAAACCTCTCCGGTAAAATGCTCTCATGATCGCTGTCAAGCTTCTGTTCCATAGAAAATTTCCCGGTCAAGCCGGGCGCAGTAGGGTGTGGATGCGCAAGGTTGGAGACGGAACTGAGACAACGGTTGGCAAG
>JBBSOT010000426.1:0-4687 GCA_038259455.1 Hyphomicrobiales bacterium | reverse complement strand
GATGATGAACGTCATCAATGGCGGCGCTCACGCTGACAACCCGATCGACATCCAGGAATTCATGATCATGCCGGTCGGCGCCCCCTCCTTTAGGGAGGCGCTGCGGATGGGGGCCGAGGTCTTCCACAGCCTGAAGAAGGCGCTGAAGGATGCCGGCCACAACACCAATGTCGGCGACGAGGGCGGCTTTGCGCCCAACATCAAGAACGCCCAGGCAGCCCTGGACTTTGTGATGGGATCGATCGAACAGGCAGGCTTCAAGCCGGGCGAGGACGTCGCGCTGGCGCTGGATTGCGCGGCGACCGAGTTCTTCAAAGACGGCGCCTATGTCTATGAAGGCGAGAAGAAGACGCGCGATCCCAAGGCGCAGGCGAAGTACCTGGCCAAGCTGGCAGCCGACTATCCGATCATCTCGATCGAGGACGGGATGTCGGAAGACGACTGGGAAGGCTGGAAGATGGTGACCGATTTGTGCGGCAAGAACGTGCAACTCGTCGGAGACGATCTGTTCGTGACCAACACGTCGAGGCTGCGCGACGGCATCAAGATGGGGGTCGCCAACTCGATCCTGGTCAAGGTGAACCAGATCGGCTCGCTGACCGAAACGCTGGATGCTGTCGAAACCGCGCACCGCGCCGGCTACACCGCGGTCATGTCGCATCGCTCGGGCGAGACCGAGGATTCGACGATCTCGGATCTGGCGGTTGCCACCAATTGCGGGCAGATCAAGACCGGATCGCTGGCGCGCTCCGACCGTACCGCCAAGTACAACCAGTTGATGCGCATCGAAGAAGAGCTTGGCAAGCAGGCACGCTATGCCGGGACGTCGATCCTGCGCGGCTGAACAACGCCAGACTGGCAGTCAGGGGCGGCTTCGGCCGCCCCTTTTTTATGCCCGGCGCCGTGTCGCTAACCCTCCATTAAGCACAATCGGGTGAGATGGGCGTTCGAAGGACATGGACCAATGTGGACACGCCAGCACAAGCAGAGAAACACAGGCCGCCTGATCGTTCCGGCGATAACGGCGGTGTTTCTGGCCTATTTCGGCTTCCACGCCTATCATGGCGAATTCGGCATCTACTCGAAGTACCAGCTCGAGGATCGTGCGAAGGAACTGCAGGCGCGTCTCGATATCGTGCACGCTGCGCGGGTGGGGCTGGAACACCGCGTGCAACTTCTGCATGACGGGACGCTCGAGAAGGATATGCTTGACGAGCAGGCGCGCAAGGCGCTGAACTTCTCGCAGCCCGATGAGATCACGATAATGCGCTAGAACATGAATTAACCGCAATAAGGTTAATCACTAATATAATCAACGATTTTCGTCATTTACCTGCATGTCAGCCATGCGTTTTTCCGCATGGCCCAAAGCCTCTCCACGTGTTAGCGTTTGCCCAGCCTGAGGGATGAACGCATCCCTCTTATGTCCGCGAAGAGACAGCCACAGGGAGTGATGCATGGCAGCCGCCGCCAAAAAAGCGCCCGCGAAATCGAAAGCTGGCAGCAAGCCGCCGTCAGCACCGACGACGCCGAAACCCGAAAATTTCACGAAGGAGCAGGAACTCGAAGCCTATCGCGGGATGCTCCTGATCCGCCGCTTCGAGGAAAAGGCCGGCCAGCTGTACGGCATGGGCTTCATTGGCGGTTTCTGCCACCTCTATATCGGTCAGGAAGCCGTTGTTACCGGCATGAAGATGGGTCTGGTCGAGGGTGACCAGATGATCACCGCCTATCGCGATCATGGCCACATGCTGGCGATGGAACTGTCGCCGCGCGGCGTGATGGCCGAACTGACCGGCCGCAAGAGCGGGCTGTCTCGCGGCAAGGGCGGCTCCATGCACATGTTCTCCAAGGAAAAGCATTTCTATGGCGGGCATGGCATCGTCGGCGCGCAGGTGTCGCTCGGCACGGGACTCGCCTTCGCCAACCGCTACCGCGGCAACAAGAATGTCTCGCTGACCTATTTCGGCGACGGCGCGGCCAACCAGGGCCAGGTCTATGAAAGCTTCAACATGGCCTCGCTGTGGAAGCTGCCGGTCATCTACATCATCGAAAACAACCGCTACGCCATGGGTACGTCCGTGTCGCGCTCGTCGGCCGAGACCGATTTCTCGCATCGCGGCGCGTCGTTCAAGATTCCCGGCATGCAGGTCGACGGGATGGATGTTCGCGCGGTGAAGGCTGCTGCCGATGTCGCCACCGAATGGTGTCGCTCGGGCGAGGGTCCGATCATCCTTGAAATGCAGACATACCGCTATCGTGGCCATTCCATGTCCGATCCCGCGAAATACCGCACCAAGGACGAAGTGCAGAAGATGCGCTCCGAGCACGATCCCATCGAGCAGGTCAAGGCGCGCCTGATCGACAAGAAATGGGCCGATGAGGCCGAGTTGAAGGCCATCGACAAGGAAGTCCGTGACATTGTCGCCGACGCCGCCGAATTCGCGCAGAACGATCCCGAGCCGGATGCATCCGAGCTCTGGACCGACATCACCAAGTAAGGGAGCGCGACCATGCCGATCGAAATTCTGATGCCCGCGCTGTCGCCGACGATGGAAGAGGGCAATGTCTCCAAATGGCTGAAGAAGGAAGGTGACAAGGTTGCCGCCGGCGACGTCATTGCGGAGATCGAGACCGACAAGGCGACCATGGAGGTCGAGGCTGTCGATGAAGGCGTTCTTGGCAAGATCCTGATCGAGGCCGGCACCGAGGGCGTCAAGGTCAACACGCCGATCGCCGTGCTTCTGGAAGAAGGCGAAAGCGCCAGCGACATTGACAGCGCAAAGGCCAAGAAGCCTGCCGCGCCGGCAAATGGCGAGCCCCCGAAAGCGGCGGACGACGCCGGCGGCAAGGCGCGCGCGGCAACCGAAGAGCCGAGCGCCGAGAAGGAGGCCACGAAGGTGGCCGCAGCACCCAAGGTGGAAGTCGCCGCGGATCCTGACATTCCCGCTGGCACCGAGATGGTTTCGACGACCGTGCGCGAGGCCTTGCGCGATGCCATGGCCGAGGAAATGCGCCGAGACGAGGACGTCTTCGTGATGGGCGAGGAGGTTGCCGAATACCAGGGCGCCTACAAGATCACGCAAGGTCTGCTGCAGGAGTTCGGCGCGCGCCGCGTTGTCGATACGCCGATCACCGAACATGGCTTCGCCGGTGTCGGTGTCGGTGCTGCGATGACCGGACTGAAGCCGATCGTCGAGTTCATGACCTTCAATTTCGCCATGCAGGCGATCGACCAGATCATCAACTCGGCGGCCAAGACGCTTTACATGTCGGGCGGCCAGATGGGCGCGCCGATCGTTTTCCGCGGACCGAACGGCGCCGCCTCGCGCGTCGGCGCCCAGCACAGCCAGGACTACGCCGCCTGGTATGGCCACATCCCCGGCCTGAAGGTGGTGATGCCCTACAGTGCTGCCGACGCCAAGGGACTGCTCAAGGCGGCGATCCGCGATCCCAATCCGGTGATCTTCCTCGAGAACGAAATCCTCTACGGTCAGTCGTTCGACGTGCCCAAGATGGATGATTTCGTGCTGCCGATCGGCAAGGCGCGCATTCACAAGACGGGCAAGGACGTGACGCTCGTCTCCTGGAGCATCGGCATGACCTATGCGGTGAAGGCGGAAGCCGAACTGCGCGAAATGGGCATCGACGTCGAAATCATCGACCTGCGGACGATCCGTCCGCTCGATCTCGACACGATCATCGCCTCGGTCAAGAAGACCAACCGGCTGGTCGTGGTGGAAGAGGGCTTCCCGCAATCCTCGGTCGGCGACTTCATCGCCAACCAGGTTTCGCAGCGCGCCTTCGATCATCTCGACGCGCCGGTGATCACCATTGCCGGCAAGGACGTGCCGATGCCTTACGCGGCCAATCTTGAAAAGCTGGCGCTGCCGAATGTCGGCGAGGTTGTCGAGGCGGTGAAAGCGGTCACGTATCGCTGAGGCGATTGGGAGGAAGCGATGCCGATAAACATTACAATGCCCGCCCTGTCGCCAACCATGGAAGAGGGCAACCTCGCCAAGTGGCTGGTCAAGGAAGGCGACAAGGTTTCGTCAGGCGACGTCATCGCCGAAATCGAGACCGACAAGGCAACGATGGAAGTCGAGGCCGTCGATGAGGGAACGGTCGCCAAGCTTGTGGTGCCGGCCGGCACCGAAGGCGTCAAGGTCAACGCGCTGATTGCCATTCTGGCCGGCGAGGGCGAGGACGCGGCAGAGGCCGCCAAGAGCGGTGGCGATGCGGCTCCCAAGGCCGAGGCC
Organism: Hyphomicrobiales bacterium; assembly: GCA_038259455.1. Lineage (GTDB taxonomy): Bacteria > Pseudomonadota > Alphaproteobacteria > Rhizobiales > Rhizobiaceae > CAMYMG01. The sequence continues at coordinate 428 of JBBSOT010000426.1, read as the reverse complement.
CCGAAGGCAGAAGCTGCCAAGAGTGAAGAACCGAAGGCAGAGACGAAAAAGGCCGAGCCCGCAAAATCCGATGGCGGCAAGGCCGATGCCGATGCAAAGCCGGCCAAGGCCGATGCTGCGCCGGCCGCGAACGAAAACGCATCGGGCGAGCGCACTTTTGCCTCGCCGCTGGCGCGCCGCATTGCCAAGGATGCGGGCGTCGATGTGTCAGCCGTGTCCGGCTCCGGCCCGCATGGCCGTGTCGTGAAGGCCGATGTCGAGGCTGCGATTGCTGCTGGCGGCACTAAGGCTGCGCCTTCCGCAAAGGCCGGCGCCGCGGCGCCCGCGCCGAAGGCCATGTCGGACGATGCCGTGCTTAAACTGTTCGAGGAAGGCTCCTACGAACTGGTGCCGCACGACAACATGCGCAAGACGATCGCCAGGCGGCT
>JBBSOT010000425.1:0-4693 GCA_038259455.1 Hyphomicrobiales bacterium | reverse complement strand
GTAGCGCGTGACCGAGGTGCCGATGCGCGGAATGACCGCCCCATAGGCTACGACGCGCCGCCCCCGATAGTGCATGTCGAACCCGTCGGCGCTGATCCGCAGGTAACAGCGCAGCGGGTCCAGCACGCGCGCGCTGTGACCTGCCTCACGCGCCGCCTCAACCAGCCGTCTGGTCGAATAGAGCTTTCCGTTTCGCGAGAGGATGGCGAGCTTCATGCGGACGATTCTGGCCGGGGCATGTCACGGCGCGATGACGGCATCAAGCATCGAAGTCGCGGCACGGGTGCGGGCGTCATGAAATCGGCGCCACAAAAAAGGCGGCGCGCCCGTAAGCGAGCCGCCACGCGAGGCTGGAGTGGTCGGTGGAATCGACTCGTTCGCGCATTTTTACCTTGCAAACAATCGCCTATGATCCGATCGAGTTCAAAAACCCGATACCAAAAGGCTCCGTAGCTTCTCAGCCACCATGGTTCAGCAGACGAAAGGATGGCAGGCGGTGGTGCTCGCTGCAACGAGCGGCAGTGCGGTCCAACGACCGAGTCCGACGCGACCAGAAGCATGATCCTGGTACCTATCGCCGTTCCTGGGGCGTCCACCCGCAATGCATCTGGCCCGCGAACGGCCTGGCACGCGTCGGTTGGGCACCAAGGGCTGTTGGCTCGACGGCCATCGGAGCGTAGTAGCGACGACGGCGCCGGAATGCCGTTCAACCAGGTTCTGCTGCGCCTCGCCAGCGGCTATCTTCTTCAACTCGACTCTACATCACGTCTTACTGGGCCTCGCGGCAAGGTGAAGCACGGCCATTGCTTGCCGCTACGCTTGTGCCTGCGTGACCACCCCACCCAGGGCGCTACGATGCAGAGATGACCGTCCTCATCGGCACCGCAGGCTGGGCCATCGCGCCGGTGCACCGCAGCGCCTTCGGCAACGGCGCCTCGGCGCTGGAACGCTACGCCTCACGCCTGAATTTTGTGGAGATCAACTCGTCGTTCTACCGCCCCCACCAGCGCAAGACCTACGAGCGCTGGGCTGACAGCGTTCCCGATCGCTTCCGCTTCAGCGTGAAGATGCCCAAGGTCATTACGCACGAACTTGCTCTGGAGCGACCTGCAAGACCTTTGGACGCCTTCATCGAGGAATGCTCCGGTTTGGGTCCAAAGCTTGGCGCGATCCTGGTCCAGCTACCGCCACGCTTGGCGTTCGATAGTCGCACGGCCTCGGCGTTCTTCAGGCAACTCCGTGCAAGGCTTCCACTCACGCACCTGGCCTGCGAGCCCCGACACAAGAGCTGGCTTCAGCCTGCCGCGTTGCGCGTCCTGTCACGCCACGGGATCAGCCGGGTTGGGGCCGATCCCAGCCCGTTGGGCGCGGACCTGCTCGCCGGTGGTATCCGGTATTGGCGTTTGCATGGATCCCCGCATATCTATCGAAGCAGATATACGCCCGAGTTCTTGCAGTCTTTCGCAGATCATCTGCTCCGGGCAGATCCGGGAGATGGGCTGTTTGTCGTCTTTGACAACACCACCCAGGGCCATGCCTTGCGAAATGCTCTCGAGCTTCTCCCGATGTGCCTTTCGAGCAGGCTTGGAGATGAATCATTCAGCCGAAATGCAACAGCTTCACGCAAGCGTGATCGCGTCCTCTCGAAGCTAGCGCTTCCCGACGAGGAGGCTGCCATGGCACGCGACATACTCAAGACCCTTGAATCCGAGCACGACGAGCTCCGCGATTTGTTCGAGAAAATGGACAAGACCACGGAGCGGGCGAGCAAGGGCCGGCAGGAACTGCTGGAAAAGATCCAGGCAGGGCTATTGCCCCACGCGACCTGGGAAGAGAAGGTCTTCTATCCCGCGTTCAAGGATCGCGCTGACAGGGATGGGCTCCAGGCGCACGCCGAAGCCATCCAGGAGCACAGGGCGGTGGAGCTGCGAGTGCTCCCGGACTTGCAAGCGGCGTCCCCGACGACGACCGAGTTTGCGGGCCGCGCCAAGGTGTTGGGCGAGTTCGTCGACCACCACGCCAGCGAAGAAGAAAAGACCATGTTCAAGATGGCGAGAAAGATGTTCACAACGCAGGAACGGGCGGACATGGACGTCGAATATGAGCGGTGGAAAGCTTCGCCAGCTGCCAAGCAGGCGATCAACGAAGCGCTGCACAAAGCGGCCGCTGCCGCCAAGGCGAACCCGCCTCCTGCTTGAGGATATCCATGCGATCGAAGTTGAATGACGAGCTTTCGGCCTTGGCGGTTGCCGCACCGGAGGTGGTGAGCCGGCGCCTGTATTACTTTGCGAACTCCTCTGGTCGCTGGTCCGCGCGGGATCGTCGCGAAGCAATGCGCATGGGCTCCGAAAAGTTCGATGCGTTCACCGCTTCGTGGATGATGATGTGCCAGGAAGCTTGGAAGGTTCAATTCAAGCAGTGGGAAACGGCACTGGGGCTGATGGCAACGGGCACAGTTCCGTCGGCGCTGTCTTCCCCCTGGCCGGACCCCTCAGCCGTCTTCACCGCCGGATTGGCGCCTGTCCGGCGTCGAGCCCAGGCAAATGTGCGGCGAATGCGCAAGCGCAAAGCCTAAGCTCCCCGTTTTCCAGGCGAACCTGACCCGGCACTTTTTTTGAAATGTCGGTCGGGGCGTTACATTCCGCAGACCCAGTCGCAAGGCCACCCCATGGATCTCAAGAGCGGCTATCCGTTCTGGTCGGTGAAGAACGGCTTGCTCCATGCCTTCCCCCGATTGACATGCGATGTGCGCTGTGATGTCGCGATTCTCGGTGGCGGCATCACCGGCGCGCTCATCGCCCATGAATTGACCACGCACGGGCACGAGGTGGCCGTGATGGATCAGCGTGATATCGGCTGGGGAAGCACCGCCGCGAGCACGGCGCTGCTGCAATACGAGATCGATACCCACATGATCGATCTGGCCAAAGAATATGGCGAGGCTGATGCCGTGCTCGCCTATCGTGCGTGCCTGGATGCGATCCCGATGCTTGGAGAGCTGGCCCACGAGGTCTCGGATGTGGATTTCGCCAGGATGGACAGCCTGTATTACGCGAGCAAGCGCCGGCACCGCTCCACGCTGGAAGATGAGTTCGCGATGCGCTCCGAACATGGATTTCCGGTGGAGTGGCTGGATGCAAAGGCTGTCGAGGCACGATTCGGCATTCGTGCGCCATGTGCCATCCTGAGTACGCAGGCAGCGCGGATCGATCCCTATCGCATGGCCTACAAACTGCTCACGCGCGTTGGCGCCAATGGCGGCCAGGTCTACGATCGGACCTTCATCGACAGGATCGTCCCTGACGGGCGAGGCGTCTCGCTGTACACCAATGAGGGCGCCCGCCTGCGCGCCAAGCACCTCGTCATCGCGGCCGGCTATGCCAGCCAGGACTTCATCGACCAGAATGTGGCGGTCAACCGCAGCAGCTACGCCTTCATCACCGATCCGATCGACCCAGATGCACTCGGGCCACTCCAGCGCACCATGATGTGGGAGTCGGCACGACCTTACCTGTATTTCCGGACCACGGGAGACAACCGCCTGCTGGTGGGAGGCGAGGATGACGCGGTGGACGTGCCAGTCAAGCGCGATGCCGCAGTAGGAGGCAAGGCGCACAAACTGGTCAAAAAGATCGAGAAGCTGTTCCCCGACCTCAAATTCGGCCCGGCTTTTTCCTGGGCAGGCACCTTCGCCGAAACCGAAGATGGCCTGCCCTTCTTCGGGCCTCACGATCAAACCGGGCCGCGGATCCTGTTCGCAATGGCCTATGGCGGCAACGGGATCACCTACAGCATGCTCGGAGCCGGGCTACTTCGATCGCTGATAGAACGCCGTACCCACCCGCTCAAGCGGCTGTTTTCGTTCGAACGGATCAAGTAGCTCGGCCTATCCAAAGTCTTTATTCTCTTCGCTGTTCAAAAGCTCTGGAGCGAACATGGATACCGACATTGATCCGCTGAACTGGCAACGCCTGTTCCTGGGGATGGCCCCGCCCCTGTATCTGTTGGAGATCGCGCTGCGGATTATGATGCTGTTTGCGGTGCTGCTCATTGTCGTGCGCCTGCTAGGCAAACGCGGCCAGCAGAACTTGAGTCCAATGCAACAGATGCTGATGATCGCCCTGGGATCGGCGGCAGGCGATGTCATGCTTTATCCCCAGATCGCTCTGGCCTATGCGGCGCTGGTGCTGGTTGGCGTGACGTTGCTTACCGTGTTGCTGGAAAAGACCGCGGGCAACTTTCAGCCTGTTCGGGACTATCTTGAGTCCGAGCCGAGCATTCTGGTCAGAGAAGGCGAGATCGACTGGACAGTCATGAAAAAGGAGCGCACAACCGAGCGCGAGCTTTATGCAAGTCTCCGCAGCGGCGGCGCGGTGGCATTGTCACAAGTCGAGCTTGCGATCCTGGAGGTGACAGGCTCCATCAGCGTCATCCTCAACGATAGCAAGCCCACCGATCGCGACCTGATTGAATACTTGCTCCATCCCGGAAAGCCCAAGCCCGCCAGGCAAGATGGCCGTGCGCGTGAAATGGGGACTGCTTGAACCCATGCTATAGCCCGTGTGCATTGAGCTCTTGCGGCAACAAACCGAGATCTTTTACGAACGCTTGATAAGCTGCCTCCTGTTGTGTCGCGTTGCGCTGCCGTAATATCCATGAGGGGTGCACGGTGGCAAACGCGCGCATGCCATTG
>JBBSOT010000424.1:0-4693 GCA_038259455.1 Hyphomicrobiales bacterium | reverse complement strand
CAACGGCATCCGCAGCAGGATCGAAAAGATCAGACATTTGTTGAATGTTACCTCAAATCCTGACCAGGCACCGGACGTGGATAGAACCGATGATCCCGACGATACGAACGCGCAACAGGCTTGCCCAAAGTGCGGCGGCGCAATGATCATCATTGAAACCTTCACACGCGGCCAAACACCCAAATCCCGCGCCCCACCATGGGAGGACGCCGCATGATACGTCGATCAAACCTGGCCCTCCCTTGCGCAGACGCCAGACCGTTCGGTGCGGCCATCTTCTTCAAATATGCGCTGAAACGTGCCTGTGGCCGCAAGATGGCAGGCCTATCGGCCAAATCAGGTCAGGGAAATCAACACATTTGCACAGCTTGGCGTAACCCAAGCGGTCGACCTGCACATCGATCACCGCAGCCGTAGCCCACAATCCCCATAGCACCGAACGCCGCCCGCGCTTTCCTCCTTGTCAGATTTGTCGCCGCTGCAGCTCATGCTGACAGCAGCCACAAACCTTAGACTTTCCGGCCGTTCGCTGCTCGCGCAACATCGCGCGCTTCGGTGGCGCGGAATCCAGAAGAGATGGCCGATCGCGTCGATCAGCAGATTTCGGGAGATCGGACCGAAGGCGGCTTTGCCGCGGTTTGACGCTTCAGATGCAGAAGGCAAAAAAAGTTCCGTCTCAATCCGGTCCTTTTCGGTGGAGCGCCCTGCCGAACAGTACCTTCACCGTCAGACATTTTTGAATCGCGCATCGCTATAGTCAAACTGTCCGTCACGTTTTACGGTCGGCTCCGCCTCCCAGATCATCGCAAGACCGAACCAGATCGACAGCGAACCGCGTCGCTTGAGCGCCTTGTTGTACGCGGGCCAGTTCTTGGTTTTGTAGGCGGGGGTGTGGGTCTGCTTACGCGCTGCAGTTACTGCGTTGTATTCAGGAGAGGAATCCCTTACCCGATTTGTGCAACAGAGCCCCAAGTCCGCAGAGCAGCAACGCACGAAAATCAGCTCGCTATCGTCGCCCTTGGGATCCGTGATCATACGTAGAAAACTTTCTGATCCAGACAGCCCTATTACCAAAGTCTGGAGCCTAATTGCCGCTGCGCATGTTTCCCTTGGCCAGCCGCGGCGCATCTTGCAGGGGCACGATCATCGCGCCGTCCCGCTGCTTGTCGAGCGGGCCACGGAAAACCTTTACCGCGAGGCCCTCGCCGTCCTCGATCCACCCGAGCGAAAAGAGCACAAGGAAAAAGAAGAAGAGGAACGAGAAGATTACGTCAGGCAGCATATAACCCATGTATTGCACGCCCAGCGTCGCGCTTTCCCCAAGGGCCGGAATATATGCCTCGGTATTCGGGACGATGGTGCTTAAGAAGTGGTCGGGCTGGGCAACGACCAGCGCCATGTTCACGAAGAGGTTGATCAGCCCCAGGGCAATCGCACTGAGATAGATCTCCCGCTTGAGAATGAGCGGCTGCAAGCCGTTGTGATAGCGCCCCGCCACCCGCTCGGCCAGGACGGCGACGCAGATAACGAAGGCCACGATGGGGATCAAGGGATAGACGCTTTGGCTCAGCACGATCAGGAACCGCCCGTCCTGCACATAGTCCACGAATCCGGTGATGCGGTTTTCGACCGCAGCGGCGTTGGGCACCGCCATGATGAAGCCGAGGACGAGAAATGCTAACACGGCCGACTTCACTATCGCCGTCACGAAATTCCAGGTGCGGACGTACTTCAGGCCATAGTCCCCTTCGTTGCGTCCGGCATTAAACCACTTGTCTTTGTTCCGGGCCCGCGCGCGCGCCCGTAAATACACCGAGAGTCCCAGGGCCGTAGGCACGGCCCACTGGATCGCGTAGATCAGGCATCCTATGAAGCCCTGAGGCCAGAGCATAAGCCGGCTGTAGGTGACGGCCCCCCCCTCGTCGTTCGACACCGAGAACTCGGGTGTGAAGAGCAGCGCGAAGGGGACCAGCACGAAGCAGACCACCCCGCCCGCGGCAACGACGCCGAATGTCAGACCGTTGGCGAAATTGTGGGGGAAGTCTCCCTGCCGGTCGGTCACGAGGTTGAAGTTGCGCAAAACCTCGATACGCACCGTCGGCTCGGAGGAGCTGGCGAGAAGCTCAACGGCGAGCAGATAGCTCACGGCCCGGCTCGTCTCGTCGAGCCGCCGATAGACCTCGGAATTGGCGTCGGGAATGCCTTCAGGCAGCAACTCCATCAGCTTGCTTTCGATCCATTCGAGCCTAAGGCGCGCATTCTCGGTCAATTGCCAATGCCGTTCGACAATGCTTTTTGCGGTTTCTGGAGTTCCGAAATTGCCCCTTGTGAGCACGGCCATCGTGTAGCGCACCATGAGATACAGCTCGAAGAAGCCGTCCACATCGGTGCCTTGCGCCCGCGCCTTCAAATCGGTGACATGTTTAATCTGGGTCAGCAGGACCCTGGCGTTTTTAGAACGCGCGGCCCTGGCGTTGTTGGCATTGAGCAGAAGCCGGGTATCGAAGCTATCAGCCCCGGTCGGCGCATCTGCGGCGGCCTGTATCTCATCGAGCGACGGAAAGCGCGCTCCCCGGATCTTGCGGGCGAGATAATCCACATCGGACGGAATGCCTGCCTGGCTGTGGGCAAAGCTGCGCACCCCCTCTTCTAGCCGTTTGACGAACGGAATGGCCGGGATCAGGCCCGAAATCAGGAAGGCCGACAGCAATGGCAGCATCCAGGGCGACACGTCGGGGGCCGCTACTTCAGGCGCAAAGGCCGCCACTACGCCCGAGGAAATCGGGGTGAAGAAGAAGAAGACAAGAAAGATTGTCAGCAGGTAGATTATCAACCCGCGCCGCCACTTGGAGGGCGAACAGATCTCCTTAGGAGAGAAGAAGCGATGGGTGATGAGCGTGACCGCCGCCTGCCCATCCGGGTCGAGCGCCGTGTCTCGGCGTTCTCTCAATGGTTTTTCGAACTGCGTCTTGGAACTGAAGAAGAGAAACAAGACAGAGGTGACAAGCGCGCACAAAAAGAGGACGTCAGAGGTTGCCGCTGCGTAGTATCCCCAGATCGAGAGCGGTTCTGACATGAATCCGTCCTTCCCGTCAGCGGCAGAGCTTTGGGTTGACGTTGCAGGGGTTGGCCTGCGCCATGCGTTGTGGCTCCCCGCCGACGGGCAAGCGATCCACGAGGAACCCGCCGGACACCATTGCGAGCAGGGCGGACAGCAGGAAGACGAAAGAAAATTTGATCATCGGGCGACTCCAATAATTTCAATCCAATTTTAACGATACCTCATTCAGACAAAAGAACTAAACCAATAACCCGGTCTTTCGTAACCGACATTTCCCAAGTGGCCGACCGCATGACGGGAAAATCGCCTCACGAGGCGGCCGGATCAAACGTGTTCCGCGCGGCACTAGCGTTTTCTCTCGCCTCTTCTTCTGGCAAATCAACTCAACTCTTGAGAAATCGTCCGTTTCGCACAAAATCTTTTAACACGCTTCTCGTCAGAAATCATCCACTTTGGCGGATGCGGATTGGCACGACGACGCACCGATGGTAGGTCTCTTCCGTACGCTCAAAGTTGGGCCAAAAAACCACCGAGTCTGCGCAATACAAGATGAAGAGCGCCGCGATCTGATTGCCTACATCGAAGACTTCAACAATTTGCGCCACCGGCATTCCGCATTAGCTACCGTTTACCGGCAGACACGGCTCCGATGTCAGCAATACTCCGTACACTGTTTCGGAGCAGGACTACCGCCCCCCTGGCCCACAGAGTAAAACTACCCCATATCGATGTCGGCAATCAACTTTTTTCGTGTCTCGTCGAGTTTGGACTTCACGAGCTCGCGTACGCCGCCATAGATTGCCTGGCTCAACGAAAGCTTCTGCGCGGACAGCCAGTATTCCAGTTCGTTCGTGCCCCACGATACGAAGAGAATGTTTTTCTTCTTGTCTTTAAAGGTAAAATGGAAGGCCCCAAGCGCAAGGTTTATCACGTCCCCCGCCGCCTCCGCGACGCCGATCTGGAAGTTACCGCCAGTAGTCTTAGATGTCTCAAAATCAAATAGCTGGATCTTTTCGTCATCGTCGGCCCACCCCCGCAGTGCATCGATGGCGACTACAACAATCTTACACTGGTTGCCGGTGGCGACCTGAGCCAGCGTCGCTAAGATAACCGTGTCGAAGCTGCCGCTGCCCTTCATCTTTGTGCTGGTCGTGAATGGTGCTGCCTCGCGCACCCAGCCCAAGAGGCTCAGAATTTCCATATAGACATCGAGCCACACCGCGCCCTGCTGGAGGGGATGGCGTTCCTGGAGCGCCTCGGCTACGCCCACCTGCACGCCCTGGGGGCGCCCCTTCACGACGGGGTGCGCTCCGCCGGCCGGGGTGGAGATCGTGGACGTGACCCGGAACTCACCGGGGCGCTCGACCGTCGCCGGCACCGTGATCAGCGTCCGCCCGGACGGCGTCAGGAGCTGCGGCCCGATCTGCTCCGTCGCCAGCCCGGACACCCGGCTGGTGTCGACGCTGATCCGCACCTGCACCGGCACGGGCAACTGGTTCTGCACGGTGAACACCAACGGGGCCCGCGCCGAGGCGAGGCTGTAGGTCCCGTCCGTGGGGACGATCAGCAGCACCCGGCGGCGCAGGGCATCGACCCCGTCGACCACGCCGCGGGTCGCGGCCAGCAGCGGCT
>JBBSOT010000423.1:0-4695 GCA_038259455.1 Hyphomicrobiales bacterium | reverse complement strand
GGCTGGGGAAATCTCTAGTTTCCTGAGCGTCACAGGGGATGGAAGATGGAAGAGTTCCTGCTTTTTCTCGTCGTCGGTTTTCTTGCGCAGGCGGTGGATGGGGCGCTGGGCATGGCCTATGGGGTCATCTCTTCGACGACGCTCCTCGCCTTTGGCGTGCCGCCCGCCCATGCGTCTGCGGCGGTTCACGCTGCGGAACTGTTCACCACGGCAGCATCCGGCTCGGCGCATTTCTATCATCGCAACATCGACTGGAAATTGTTCCGTCGGCTCGCGCCATTCGGCATCCTCGGCGGCTGCCTGGGCGCCTACGTGCTTACATCCATCGAAGGCTCGGTTATGAAGCCTTTCGTCACCACCTACCTGGCGCTGGTCGGCATGTGGCTTGTGGCCCGTTCGTTTCGCAAGATTCCGAGCAATCCGGTCCATGGCGCTATTGTCGCCCCGGTCGGCGCTGCCGGTGGGTTCATGGACGCGGTCGGCGGCGGCGGCTGGGGACCGATCGTCACTACCGGGCTCCTCGGCGCAGGCGCGCCGCCGCGCTATGTCATCGGGACGGTCAATGCCAGCGAGTTTCTGGTCACGCTTGCCGTCTCGCTGACGTTCCTGATCTCCCTTGTCACCGGGCACTGGAGCGATGCCGGCGACATGGCGCGCAATCTGTGGGCCGTCGCCGGACTGATTGCAGGCGGTTTGGTTGCGGCACCGCTTGCCGGTTATTTCGTGAAGTCGCTGAAGGAAGTCGTGCTGTTGCGACTGGTCGGCATTCTGATCGTTCTGCTCGCTGGCTGGCAGACGACACAACTGCTGGGCATCTTCTGAGGTTCGGCGTTAAGTCCGCCCGACCTCACTCTCCCGCCAACGCCACCCGCGGTTCCGACCCGACCCCTGCCCGTCGCTTGACCCGTGCAATGGCTGCCTGGATGTTGGCATTGGCACGCAGCGCGTTGCGCGCGGCAGCGATTGTGGCGTCGACCTGCTCCGGCGGCAGCTTGAGCCGGGTGGGAACCAGATTCACGATCGCCTGCTCTGCCGGTTCCAGGTCAGCGAACGAAATCTGTTCGACCACCAGTTGCACGTCCCGGCAATTCCAGCCGGCAAGGCTGCCCCGATACCGCCTGACGGTTTCGGCCGGCAGTCCGCAACGATACTGCACCAGGTCGCGCTGCCAGTCTGCTGTCGAAAGCTTGAGCGCGTCAAACTCGTCGCGCACCGATGACGTGATGGAGGTCGCCGAGACCGCTCCCAGCAGGGCTGGCAATCTTGGCCCGACGGTTGTCTTCGCCCAGTTTGCGTTCTGCTCGCGCCCGGCATCGGCAACGATGAAGATCAGTGTGCTCAGCTTCACCGCCTCGGAGGGTGATAGCGGGCCGTAAGGTGTTTCAGAAGAGGCCCGCTCGAGGGTCAGACCGGTCACGCCGATATTATCGGTCAACCCTCCGTCCAGCAGCTTCACATAGTCGAGTGCATCGGCATTCTGGTAGGAATCGAGAGCCTTCGCATAGGCCTGAAGCCGTACCGAAACATCCTTGTCGGCCAGTGCCCGCTCAAGCCATTTGGGGCGCACATAGCCGCAGTCCGGCGATTTTGCAGATACGACAACAGGCGAGAAAACCACTGGAACGGCTGCCGAAGCGGCAACGGCGTCAGCCAGCTTCACGTCGTCCAGGCTGCTGCACAATGCGGCGAACGTGTCGTAGCTGAACAGGAATGGCGTCCGATTGTAGATATCGGATGCGTTTACCCAGACAATGGGCGCGTTCGGCCATTTCAGGTTCTCGAAGGTCGCGCCGTCGAAGAGATTTCGATCGAGCCATTGTGCGAATGTCGAGCGATTGTTGATGCCTCCATTGAGCGCGCGAAACAGGTTTCCAGGAGTGACGGCCGTCTTCATGCCCGACTCGGCATTTTTCAGCAGGAAGCGCTCTCGAAAGTCGCGGTAGCCGTCCCTGCCGCGATAGCCGAAATAGGCGGCTGCAACCGCGCCCCCTGAGGCGCCCGAGATCATTCTGATATTGTCGACCAGGCTGCGTCGCCTTGGGTACTCGTCAATCAATATGTCGTCGAGTTCGCGCAGCACGCCGTAGCCGAATGCCGCGGCTCTCGTTCCGCCGCCGGAAAATGCCAGGCCAACGACCGTCGATCCGTCGTCGCCGGCTTCCGGCAGGAAAGCCGGTGAAGCTTGCTCGACCCGGCTGGTCTGTGCGTTGATCGGACCGATATCCGCGCCGACGCAGCCGGCCAGCGAAAAGGCCGCGGCTGCGATTAACGCCGGAATCCGCCGATCACGCATCATGCGCCCCCTGACTTGAGCTGCTGCGACGCTAGCCGATTGCCGACCCGAGACGCAACCACGCGATCATCAAGTCTTGGCTTGCGTCCCCCTGCTGCGTGCATGGCTACAATCGAAGACCCTGTGGAACCCGCACGGCCAAGATGCCGTTGTAATGCGCACGCAACAGGAGATGCAAAATGGTGAACAAGGATCAGGTCAAAGGCGCTGCCAAGCAAGCGTCGGGTTCAGTCAAGGAAGCCGCAGGCAAGGCAACCGGAAGCACTAAAACTGAAGCCAAGGGCAAGGCTGAAAAGGCCGAAGGCAAAGTCCAGAAGTCCTACGGCGACACCAAGAAAAAGGTCAAGGACTCGCTTTAAAGACTGCAAGCGTCGAGCTCCTCAATCGTGGAGGCTCGACGCTTTTATCCCCTTTGAGACGAGCGCTTTGACCTTTGGGACAAGAGGCGCTGCTGCATTTTCAGACTGACGACTTTGGAAGCTAATTCAATGACTTGATGTTGCGCGCCCGGGCGGACGGACAGTCCGATCTGCCGGAAACCCAGTTCAGTTCGAGACATTTTCACTTTATTTTATCCACGCCGCTGCCACCTCGCGCATAATTCTCCCATTGTAGCGCGTCGCGCGGTTTTGATTTTTTGTCGCGCGGTTTTAGAGCAAAACAAGCGGTCGGCAGTGTCCGTCAAACACCTCCTCAAACCATCTTCGAGCCCGCATCAAGCCATGGTCAAATGGCGTTGAACCACTTTAGAACGAGGATCACCGCAGCCATGGTCAATGCGCCGAACAGGATCCAACCGCGTGGCCAAGGCGGGGGATCGTCTGGCTCGCTCATCGGCGGTTGCTGCCGGATGGCCCGGTGTCGGGCGCCAACGTGACAGAGCCACCCCTGTGATGGCAGCTGCCGCAGCGGAGCGCTGCCCCGATGCGGCGCTCGTTGATGATTGAATAGTGCGTGCCGTACCGCTCGATCAGCACGTCAAGGTCCAGCGGCCGGCCCCGGCCGCAGTTCGGGTTGCCGCAGTGTCCTATCAGCCGCGTGCCGTGCTCCTTGAGGTCGGCCAATGTCGAAATCGTTGCCATCAGCCTGTCACAAACCAGCGTTCAGATTTCGACTGAGATCGTCTTCCTTCACCACACCTCTAATGAACATTGCCAACAATGCAGCTGCTGCATCCTCCCGTTCCGCGCTGTCACCTGCCAAGCCCCGTTCAAGGCAAAATCTGTCCAACACAGATTGCAACATCGCGAGTTCCTTTGGATTGACGCTATCCCTGTATCTCTTCATCACGCCCTCCCGATCAAAAGAGTGCAAAATCTAGCGCCAAAGCCAATGTAGGAGCGAGTCCTTTTTTAACCGCTGATGATCAGCTCCTTCGCCGGCACTCCCTTGCCGCCGCTGAGGCTGTAGAGCAGCTCGGCGCCCTCGATATCGAAGGCACGGAACGTCTCGCGGATCTCCGGAACATCGTTGATCGACAAGATGAAGCGTCCCTTCAGCTGCGCCAGGCGCTCGGCCATGAGCTCGAACTGGCCGCGATCGAACAGGGAGCGGCCATAGTCGTCCTCGCAGCCCCAATAGGGCGGATCAAGATAGAAGAGCGTCTCCGGGCGGTCGTAGCGATCGATGAACGCCAGCCAGTCCAGGCTCTCGATCGTCACGCCGGCCAGCCGGTCGTGAATGTCATCGAGCAGCGGCGCCAGCCGGGTCAGGTTGAAGCCGGCCGAGGAGCGCACGTCGACCCCGAAGTTCTGCCCGGCAACCTTGCCGCCGAAGGCCAGACGCTGGAGATAGGAAACGGCCGGCACGCTCCAGGTCGGTCAGCGTTGCCGGGTCGGAAGCCTTCAGTCGCTCAAACTCGCGCCGCGACGTGATCTGGAAGCGCAGCGTCTCCATGAACTGCGGATAGTGGCGCTGAAGGATGCGAAAGAGATTGGCGACCTCGCCATTGCGGTCGTTGATGACCTCGGCCGGCGGGCGACATCGACGTCGGAAGAAGACGCCTCCCATGCCGACAAAGGCTTCCGCGTAGGTCCGGTGTGGCACGGCCGCTATGCGGGCGACCAGGCGCTCGGCCAGCCGGCGCTTGCCGCCGATGTAGCCGGCCGGCGGGCGGACGGGATCAATGGCTGAGATTTGAGTACGAATGTCCATGTAATGCCTGCGCAGAATCAGTCACCTTCCCGAAGCCCGAAAGGGCCGGGTGTGGCGGTTTAGCTTTTCTGCTGCCGGGCGGGTTAGTTGTCCAGACGGACCCGCCTCTCGGGAATTGCCCCGAGCACTCGTCACGCGATGGCGAAGAATCTCATGTTCGGGTGAGGAAGGGAAGTCCACAGATGCCCGTCGATCTCAATCGTCGGTTGGTCAAAGAATTGGATTTCCTCTTGTGCTGGGTTATTCAG
>JBBSOT010000422.1:0-4703 GCA_038259455.1 Hyphomicrobiales bacterium | reverse complement strand
ACGGGCGGGCCATCCCGGGCATGCCGCCGTCTATCCAGGCGCTGGGTGGAGAGGCGATCTGGGGTCTCCCAGGTTCAGTATTCGTAGTAGCCGGTGTGGCTGTTGTGCTTCTGGTCATGGCCAAGACCATGGTCTGGGGCCGATGGATCTACGCTGTTGGCGGCAGGCCGGATGCGGCATCGCGCATGGGTATCCCGGTTTCATGGGTGCTTGTGTCGACCTATGTGATCTCGGGCGCCTGCGCTGGCATCGGTGCGGTCCTGCTCGCGGGACGGACCGATGCAGGTTCGCCGCTGTTCGGTAATCTGCTAGAACTCGACACGATCGCTGCCGTCATCATCGGCGGCGCCAGCTTCCTCGGCGGCCGCGGCCATCTGGGCCATGCCCTGATCGGCGCCATCATGATTGGCGTCATTCGCAATGCCCTCAACCTGCTGAACGTCGGCATCTTCTTCCAGCTAATTGTCATCGGGGTGGTGATCGTTATCGCGGTCGAGGCCGACGTCCTACGCAACTATCTGGAAGGGCGTGTCCGGGTCGCCCAGGCAGGAAAGTCCCCATGACCGGGAACCCCGATGCGGGATTGGCGTCGAAAGCCGCCGCTGCGCCGGTGCTCGCGGTTTGCGAGGTTTCCAAGCGCTTCGGGTCGGTGCTGGCTCTCGACAAGATCAGTCTCGAGGTACGTCGCGGAGAAATACTGGCCTTGCTTGGCGACAATGGAGCGGGCAAGTCGACGCTCATCAAGTGCATCAGCGGCGTGCACCGCTTCGATACCGGCTCTCTCATGCTGGACGGTGTGCAGGCGACGATCAGGTCGTCGGCTGACGCCCGCTTTGCCGGCATCGAGACCGTCTACCAGGACCTCGCCCTGTTCGACAATCTGACCCCCGGGCAGAACTTCTTTGCCGGCCGCGAACTCGCCGGCCCTGCCTGGCTGCCACGCGGCCTGCGCTTCCTCAAGCAGCGGCGGATGAATGCCGAGACGCAGACCTTGCTCGACACATTGAAGGTCAAGCTGCCACGGCTCGACGCGGTGGTTGCCATGATGTCGGGAGGCCAGCGGCAGGCCATAGCGGTGGCGCGTTCGGCGATGTTTGCCAGAAAGGTCGTCATCCTCGACGAACCGACCGCCGCGCTCGGGCTGCGTGAATCGCGCCAGGTGCTCAATCTTGTCGCGACGCTGCGCGACCAGGGCAACGCCGTCATCCTGATTACCCACAACATGGAACACGTGACGGAACTGGCCAACCGCGCCATCGTGCTTCGACAGGGCAAGAAGGTCGGCGAACTCGCGCCCAACAACGAGAACAAGCAGGAGCTGGTTTCGATGATCGTCGGAGCCTGAGCCCGCCGAAATTTGCTGAACCGAATCGGCGGTTCGCAAGTGCAGGAAAGCCTCCGAGAGGAGGCGATCCTTACAAGGGAGGACGTAATGCAACGACTAGGAAAGTTCATAGCAGGCATGGCGCTCGGCACGATGCTGCTGACGCCGGCGATGGCCGAGGATGCGATCAAGATCGGTTTCATCACCAAGTTTCCAGTCGAGTTCTTCTCGACCATGGAAAATGCGGCCAAGGCCTACGCTGACGCCAATCCCGGCGTCGAGGTAGTGTTTGCGCAAGGCGCTTCGGGCACCGACATTGAAGGGCAGATCGCCCATATCGAGTCGATGATAACCCAAGGTGTCAACGGCATCGCCATTACGCCTGTCGATCCGACCGTGGCCCCTGCTCTCGATAAAGCCGTGGCGGCCGGCATCAAGGTGGTGCTGCTCGACAACGATATTCCCGGATGGACCGGCAGGACGGCGATTGCCACCACCAACAACTTCAACGCCGGCAAAATTGCCGGGGAATACCTCAAGACCAAGCTGAAGGACGGCGACACCATCGGCATCCTCGAGGGCGTTCCTGGCGTTCCGGCCCTCGATGACAGGGTCAAAGGCATGATGGCAGGCCTTGACGGGGTTGCGGTCAAGATCGTCGGCCAGGCCGGAACCGGCTGCGCGCAAGAACAGGGCGTGACGGTTGCCGAGGACCTGCTGACCGCCAACCCGGATCTGAAGGCGATCTATGCGGCGTGCGGTCCGCCCGCCGTCGGTGCCACACAGGCCATCTCCAACGCGGGCATTGCCAATGATGACATCGTCATGGTTGGCTTCGACGCCTGCTGCGGCGAACTGGATAAGATCGTATCCGGCCAGGAAGACGCGACCGTTGCTCAATTTCCGGCCAAGATGGGTGAACTGGGCGTTGCGACCCTGGTCAAGGCCATCCGCGGCGAAGCAGTCGAGGCCAATGTCGATACAGGCGCAGGCCTGGTGACTATCGACAACGTCAAGGACTTCCAGTGACGTGAACCGGGGCGTGGCGACGAGATCGCCGCCACGCCCTGCAACCTGGTCAGAGATCAGCAACAAATGCGCCCCGCCGTGCGAGAACCTCCATTGGTTGCAAGGTCTTGGCGGCCCCCTGCCAAGAATGTAAGACGCGAATGGATTTCAGAATGAAAGCAGTGGTTTGCCGGTCTCCAGGCGACCTTGTCCTTGAAGATTATCCGGCACCAGGCCCGCCCCGGGCCGGCTGGGTGCTGGTTTCGATAAGCCATGTCGGCATCTGCGGCACCGACTATCACATCGTCGAAGGCAAGCATCCCTATCTGTCATACCCGCGCGTCATGGGCCACGAGATCTCTGGCACCGTCACGATGGTTGGCGACGATGTCGATCTCGCCGTCGGGCAGGAGGTCATCGTCAATCCATATCTTGCCTGCGGAAATTGCATCGCGTGCCGGCAGAGCAAGCCCAACTGCTGTGTCCGTATCGAGGTATTGGGCGTGCATCGCGACGGCGGCATGTGCGAACGGCTGCTGGTTCCCGCCGGCAATCTCTACCCGACCATGGGGCTGTCGCTCGCCGACGTCGCGGCGATCGAATTTCTGGCTATCGGCGCCCATGCGGTACGGCGCTCGCTGGCGGGCGCAGGCAAGCGGTCGATTGTGATCGGATCGGGCCCGATCGGACTGGGCACCGCGCTGTTTGCCCGCATTGCCGGCCAGGACGTGACCGTCGTGGACATTGACAGTGCCCGCCTCGATTTTGCCGAGAAGGAACTTGGCTTCGCAGTGCTGGACAGCAGCCTCGACGAGGCGAAGGCAGCAACGCCGGCTCTTACAGACGGGGACGGTTTCGATGTCGTCTTCGATGCGACGGGTAACAGCGCGTCCATAGCTAGCGCATTCGGCCATGTTGCTCACGGCGGGACGATGGTCATGGTAAGTGTCGTGAAGGATCAGATCACATTCTCCGATCCAGAGTTTCACAAGCGCGAGATGATGCTGATCGGCAGTCGCAATGCACTGCGCGCCGATTTTGATCACGTCACGACGTCGATCCTGAACGGAGCAGTCCCGATTTCAAAACTCGTGACCCACCGGACCACGCTGGACGCCTGTGCCGATGACATCATGCGATGGACTCACGACAAGACCGGGTTGATCAAGGCGGTCATTACCGTCGGAGCATAAATGGCAATACCAGGGTCGGCGCAACGTGGTTTGACGGAGCGTTTTGACCCAGGTCAGCTTAGCCATCGCTGTCCGGCGTTCCCGTGAGCCCCGCAACTGGCCCGGCAGATTTGCTTTTGGCCCGCTGAATTGGACAAGCAGGCACCATCTTGACTTAAGCGCGCTCCTTGGTCCGGGGCTTCACGTTGCCGGTCGTTTAGACCGAGTCAGCACTTGCCGGCGTCTTGCAACCTGGAGTTACACGTGATGCCGCGACCGGCCGCGTCGTTGAAGCCTGCGCGATATCCGTCATTGAAGCCCTGTCTATAGGCATCACGGGGCGGATAGTAGACCCGCTGTTGGTATCGCGGCCGGTAATAGCGGTTTGCGTAGTACGGGTCGCCGTAATAGCTGTTCCCGTAATACCTGTCATCGTAATACCTGTTGCTGGCTATCGCGCTACCGATCAGAGCGCCAGCAACCAGTGCTCCCCCGCCGTACCAGCCATTGCGGTAGCCGCGCCGCCAATGTCTACCACCAACCTGTATCGCGTCGGACTTCGCGGCAGCCATCTTCGGAATGAACAATGGGGCGGCATCCGATTCAACCAGGGTCGCAAACGAAAATGCCGCGGTGGCGATCACCGCGGTCAGTCCTGTTCCAAACTTGGTCATTTGTGATGTCCTCGCTGAGAGCGCTACAGTTGCGCTAAAGAAACGATCCGACATCACAAATGTTGCATGTATAGGTCTGCAAGTCCACTTTGGGAGAAAACCCACGCGATGCGGGGCGTTCCATGGAGTTCGGTCGGAACGGTCAGGCTTTGATCAGGGAACCGGTTTCCGCCAGCGCTGGCTGGCTCGTCACGACCCCCAGGGGATGAACAGGACACCAATCAGGGCGCGGATGGGCACGGGAGAAATCCTGTATTTGGCGCGGTTCGAGAGGCAGTTCCCCTTGGCATTTCGATCGCGCACGTCACCGACTCCTGATTATCTGGACCTGGCCACCAAGCAGCATGAGCGGCGACGAGACGATGGCGCCAAGGGCACCGCCCACGGCGCCTTGTGACCTGCCGGCCGTTGCCGGTTCGCTCGCGATGCCCCCGTTGAGGACCGAGCCCAATTGGGGGCCGAGTTCGGCGAGCTCCGCGAATTTGCCATGGTTGCTGGAATCGTTTGCCTTCACATCTGTCATGT
>JBBSOT010000421.1:0-4707 GCA_038259455.1 Hyphomicrobiales bacterium | reverse complement strand
AGTTTCACGCACATGCCCCCGCCAGGGCCCGGGTTTCTGGATGAAAATGTCCAACTGCGCTACCGTTTGCGCAGCCACCCGGCGCCGTCGCCCACCCCTGATCCCCGGTCCGGACCAGGTTTCCCGTGAGGGCGATGCGACACTTATAGGGTTGGGCAGCGAAGCGTGGACAAAGTGCCCGCCAAGAATCGCCTTGTCTTGCGATTTCGAGCACTTAGCCCCTGGAAGCGCGTGGACAGGACGTGCCGTGCCGGGATTGATCGGGACGGGCACCCGATCGCCCTCGATGACTGGAACCGTGCACCGCGCAATGACCGAGCGAACTTCCCGTACTGCCCGGCAAATGCCACAATCTGCCTGAAAGTCGCGATCCGAACAGGGACGGACCATGACAAGTGACCAGACGCATTTTTTCGGGTCGATTTCACGCGCGGCGGCAATGCTCGCCGTGCTGTTGCTGGCGGGATGCCAGAGTGTGCTGCCGAGCGGCGGCTCGGGTATCGGCGCGTCAGGCTCCGGCGCCAGCTACCTTGCGGCGATCCGTTCCGAGCACAATCTTTCGCCACTGAAGGCCGACGGCAAACTGGAACGGGCGGCCGCGCAGCAGGCCAGCTTCATGGCGAGCTCCGGCGACATGGATCACACGACCGGCTGGGGCAAGGGTTTTGCTACACGCATGAAAAAGAACGGCATCGCCGGTCCGGCTGCCGAAAACGTCGCCTATGGCGCCATGAGCCCGGAGAAACTCTTCTCGATGTGGATGAATTCGTCAGGGCACCGCCGCAACATGCTCGATCCGCGCTTCGGCCATTATGGCCTCGGGTCGGCATCGGACAGTCAGGGACGCCGCTACTGGGCGCTGGTATTGGCCAAGTAGGCGCCACCTCGGCCGGCTCCTGACCCTAGACCGGGTGGCGGACCATGGCGGCGGCGCGGCGTTTGCGCCCGTCATGCAGTTGCCACAGCGAATGGGCGACAAGCGCAACGGTCAGGATGAGGCCGCCGATCAGGCTGTTTCGGGTCGGGACCTCGTAAAACATCATCCACATCCATATCGGCGCGAGGACCGTCTCGAGCAGGTAGAACATCGCGACCTCAGGTCCTGAAATGTAGCGCGGGCCGGCCGCCAGGCAGAAGAATGCCAGAGGGGTGACCACGGCCCCGTTGAAGATGATCCACCACGGCGCTTCGATCTGCAGGCCGGTTCGGCTCACGAACAAGGCCGCCACCGCCAGCGGAAAGATGACGCCGACAAGTGAAGTAAAGCCCATATCCTCGCCGCTGGCGCGGGAAACGGTGATCGCCGACGCGATCGCGAAGGCCGAGCACAGGGCCATGAAGTCGCCGAACAACTGGCCGGTGCCGACCGAGTCCCCGACGATGATCAGAACGCCGACGATCATGACCGCCATGGCGACAAGCGTGGCGGGACGCGGCCGCTCGCGCATGAATATCCAGGAGAGGAGGGCGGCAAACATCGTGTTGAAGGCGAGGATGAAGACGAGGTTGGCAGTCGAGGTGTTGTAGACGGCCGTGATGAAGGTGATCGAGCCCATGCCGTAGAGTGCCGCAGCGGCCAGCCCCATTCGTCCGGGGATCAATTTAGGCGCATTCGGCGTGATGAGCCGCCAGATCGCCCAGACGATCAGCGCGGTGACAAAGGTGACGCCGCCGCGCACCGCGAGAATGGACCAGGACTCGCCGCCGGCAAGCCTGATCAGCGGAATGTCGAAGCTAAGCGTCAAGCCACCTATTGCGGTGATGGCGAGGCCTTTGGCGTGATTGGTCGAGAGGGAAGACATGTGCGCGCTCCTGGCTGCAAAGGCCCGCCGGCGCGGACCGCAGGGCATCTGCCAGCGGGCACGTTCGGGTAACGGCGAAGGCCTAGTCCGAAAATGAGAGGGGACGTTTGATCCACGGGCGGGATCGGCGTACGCCAGATAGCTAGACCGCCTCGCGCATGAAGCGTTCCCAGCCTTTCGGCCCAAGGTGCTCCTGCGGCAGGAACCGCACCTTGTATTCCATCTTGCGCGAGCCGTTCACCCAGTAGCCGAGATAGACATGCGGCAGGCCGGCAGCGCGGGCGCGGGCGATGTGGTCGAGAATCATGAAGGTGCCGAGCGAACGGTCGTCGAACTCGGGGTTGAAGTAGGAATAGACCATCGACAGCCCGTCGCCCATCCTGTCGGTCAGCGCGACAGCAATCAGTTCGCCAGTCCCCTTGCCGGTGATGAAGGTGTCGGGACCGCGACGGCGGTATTCGATGACCTTCGTGTCGACATGGGTGTCTTCGACCATCATGGCATAGTCGAGCACGGTCATGTCGGACATGCCGCCCTTGCGGTGGCGGGCGTCGAGATAGGTTCGGAACAGGGAGTACTGTTCGCTCGATGGCTCGGCGTCATGCATCTCGCCGATGAGGTCGGAATTGCGCTGGATGACACGCCGCATGTTCTTTGTCGTCTGGAATTCGTCGGCGAGGATGCGCACCGATATGCACGCCCGACAGGCTTCGCAGGCCGGTCTATAGGCGATGTTCTGGGAGCGTCGGAAGCCACCCTGGGTCAGCAGGTCGTTCATCTCAGGCGCCTTGTCGCCGACGAGATGCGTGAACACCTTGCGCTCGAACTGGCCATCGACATAGGGGCAGGGCGACGGCGCTGTCAGGAAGAACTGCGGCGACTGGGTCGGGTGGTGCGTCATCGAGTTCCGAAATCTACTCCAACGAATCGCTCTACCTTGAAGCGTGTCACAAAAAATTCAACTGGATTATTGGCGAACGCTGCCTGCGCGTTCAGTTTTTGCGCAAGTGCCGCCAGAACTGCTTCAGCCGTCGGAACGGATGACCACGGTGCCAAGAAGCAGATCGTGCAGCGTACGCTTGCGCACATTGAACAGCGTGACCAGCAGGATGAACGGCGTGAGGATCACATTGCCGGCCCAAAACAGAACCGTGTGCACCACCGCAAGCATGCCGTCGACCGGACGGCCATCGAGCCTCTCCAGCCGGATGCCCATCATGCGCATGCCGGTCGTCGCCTGGTTGCGGCCGCCGAGCGTGTTCCAGACATAGAGCAGGGCGACGGCAGGTCCGAGAAAGGCGAAAAGCGACCAGCCAAGGCCAAAGGTCAGGAGGCCAAGCAGGAACACCAGGATCGCGAACGGAATGAGCAGGAGCAGGACGATGGCGTAGTCGATGAGAAAGGCAAACAGCCGCCGTGACCGCACGCCGTCATAGGCACGAACATCATCAACCCTGCTGCCAAGAACCTCGCCGTCGAAAGTGTCTGTATTCATCTCTTTTCCCTGTGAGTCGCGCCAGTAGCGTCGCCGATGGCGCTGCCCTGTTATTGAACAGATGGTGAAAACCGGCTCGAAATTCAAGGAAGCGCTCTCGACGAGAACAGAGAGGCGATTTCGGTCAATTGAGTTTGTTCACCGCTTGTGGCTAGTCTGTGTGCACTGCAACACGGGCGGAATCGGGCGGGGGCTCATGGATCACTACGACATGCTGGTTATCGGCAGCGGCCCATCCGGTCGCCGTGCCGCGGTGCAATCGGCCAAGCTTGGCAAATCGGTGCTGGTCGTCGACAAGGGGATGCGTCTTGGCGGTGTTTCGGTGCATACGGGCACGATACCGTCCAAGACGTTGCGCGAGACGGTGCTGAACCTGTCGGGCTGGCGCGAGCGCGGCTTTTACGGGCGCGGCTACCGGGTCAAGCAGGACATCTCGATCGGCGATCTGGTCCAGCGATTGCACAAGACGCTCGACCATGAGGTTGAGGTGCTGCAGCACCAGTTCATGCGCAACACGGTGCGCAGCATGCGGGCGGCGGCCGTGTTCAAGGACGCCAACACGGTGAGCCTGGCCACCGAGGCCGGCGAGCACAGCGAGGCAAGATTCACCAACGCGCTGATTTCAGTGGGCACCAGGCCGCATCGTCCCGCCGACGTGCCGTTTGACAAGAAGCGGATTTTCGACAGCGACGAAATGCTGGAACTTGCGCATCTGCCGCGCACGCTGACCGTCATCGGAGCCGGCGTTATCGGGGTCGAGTATGCGACGATTTTCTCGGCGCTCGATGTGCCTGTGACGCTCGTCGAGCCGCGCAATTCGATCCTGGATTTCGTCGATCGCGAAATCGTGGACGACTTCATTCACCAGATGCGCGACCGCGGCATGACCATCAGGCTGGGCAGCCCCGTCAAGAGCATCGTCTCTAAGCCGGACTGCGCCGAGGTGACGCTGGCGGACGGCCGCTGCGTCCGGTCGGATATGGTTCTTTACGCCGCAGGGCGGTCGGGCAATGTCGGCGACCTCGGCCTCGAGGCGGTCGGGATCGAGGCCGACGCACGCGGCCGCATCAAGGTCGACCCGCAGACATTCCAGACGACCGTGCCGCATATCTATGCCGCCGGCGACGTGATCGGCTTTCCAAGCCTCGCCTCGACCTCGACGGAACAGGGGCGCGTTGCGGCCTGCCACGCCTTCGGCGTCGCCTTGCCGCCGCCGCCAGAGACGTTCCCCTACGGCATCTATGCGGTACCGGAGATCTCGACGGTCGGACAGTCCGAGGAGCAGGTGCGCGAAAGCGGCATCACCTACGAGGTGGGCGTCGCACGGTTTCGCGAGACCTCGCGCGGCCATATCATGGGGGTCAATACGGGTTTCCTGAAGCTGATCTTCGCACTCGAAACGCGCCGGTT
>JBBSOT010000420.1:0-4709 GCA_038259455.1 Hyphomicrobiales bacterium | reverse complement strand
ATGGGTTTGCTCCAGCACCGACTGGATCGCCCGCCCAAGGAATGCCGCACCGTTGAGATTGGCCATGATGACCGAAATAGGCGGCTGACCGGCATTTTCTTCCGGCGGCGCTTCGACGCCAGCGGCGCGGGCGGCCTGTAGCGACTCGCTCACGACCGGCCTCCCTTGGAGAAGGCCTGTCGCAGTTCAGCAATCTGTTGCTTCGACAATTGTAGCGTCAGGCCGACGTAGATAGCTGCCCCCAGACAGGATTGCAGTATCAGCAAAGGCGCAGCTTCAAGCCCGGGCAGCACCATGGGCAACGATACCATGGCACCTGTCATCACAAGAGTCGTCAGGAGCGGGATTGCAGGTGCAGAGAGATAGTTCCAGAGTGAGATTCCGATGAGCTTCCGGGCGATGAGATAACCACTTGGCAGCATGATGGCATGTGCCACGACAAGTGCGGCCATCACCGCTTCGAAACCATGATCCAACGCCAGCAGGATCGCTCCCACCGACAGCAGGTTGCGCATCATGTCGACCGCAAAACTCAGGTCCGCTCGCCCCAAGCCATTCGCCAATGAGACCGACGACCCCAGCAGCCCGGCGAACAGGCCGATGACCGCAAACGCCATGACTGCCGGAAGGGCCGGCAACCAGTGCTCGCCAAGGATCAGTGGCACGCCGCTGTCGGCCAGTACATAGAGCCCGCCAAAGATTGGAAAGGCCACAATCGTTGTTGCGCGAAGGGCATTGCGGAATGCACTGACATGCGTTTCCGGATCCTCCTGGATTGAGGCAAAGTACACTGTGGTCACAGAACAGGTGGCCCCCACGGTTACGCCGCTCAGGATGTCGAATAATCGCTTCCCGAGGTAGTAGAGGCCCAACACCGCCGGCCCGGCCAGAAATCCCAATACCAGCCTGTCTACGTTCAGGTGATGCAGCGCGTTGTTGCCAGTTGCAAATAGTCCAAATCGCAGCAGATCGCGCAGCGCCTCAAAGCTCAGATGGGTTCCGGGCCACCAGCGCGCGGCCTTTACCAGAATGGCAAAGGAAATGATTGATGTGATCATGGGTGCCATGGCGAGCGCCCATAGGCCGTAGCCATTCAACGCCATGACGACGCAAACTATCCCTCCGACACTGTTGCCGATGGCCGTCCGAGCGGCGACATACTTGAATTTCATCGCCCTTACCACGAGCGCCTGCGGCACCACTGCCGCAAGATCAATGATCAGCTTCACGCCAAAGAACGGCAACAGGTAGGCAAGCATCGGTTGGCCGCTTGCCTCGGCCACGGTGCTCGCGAAAAGCAGGATCGGCAAATAGAGCACCACGCCTGAGACCGTGCAAATCCAGAACACCGTGTCGAGATGCACGTCGCTGATTTCCGCGCGCTGGATGATTGCCTCGCCAAAACCGCCCGGCGTGGAGCAGCCCACCATGGTGACAATCGACAGGGCGAGCGCCACAATACCAAACTCTTCAGGGCTAAGGACCCGCGATGTGACGATAAATACAAGGATCGAAATCAGCATCGCCGAGCCTGAGTTCAACGCGGACCAGCCGACCCCTAGGACCGCGCTGCGTCCACGCGCGTGCGAGACATGCGGACGCACGAAAACGCCGGCGGCGTCGGCGTCTATTTCTATGTCCACAAGGCCCGTATTCATTGGATTGGAGGACCTCGCACTTCATCAAGCCACCGGCCCCAGGACCGTGGCATCTCAACATTGACTATATCTCCAGGCGCCAGAAAAACTCCCGGCCCGGACAGTTCGACGACGTCGCCGCTTTCACCCCGGACAATTGTCACGACAGGTTCGGACAGGGCGCGGTCATCCTCGGCCATCTCGCCGCCGAAGACGAGCCCCCTTTCCATGATCGAGATGCCTTGCTGCGTGGCAAGTGACCCCAGCACACGCTCCAGTTCCTCTTCGACCCGCTGCAGTTCGCGCGTATCTTCGATAAGTTCCCGGTCCCGCAGCGCCGATTTCTCCGCCTCGGCGAGAGTAATGGCCTGTCGGGCTCGGAGAGTGGCCGTCGAGATGTCGAGCAACTGCGCCTCGAGCAGCACAAGATTGCGTTCGGTCTCTGCCACGCGCGATCCGACGGCCAGACCGCGCTCGGCGAGCGACTTAGTGTTTTCGCGCTCGCTTCGGGCGCTTTCGATCAGCGCCTCCTGCGCAACGGATCGCTCGGTAAGTGTCTCGATCTCATTCCGCAGAAGGAGGATCTGGTTGTCCAGAGCTGCAAGCTCGCGCGAGCGTCGAACGCGTCGTAGCCGCAGCACCTCATTCTCGATTTTCACGAGGCTGGCCGGCCAGGCCGCGCGCCCCTGCCGCGGCGGAACGACCAAGGTTTCCAGCCCGTCCACGGCGGCCTGAAGCATTGCCCGCCGGATGGTCAGACGCTCGCTCTCCAGCGTAAGCAAGTGCATGGTTCCCTCACGGGACATGACTTCGCGCGGGTCGATCGCCCCCGATCCCTGCAATGCGCCACTACCTGCCTGGGCGACAAGCTGGGCCGCCGTCAGTCCCGGTCGAAATGTGTACTCTCCCGGAGTACGCACCGCGCCGGCGATATAGACGGGACGGTACCGTGCCACCGCCACGACCGCGTCCAACGAGGTCGAGATCGCGAGACGTTGCTTCAATCCATCCGAGATATTCGCCGAAAGCTCGGCGGGGGATAGGGTGGCAGCGTTGATTTGACCTAGAAACGGAATCGTGACCAGTCCGTCGGCATCAACCAGCAACTCCACACTGAAAGCTTCCCATTCCTGTACGCGGTTCTCGATAGGTTGCCATTCCAGGACACGCAGGCTCAATACGTCTCCGGATTCGATCTGATAGCCGTCCGCCATTCCGATTGCCGGAAGAACATAGAGGCAGAATAGCAAAGCGAATAACCGTCTGCAGATCGACATTTTATCGTTCCTTCAGGTTCGTCAGCCCGAGCCAGAGGCAATTCAATAGGAGCCGCGTCCAGACAAAGCCACTGGCACCGTCTTCAGTATGAGAAGAAGATCGAGTCGCAGCGTCCAGTGTGTCGAATAATAGCGGTCAAGAGCAACCCGCCGCTTAAATTAAGAGTCGTTGCGACCGCAAACCTGCCAGATGCCGGTCAGGCCCGGCCTGCAGGACATGTAATGGCGCAGGGAAAGGCCATACAGACTGCATTCCGCTTCCGTAATCGGGCGCGGTCCGACAAAACTCATCTCCCCGGAAAGGATATTAAAAAGCTGCGGCAGCTCATCGACGCTGTATTTTCGCAAGACGCGGCCAAGGTTCGTAATCCGCGGATCGCATTTCAGCTTTCGGCTGGTGCGCCACTCTCGTTCGGCCAGAGGGTTGCCCGCCAGATGTTCCCGAAGTATTACGTCCGCTTCCGGCACCATGCTGCGAAACTTCCACATTTTAAATGGTTTACCGTCTGCCCCGATCCTGATCTGACCGAACAGGGCCGGGCCACCATCCGACAACTTGACCGCCAGTGCCAGACAGGCAAGCAAGGGTGCTAGCGTGAAGATTGCCAAAATCACCATGACGATGTCGAAAATCCGCTTGATTGTGCGGCCACAAAGGTCCTCGTCGGAATCAATGTATTGTTGCGAAATTGGAAACGATAGCTTTTCGAGCTGCTCATTTCGAATATTAGCATGTATCATCCTAGAAAAACTCCACCCCTTAACTGCTATCAAGTAAAATCGGCACTAAGCAACTGCGCCAGGATCCCCGGCATCGAAATCGCCTTAACCAGAATATGGCGGAAGTGTGTTCAAAGGCTAGGGATCATGACCACAATTTCAGAAACTTGTTTGGCCATTCAGAGATACCGGGGTGGCTTGGTCAACTTTACCACTTTGAGTAGTTTCTTCCCCAGGTCTTTGCACGCTAAAGTGGTGTCATTTTCACAACGAACGGTTCCGGAAGCCTCCAATGGTCTCATTCGTTCGGCAGTCAGCACGATTCGATACCCGCTATATCCGCGTAACACTCGCAGGGGAACAGAATGGCACATGCGACGCGACAGAACTGCGCGGCTGATTCCAACACACAGTCTCAGAGATTGTTTCCGATTTGCAGCAATCGCGACCCTGCCGACGGAGGGCTGGAAGGTTTAGGCGCCCAGCAGCAAGGAGCGAGGATCACCCTCACGGAGAACTGTGAAGTTACTTCGGGTGCGGAGACCAAAGCAATAGTCCTGCTGTTCGTGAACCATGTAAATTCTGAACCCGGCACGCTTGCATCCCTTGAGTGAGGGAATGTTTTCGCCAGCTACGAAAGTTATGGCGTAGTCGGCGCCAAAATGGCTGGACCGCTCGGCGATAAGATACATCGCCGCAGCCATGATTTGTTTGCCGCGATAGGCCGGCGGCGTATAGGCGTTCTCAAGCAATGCCTCGTTTCGAGCCAGAATGGGAAAACCCCTCGGCTTGGCTTGGAGTATCGCGTTCTGGTCCGCCCCAATGAGCCACTGCAAATAGCATGGCATCCCCGTGGTTTCGTCGATAGCGACGAAGGGCGTCTGGATGTCATCCTCCAGATACTCCAGCCGATAGCGGATCTCTCGCGCATCCTCTATGTCAGTTCCACTGAGCCGATGCCCGAACAGCGCCTCTTCGTCGCCGGATTCAAAAGGGCGGACATGCAGCGGGATTTTCGCCTGTGGCGGCTCTATCTCTTCAGCAAGAGTTCGACGCAAACCGAAGCGCCAACTAT
>JBBSOT010000419.1:0-4727 GCA_038259455.1 Hyphomicrobiales bacterium | reverse complement strand
GAAGGTGCGATACGATGCACCAATATTTGAGTGGGTTTGAAGACCCTGGGTGAGTGCCTGAACACCCATCCCCACTTCGACGTGCGTCGCTGGTAACGGCGGGGTGCGAAGCTCGAAGTCACGTCCAAGCGCCGCCAGTCATCGGGCGGGCCGAGCAGACAGGGGAAGGTCCGAAAGGGCGAGCGCAAGCGAACTCTTGATGAGGCTCCGTCAACGTGAACGCCGGTGGATGACGAGTTACCGGCGATCGGGTCACAGGCTGTATCCACCTTCCCGGATGCAGCGCAGGCTCCGGACTCCTTCGCGTCCGAAGCGGAAGGCACCACGACCCCGGAGTATAGAGAGCGCCCCACCCGGACCGCACCTCAAGATTGGTGAACGTAGTAACCCCGTTGCTGTCCGAGATCGGCGTGACCACGCCCCTCGGTAAGCCGACCGCAAGGAAGGCCCAATTCAGCAGCGGGCTGAGGAAGTTCCAAGAAGCGAATGCCGGCCGCCGAAAGGCAACGGGAATCCATAACCGGCCGGATACGGGCCTCGGCAACGAGGAGATACCCGACGCGAAAGCGCGCTGACGTGGAACAGGTGGGTTCCCTGACTTGAGCATCAATGATTACTAACCGAGGGACAAGTTCGATGCAGGACAATGTCTTAGCAAACGGAACCGAGGAACAGAGCGGGTGGAACGCCGTCGATTGGCGGCGCGCTAACCGCAACGTGCGTAATCTGCGGATGCGTATCTTCAGGGCGTCGCAATCGGGTGATCTCGAAAGAATTCGCTCGTTGCAGAAGCTGATGCTGCGCTCGCGCTCCAACACGCTGGTCAGCGTGCGGCGTGTCACGCAGCTCAATAGTGGTAAGCATACCGCCGGAGTCGACAGGGTTGTTGTGCGAACGTCGAAGGCCAGGATGAACTTGGTCAACGATCTTCATGCGGATCAGCCTTGGCGAGCATCTCCGGCACGACGCGTGTACATACCGAAGGCAAACGGCAAAAGCCGACCGCTCGGGATACCGACAGTTCGTGACCGGGCCATGCAGGCCCGCGTCAAGAATGCGTTGGAGCCCGAATGGGAAGCTAGATTCGAGCCAACCAGTTACGGCTTTCGTCCCGGACGAAGCCCCCATGACGCAATCGCCATGATCTACAATCTTGCGAACCCTCGCGGTCGCATGCGGTGGATCGTGGACGCCGACATCAAAGGGGCTTTCGACAACATCGGCCATGAACCGCTCCTGCGATCAATCGGGCTTGCGCCCGGTCGGGAACTGGTGCGGCAATGGTTGAAGGCCGGGATTGTCGAAGACGGCAGTTGGGCGGCAACGGATCAGGGCACGCCGCAAGGTGGCGTAATCAGCCCGCTGTTGGCCAATATCGCTTTGCACGGCATGGAGGATGCACTCGGCATTCGCCGGATCATCCGAGGCCGCCCTGCGGCAACAAACCGAAGGTTCCTTGTACGCTACGCAGATGACTTCGTGGTCTTTTGCGAAAGCAAGGAGGATGCTGAACAGGTCGTCGGGGTCATGGGAACGTGGCTGGGGCAGCGAGGGCTTGAACTCTCCGCTGAGAAAACCCGGATCACCCACATTCTTCAGGGCTTCGACTTCCTCGGCTTCAATATTCGCCAGTACGATGCGCCGAGGTCAAATCGTGGGGTCAAGCTGTATATCCAGCCAAGCAAGGCGTCGGTTGCGAAGTTCAAGGCCCGGATACGCGATGAGGTGCTCTCCCTTGGAGGGCTGAACGCCAAAATCGTGATCAACCGGCTCCGGCCAATCATAATTGGCTGGGGCAACTACTTCCGGGTCGCGGCTTCCAATCGGGTGTTCAACAAGCTCGACCATTGGCTGTCTTGGCGGCTGATGCGCTGGGTAATGCGTCGGCATCCCAAAAAATCGTGGCGATGGCAGCGAACCCGCTATTTTGGCAGGTTTGATACCACGCGCGAGGACCGAGGGGTGTTCGGCGATACCGAGACGGGGCAGTATCTTACCCGGCTCGGCTTCCTCGGAATCGAGCGCCATCCCATGGTGCGGCAAGGAGCGTCGCCTGACGACCCGGCGCTGCGCCGATATTGGAAAGATCGAACGACAAAGACGCCCGGCTCCCGGGTATCGAAGCGTCGGACGATTCTGATCCAGTCTCAAATGGGGCGGTGTCCGGTGTGCAACGAAAGCCTTTTTAATGGAGAGGCGATCGAGGAGCATCATACGATTCTGGCAAAGGATGATCCATCGCGCGAGCGTTTAAAGAATATCCGCTTGCTACACCTGTTCTGCCACGACCAGCTCCACGCGAAGGCGGGTTTCACTCGCCGACGGTTCGGAGCGGAGCTTCTACGCGATGCATAGGACCTGCTTGAGCCGTATGACTCGGGAGAGTCACGTACGGTTCTGAGGCGGGGGGAGAGCAGCAATGTTCTCTCCCTAGCCGACACTTGGGGCGCATCCCCAGCTTTGCGGATTGGGCCCGGGCGCTGCGCGTCGAGCCCTGGATGACCAAGGGGCAGCGGCTCTCGCAGCAATTCGACGCGAGTGATTCCCAATAACCGGTCAGAGGGAAGGTGGCAGCGGCGCATCGAACCATCTCGTTCGACAAGAGGATCAGCACCATGACCGTTCATGCCATCAACGCCAGCGTCGACCCGGGCCTCATCGGCAAGGTAACGCGGCTGTTCAACCAGACCGAAGCCGACATCGCGACCGAGCTGCTGCAGAACGCGCGGCGTGCAGGCGCAACCCGAGTGGTGGTGACAACCACCCAGCACAGCCATCACAGCGCAACACTGACCATAGCCGACGATGGCCGCGGTATCGAAGACCCGACCAAGCTGCTCCGCCTGGGTGCATCCGGGTGGGACAAGAACACAATGCGCAGCGAAGACCCCGCCGGCATGGGCGTGTTCAGTCTCGCCGGTCGCCGAGTCCGCGTCACGACACGCAGCACAAGCAGCCTTGGCTGGTCAGCCGTCATCGAGGGGGCTGACTGGACATCGGGGCGCGACATCGAGGTGCATGGCTGCGTGCGCAGCATGGGCACGACGTTCACCGTCGAGATTTCTGCCGGTCGTATCGACGATGCCTGCAAGGCTATCGCCGCCAGCGCCCGCTACTATCCGATCGAGGTCGAATTGAACGGCACCGTGCTGGAACGCCTCGATTTCCTCGGCGGCGCTGAAACCATCGCAGAGTTCGATGGATTGCGGATCGGCGTCTCCAACACGCCCGATC
The DNA here is from genome assembly GCA_038259455.1 of Hyphomicrobiales bacterium. Classification (GTDB taxonomy): domain Bacteria; phylum Pseudomonadota; class Alphaproteobacteria; order Rhizobiales; family Rhizobiaceae; genus CAMYMG01. The sequence goes on along the minus strand of JBBSOT010000419.1, from coordinate 1,493 downwards.
GCTACGGCGTGTTCCGGTCATCGATCAACTTTCACGGCCTCACCGTCGAGCACAAGCTGCCGATGATAAAAGAGATCGACTCCGACAAAATCTGGTGCACGAAGATCGACATTGTCGATTGCCCGGAACTCCAGCTGACGCTGCCCGCCCGCAAGGAAATCGTTGCAACCAGGTTCCTCGGGGAGCTCGATCGCGCAGTCGAGGAGGCCATTTACGGGGCCATCGCAAATCGCGGCCAGCACCGGCTTGCCTATGAGGACTGGTGCCGCGCCAAGGTCCTGGGGTTCGATCTTGCACCGGCCGCCGAGGGATTGACCGGCTTTGTGGCGATCACTGCCGACCCGGCGCTGGCCGACTACCGGGAACGGGTAACGCGCACCGGCAACGATCTCATCGTGGTCGCAACTATGGGGGCTGCCAATGAGCAGAGCCTGTCCCGTGCCCTTGCCGTATCGAACACTGCCCTCTCTGAGCGTCTCGTGCGCGCCGAAGCACGCCTCGCAGGATATGATTGGTACGACAGGCTCGCCCGCGTCGAAACCTTGCGCTTCGTCATCAAGCAAGGCTCGGCGATCTTCGTCGATACAGTTTGCGGCGATCTGCTCAACCTCGACAACCCTGCCGTCGACGCGATCGCGGCCGAACTCAGCGTCAACGAGCAGGGGCTTGAACAGGTCTATCAGCTTAACACCGACATGCTGCTGCAAACCGACGACAACTGGGACCTCGAAGGTGCCAGCATCGCTGTCGTCAGGGGGTTTGAGTCAGCCACATGCAAGCTCACCCCCGGCATCCTCGCAGACTATCTCGATGCTGCTTACTTCTGCCATTCTGACGACCGGGACTGCGACAGCTTTGATACCCAGCTGCGCTACTGGCGGAGCCAAAGCATCGTCCTCGCGACTTCACTGCTGCAGGGTGCCGAGGTAGCAACGGTTGCGAGCATCGAGGCAGCGTTCCACGAGAACCTGCGCTGGTTGATCCCTGCAGATCGCGTCTTGCGGCTCGAGCATGGCCCGAGCGGCACGACCATCGTCCTTGAACCACTAGACGCAGCCGACACCGCTGCGCCGTCAGTCTGAAGGGGGTCCCGCCATGCGTATCTCAGGGCTTGCTGTCCTTTCGCCAAGGCACCTGCCGCCAGCGGAATTGCGCACCATCGAACGGCTGATCAGGTCGGCGCCGATCACCGATGGACGTCCTACCATCGATTTCCACGGCATCGCTGTTGAGGCACATCGCTACGGCTTCTTCCTGAACACGGCGCTTGTTCTGGAAGATGAACGACCGGTCGACGTCTCCGACACGCTTTGGGCGATCCTCGAAGCGGCCGAGCATCAGGGCTGTGACTGGCTGCTCATCGACCGTGACGAACCAGTGTGCACCGAATTGCCGCTGCTCAGTTGATCAGAGCCGAGGCGGCGTAGCCAGGGCGGGGAGCCGGCCGCGAAGAGAGTCCCCTTAGTCCCCTGCGGGTCCGTCGGCGAGAGGTG
>JBBSOT010000418.1:0-4737 GCA_038259455.1 Hyphomicrobiales bacterium | reverse complement strand
TCGCCCGTGGCGGCACTCGTCTCGGCATCGATCGGTGTCTGCAGCATGGGCATGAGTGAGATGATCCTTCCGCGCCCTAGGGTCTAAACTCCCGGTGGGTCTGTGTCTCATCATTGTTGGCACAGAGGGCGGGCGCATGGGTTGGCAGAAGGCGTCAGGGTACAACAAACGAGCCCGAGCTGAAGCGGCAATCGGACGCTACAAACGAGTGATCGGCGATGGGCTACGCTCGCGCACGGAGCCGCGTCGGGCAATCGAGGTGGATGTTGCGGTTCATGTTCTGAACCGGATGCTGGATCTGGGACGCCCGAACTATGTCCGCATCACCTGAAACCAGGCCAGGATTGGGGTTACTGCGTCCAACTCCTGATCCGTGCAACACGGTCCCTTCGTGGAGAGTACGGTCAACAAGATCATCGCCAAACGCATGAACAAGAAACAGCAGATGCGCTAGAACAGGGCGACGGTGCACTCCTTCCTCGACGTGCGAACAGCGGTGCTGAACGATACGCTCGAGGGCGCCTTCCGTCGTCGTTATTCGGGCTTCCGTCCAATGGCCAGCGACCAGGTAGTCGCATTGGCAGCATAATGAACCCCACAGGATAGCATGCTCTCCACCTAGGAGAGGGTCAACGCGATGGTCTTTTCGAACCTGTTATCCATCGGAATGCTCCAATTGCGCACATAAGGCCAATTGTCACGAGTAGCAGGCCGGTGACTTGGATTGCGGTTGGGACCTCGCCCACGATCGGAATGCCAATAAGGATGGATACGGCCGGCACCATTGCTGGAAACAGTACGGCTCGACTGACGCCCAAAACCCGGATGGCTTGGCTGTAGGCGGTAAGTGCCACGACGCCCTGCATCAGGCCCTGCACCAGCGCCTGTATCGCCATCGAGAGAGGTGGGCGTGCGCGTAAATGCTCTAGGCCATACCAAGCGAGATAACCCGGCAGGATCACAACCAGAGACAGGAACGACACCACGGCAATCGCACGAAGTGCCGGTAACCGCCAATAACGGATCAGCACCGTAAAGACCGCCCACAACACGGCGGAGGTGAAAAACAGTAGATCACCGACCCAAGTGTCTACGTCGATTGCTGCATGTAGCCCCTGCCAACTGATCAGCACGATACCACCAATGACCAGTCCTGCCCCGATCAAATGGAGGCGGCTGAGCCGTTCGCCCAGCATGGCTGCGGCGATCCCCGTACTCAGGATGGTGACCGAGGCCGGATGGATGACGGCACCGTGGGCCAAGGGGGCAAAGGCGTATCCGCCCATTTGCATGAGTGCGAAGGCTGGGCCGCCCAGCACCGTTAGAATGAGGCCGCGTCGCCAACCGATACCTGCCAAGGTCGGCAGCCCCCAACGCAGTAGCAGCGGCATAAGCACGACTCCGGCGACACCAAACCGCATCAGGATCAGGTCGCCAGGTGTCAGTCCATTGATTATGCCGGCGCGCGCGGTAGCAAATGACAACGAGGCGCCAAGCGCGAGAACACAGCCACAGAGATAGCCCCACGCCTCCGTTCGCGTGTCGAACGTAAAGCGGCGTGAGACCACAGCGACCGCAGTCGTCTCCGGTATTGGGTTCACGATGTAGCTAGGATTATCAACATGACGGTCATCTCAGCCTGGTGAGCAGACGGAAGCGTCGAAACAACTCTGTCGGGTCCCCTGGAATTATTCTGCCGCAACTCGGTTCTCCAGCACTCGCAGCACTTTGAAAGGATCTGTGCGCTTACGGTACTCGGCCCGGGTATCACGGTAATCGGCTAACTGCTCCGAGAGAGTCTCAGCCATTTCCTCGTCCTTTGTTGTCTGATGCTCGGGTGAACACGACTGCCGCTGACATGGAAGTGTCACGCCGGATACGCCTACTTTGCGGTCGTAAGCTTGTCCTGTGTCCTCGTCTGAAAATCACTGGCGGCGTGACGCTCGTGCAGCTGGTTCGACGGTTCGCCACGGACACGATTGACCATGCGCCCGCGCCGCACAGCCGGGCGCTCCAGAATGGTATCGGCCCAGCGTTGGACGTGCCTATAATCCTGCACCTGCAGGAATTCGGCAGCGTCGTAGCTCCAGCCCTTTACAAGTCCGCCGTACCAGGGAAACACCGCCATGTCGGCGATCGTGTAATCGCGGCCGCCAAGGTATTCATTATCCGCAAGCCTCTTATCCAGCACATCGAGCTGGCGTTTTACCTCCATCGCGAAACGATCTATCGCATATTCGATCTTCGTTGGCGCGTAGGCGTAGAAGTGGCCGAAGCCGCCGCCTAGATACGGCGCGCTACCCATCTGCCAGAACAACCATGACAGGCACTCGGCGCGGATCGCGGTCTCGGTTGGCAGGAACGCCCTGAATTTTTCAGCGAGATACATCAGGATCGCACCAGATTCGAAAACTCGCACCGGCTTTGGGCCGCCACGATCCATCAGAGCCGGGATCTTGGAGTTGGGATTAACACTGACGAAGCCGCTACTGAACTGATCTCCGTCGCCGATCTTAATGAGCCACGCATCGTACTCGGCACCGGCATGGCCAAGGGCCAGTAGCTCCTCAAGCATCACCGTGACCTTTACGCCATTCGGTGTGCCAAGCGAGTAAAGCTGCAACGGATGACGGCCGATCGGCAGCGCCTTGTCGTGTGTCGCACCGGAGATCGGACGATTGATGCTTGCCCAGGCACCGCCGTTTTCCTGGCTCCAGGTCCATATCCTGGGCGGGGTGTATTCGGCCTGATTTGTCATGTTCGAAGCTCCTGAATCTGTTCTGGAAGCGTCGCGGCTTCCGGGGCTCGATTGCGGGAGATCACGCCGTGCGCGAATAGTTTGAGGGGAACAGTGCCCGCAGCGCCTGCTCATCCCGCTCTGTTTTGAAAGCATGAGCAGCCCCGACCGCACGGGCGCGCGCGACGGCCGGACGCGCGTCTATCGACGCGAACCAGCGCTTGATATTCGGATAAGTGCCGAGCGGTTCAGCCGCGCCGTGCATCACGCGGGCTGCGCGATCGATCCAGCCCCAGAGCGACATGTCGGCGATCGTGTAACTGTCGCCGACAACGAAATCACGGCCTGCAAGATGGTCTTCGACCACCTGATAATGCCGCTCCGCCTCGCGCCGGTAGCGGTTGACGGCGTAGTCGGAGCCGGCGGGTGCGAACAACTGGAAGTGCACCGCCTGGCCGGAGAATGGGCCGAGGCCGGACGCGATGAAGAAGAGCCAGGACATGAGTTCTGGTCGGTCTTCGGGCGAACCGCCGAACTTGCCGGTCTTGTCGGCAAGGTAGAGGAGGATCGCGCTCGAATCGAACACCCGCGCCTCTTTACCGCCAGGCCCGTCGGTGTCGACGATCGCGGGCACTTTGGAGTTCGGGTTGATTTCCCTGAACTCCGGCGAATGCTGCTCACCTTTGCTCGTGTCTACGGGGACGACTTCGTATGGCAGACCCGTCTCTTCGAGAAAGAGCGAAATTTTCAGCGGGTTCGGGGTCGGATGGTAGTAAAAGCGGATCATCTCGGGCCTCCTTCTATTTGCGAGCGGATGGCTTTCGCCGCCGGACAGGCTTACCAAGTACGCTGAGCGCCTGCCGGGCAGCGCCTTCGAGCACCGCCCGATCTGGAAAGCCGCGCGCGAGAACACGCAGCCCCATCACTGTGGTAAGCAAAAGGCGCGCGGCATCCGCCGGATCGACGCCGGGCGATATGCTGCCGTCGCGCTGGCCAGCGATAACGCATCGCCGGAAGAATGCTTCCAACTCGCCCATGCGCTCCGCCACGACTGCGGCGATCTCTGGGTCGTGCGGCGCGACCTCCAGCGCCGCATTGGCCAGCAGGCAACCGAGGCGACTTTCGAGTGAGCGCTCGACGATTTCCGCCAGGAAAGTCTCGATCGCTAGACGGGGCGGGAACGATTTTTCTACCCGCGCGATGCGCGCCCGCATATTGGCATCCAGATAGCGATCGAGGCATTGGGTAAAGAGCGTTCGTTTGTTGCTGAAAGCGTTATAGAAACTCGCCTGACCAAGTCCCATCGCATCGCCGAGGTCGCGCACGGACGTGCCGGCGAATCCGTCCGCCCAAAAGCGCCGCATCGCAGCCTCGAGTGCAACATCTTCATCGAATTCGCGAGGTCGAGGCAATTTCAATCCATCCAGCTTGCGTCGTATTAAAGCGCACGCTATAAAACATGACAGTGATTGGCAAGTGGCGGCACGTCCGCTGAGGTGTCTGAACGGAGGAAGACGATGGCTCGTCTCGAGGACATACCGCAGCCGACGCGAGATGCCGTGGTTGCTGCGCCGTGCCCAGTATTTGAGACCCAACCGTTTGTTGTCGGTCCGCCGCTGGCGCAGCGCCGAGTAGCAATCGTATCCAGCGCTGCATTAATCAGGCGCGGCGACAAGCCTTTCCCATTCGGCAGTGCTGAGTGTCGTTTCCTTCCGGCCTCCATGCCTGGAGGCGACCTCCTGACAAGCCACGTCTCGATTAACTTCGATCGCGCCGGGTTTCAGCGCGATCTAAACGTTGTCTACCCGATCGACCGCCTGCGTGAGCTTGCGGCCGACGGCGTGATCGGCGGTGTGGCTGAGACCCATTTCACTGTGATGGGATCGACCGATCCCGCAGGCATGACAATGGCGGCGGACCAGATCGCCGGGCAATTGCGCCAAGAGCGGATCGACTCAATTCTGCTCAGCCCCGTCTGACCCGTTTGCACGCGCGCCGTG
>JBBSOT010000417.1:0-4747 GCA_038259455.1 Hyphomicrobiales bacterium | reverse complement strand
AGCATGGCGATGGGATCGACGCTGCCCATCTTCGCTACCTAGCTTACTACCTCGCCTTCGACCGTCAGGATGATGGCCGGCAACACCACGGTGATGGCCTCGAGGATGACGCAGTTCCAGTATAGCCCGACGGGAGGGGCGTCCGGGGACCGCCAGAGCAGGTCTGGCGAAGGGAACAGCGCCGAAGCGCTGGACGATCCTGAGTTGAAGTCATCCCCAGATGGACTGAATTTATTCGAGATCGACGACTTCCGCAAGTTCGATACCAAGCCGACCATCGGCGCCGAAGCTTTCAGCGACTTGGGCACGCATCTGGGGGCGCGGTTGAAGGCGCTGGGGCTGAGCGACAAGGTGAGCATGCAGGTGGCCGCAGCCATCACCGACCCTGACAGAGGCCGCGAAATGGCCGGCGCCGAGGGTGCCTTCTTCGGCCGCCGGCTGCTGATCCAGATTGCCTATACCGGGCTCGACAAGGCCGAGGGCGTGCTGAACCATGAGGCCCTGCATGCCATGCGCGACCTAGGGCGGTTCGACGAGAAGGAGTGGGCGGTGCTGAGCCTTGCGGCGGCCGGCAATGCGGCGCAACTGGCCGACGTGCGCCAACGTTATCGCGGACATGGCCTCAGCGAGGAAGCGTTTGGCTTGAGCTAGAAGGTGAGCCTTCAAGTGGCCGCGGGGATTAGCTTCGCCTACACTCGCTTGCCGCAGTGTCACGGGAAACCTTCAATCTTAGCTGGCGAGGCGACTTCGTTTACAACGGCGTTCGGTCGCCACCAGCTTGTCTAGGCCTCGTGGACAAAGCTTGACCTGAGACTCGGGAGTTGATTCAAGGCTGTCTTTTGGAGGCAGCTTTGGGCGAACGGATCGGGGTGTCGGAGGAGGAGTGGGCGCTGATTGGCCCGTTGCTGCCGCCTGAGCATGGACGGGGCTGCCGACCCGCTGGCGACAACCGGCGCTACTTCGAGGGCATGGTGTGGATGGCGCGTTCGGGCGCCCAATGGCGCTTGCTGCCGGACGAATATGGGAAGTGGAACAGCGTGTTCCGGCGCTATCGCCGTTGGGTCGAGATGGGCGTGTTCGACGCTCTGCTGGAGACGCTGACCGAGATGGTGGACCGCGATACCAGCGCCGACATGATCGATAGCACCGTGGTCCGGGCACATCATTGTGCCGTCGGGCTAAAAAAGGGGATCAGGAGCACGAGGGGCTTGGCCGATCGCGCGGCGGCTTCACCACCAAGCTCCACGCCCGATGCGATGGACAAGGCCGGCCCCTCGGGTTCGTGCTGACGCCTGGACAGTCGCACGATGTCCAAGGCTTTGGTCCGCTGTTCCAGATGGTGGCCGACCGTATCGAGGCGTTGCTCGCCGACAAAGGCTATGACGCCGACGCCATCCGCGCAGAGATCTCCGCTGCTGGTGTCGAGGCGGTCATCCCGACCAAAAGCAACCGCCGCGTACCGATCGCGCACGACCGCGAGAAATACCGCTGGCGCAATCTCGTCGAGCGAATGTTCAGCAAGCTGAAGAACTGGCGCCGTGTCGCCACCCGGTACGACAAAACCCGGGAATCTTACCTCGGCTTCGTCGCGCTCGCCTCAATCAAACTGTGGATACCCTTTGTCCACGAGGCCTAGCATGGCACACCTGCAAATGTTGTTTAACCAAGTGTGCGCGGCTATATTAGGTATATGAGCGGAAAACGTCTTACGACTTCGCGGATCTTGCGCCAAGGGATGTGCGGAGGGGTTCAGGTGCCGTATCGAAGCGAGGTGCCATCCGCGCCCTCGGGATCACCAAAGCCGTCAACCGATCAGGAAGCTCTCTCCTCATCGTCCGCACCTTCGAAAGAGCCGGGCAACTAGCCGAACTGGTGCAGGCCCATCGCGGCACCCGCTACGAGGCGGTACGCGCCTTTTTCATGAAGAACGGCCGCCTCGTCGATGGGACGGCGTTCAGTGCACAGATGGCGCCTTCGGCGTCCATCATGCCATATGGCTGTATTGTCGGTTACGGGAACCTCACCATGATCGCGCGGATAGCGAGGCGCTGGACAATTACGCCGAACAGGCCGACGCTATTGAAAGTGCTGTACAGGGTGCGGGCCTGGTCGGTGACGAGACCACAGCGCCACGTCATTGGAGATAATCAATGCCGAGTAGCAACGAAGCGATGGGCCCGATGAACCAACCGGAGGCCAATCTTACCTCCTCGCCCCAGAGTAACCGTCAGGCCCAGCGCCCGACAATGAGCGGCCTGATGGCAAACGTGCTGGAGGAGATAGGTAGGCGCGACCCCGAGGACGCGGACTTGCTGCAGGTAGCGGAAAGGCTACGGGCCAGTGAAGGCGCTAGGAGTTTTTGAACCCGCCGGCCGCCAAGCTGACCACCGAAGACTGTTCTGGCAAGATTACGCAGCGACACAAGGACGAGCCCGGCCTGCTGACGGCTCGATGCATATTGGTGTCCTGCACCATGCTATCATATGCCTCTTGCTCGTCACCGACGAAGATTTGGGGGTACAAGCGGGGGCATTAATCCCCCCTCCTTCAATTTTTCAGGTTATTTATCATAAGCTTATTCCTTTATATTGACAGACACCCTCTCCGCCACTTCGGAACAAAGCTGGGCACTGCGCCTGGCTGTGTTCCCGCACCGCCTGCGGCGGCAAGCGTCCGCAAAAGGTCGGACTTCGATCCCATGATGCGAACCTCGCCGTCGTTGACCTCGACGCGCTGCGCCAGCGCGCGCAGATGGTCGCGACGGTAGCCGCCGCCGGGCAGGCGCATCCGTTGGCGCGCGGTCTGCGCGAACTTGGCGAGCATGGGCGCGGTGATCGCCTTCTGACCCGCGCTTTCCAGCATGGCTGATGCGCGGTCGGCATCGACACGGGACTGGTCTCGAACGGCCTTAAGGTTGGCGATGCGGTCCTTGAGGTCCGGGTCGTCGAGGTCGGCGACGCCGCTCTCGATGGCGTCGTATAGCCGTTTGAGACGTAGGTCGGTCTCGGTGGCGCGCTTGTTCAGTTCGGCGATGTGGTCGCGTCGCCGTTCGGCGCGCTCCTGCCGCCGGTCGAGGACGGTCGCCAACACCTCCTCCAGCCGGGTTGGGTCGAGCAACCGGTCTTCAAGATGCCCGGCAACCAGCGCATCGAGCTTCTCCATCGGCACGGTCATGCCGGTGCAGGCGGTCGGTCCCTGCCGGGCCTTGGTCGAGCAGGTGTAGTAGCGATAGCGCCCGCCCTTGCCGGTGCGGATGGTCATAGCCCCGCCGCACTTGGCGCAGTGGATCAGGCCGGTAAGGAGCGTGGGACCGCCGACCACCTGGGGCGGCGTCACCTTCGGGTTGCGGGCCTTCATCCGGGCCTGCACGGCGTCGAAAGTCGCTTGGTCGATGATCGGCGGCACCGCGACAGGGATGACCTCTCCGTCGGGCTTGTTGTCGCCGTTCTTGGTGCGACGGTTGAACTCGTGGCGGCCGATATAGGTTTTGCGCGTCAGCATCCGATGGACAGTGCCGATCCCCCAGCGTCCGCCGTCGCGGGTAAAGATGCGGCGCTCGTTCAGATGCTTGGTGATCGACTTGACGCCCATCGGGCCGGATGTGCCGTCGCCCTCCAGCGCAAGCCGAAACGCCAGCCGCACGGTGTCGGCGTGCAGCGGGTCGATCTCCAGCTTCTTCTTGATCTTGGCCCCGCGCTGCTCGGCGGCGACCACGCGGTAGCCGATCGGCGGCAGCGAGCCGTTCCAGAAGCCCTGCCGGGCATTCTCCTTCAAGGCGCGAAGGACGTGCTTGGCGTTCTCCTTGGACTGATACTCGTCGAAGAGCGCCATGATCTGGCGCATCATGACGTGCATCGGGTCGTCACCCATTTCCTGGGTGATCGACAACAGGCGGATGCCGTTCTTCGCCAGCTTGCGGACGTAGAACTCCAACTCGAAATGATCGCGGAAGAACCGCGAGAAGCTATGGACGACCACCACCTCGAACGTGGCGGGCTTGGCCGTTCCTGCCTCGATCATCCGCTGGAACTCGGGGCGGCGATCGTTGGTCGCCGATGCGCCCGCGTCCACGAATGTCTCGACAAGCTGGTAGCCGCGAGCGGTGCAATAGGCTTCACCCTGCTTGCGCTGATCGGGGATCGACACGTCATGCTCGGCCTGCCGCGCGGTAGAAACGCGCAGATAAAGGGCGGCGCGCAGCGGCACTGTCATGACGGCAATCTCCTCACCTCATCGGCATGGCCCGAACATCTCGTCGAACAGGTCGCCAAACCACGCCTCGAACACGTCCACCTCGGCCTGTGTGACCGGCACGCGATCGGGCCAGTCATCGGTGACGGTCCACGCCTCCACGTTGTGCTTCGGCGGACGGCCCGCAAACGGCCACGGCCTCCCCAGCAGCCGTTCAAGCTGCTCGGAAGCGGATGCAGGATGCGGACGCGAGACTCGGGGCATTGCTCCAGAGTCGCCGAACCGACACGCTGAAAGAATAGCGTTTCTCTACGCTGGACTGCGCTTCGTAGTGCCGCGCGCTGATACTTGCGCTCGGCGGTTCCTGACGGGATTGGCGTAGGACGGGCGGCGGTCATGCCGCTTTCTTAAGCGGCTTTGCACGGTCGATCCGCTGCCGCTCCTTCGGGCTGTGCATTGCCTCCCAAAGGTCATTGCGTCGCTGGACGTTCAGCCAGAAGTCGGGGGTGTTGCCGAACACGCGCGACAAGATCAGCGCGGTTGCGGCGGTGATGTT
>JBBSOT010000416.1:0-4758 GCA_038259455.1 Hyphomicrobiales bacterium | reverse complement strand
GTTGGACAGCTTCATCGCCTCTTGGCCGGAGGTGGATGCGGAAACCGGCCTGTCGCTGCGTGGCGACGAACTGCTGATCAAGGCGCGCGAGGCAATGATCGGGGCGGTTCACACGTTCAATAGCGGTGGCCTGACGTTCCGCGCCGAACTGTTCATCGTCACCGCCGTCATCGCTTGGACCTATCTTCTCCACGCCTGGTTCAAGCGCGAAGGCATCGATTACCGCCATACCAAGAATCAGAACGGCGAGAAAATCGTCATCAAGACGCTGAGCGGCGCGGAAAAATACTGGGAGTTATCCCAATGCCTGAAGCACGCGCGGTGCCCCATCGAACAGGGTGCCAAGGACAATCTAGCCTTCCTGCTGGAACTGCGGCACGAGATTGAACACCGCTCGACCAGCCGCATCGATGATGCGGTCAGCGCCAAGCTGCAAGCCTGCTGCATCAATTTCAACGACGCCATCAGGAGCCTGTTCGGCGCGCAATACGCCCTCGAACGCCGCCTGCCGATCGCCCTCCAATTTGTGACTTTCAGCCCTGACCAGCGGGCGCTGCTGAAGAAGGCTGGCACGCTGCCGCGCCATGTCGAGACGATGATGGACGCCTTCGAGCGCCAGTTGACGCCCGAACAGCAGGCCGATCCGCGTTTCGCATTCCGCGTATTCATGGTCCACAAGACCGCCAACCGCGCGCCGGGAGCCGATCTCGCCGTGGAACTCGTGCCTCCCGGATCGGACATCGCGGAGAAATTCAATCTGGCCCTGAAAGAGGTCGAGAAGCGAAAATACCTGCCTAGCGAGATCGTGAGCACGATCATCGCGGAAGGCTGGAACCGCTTCACCATGGATAGCCACACGAAACTGTGGAAGCGGTTGGTGGCGAAAGACCCCACCAAAGCCTACGGCGCGGTCGCCGTCGGCAAGCAATGGTGCTGGTACGATACCTGGCTCAATCGCGTCCGCGAAGAATGCCAGCAGCATCCAAACATGTATCGAACCGTTCCGGCGAACGGAGGCTGACGGTGGTGGTGCATGAACCGACCTCACTTTCTGGGACGCACGGCCAATGATCCCTAATGATCGGGATGAGGTCGCACATATTCAGGCAAGGCTTGTATTGCTGGAAGCCGAGCGTGCGGAGCTTGAGGCTTCGCTGGCGAAGATCAAACTGCGGCGCGCCGATGCCTTATCCGCCGATCGTCTGTCGTCGGCTGCTGTTTCGATTGCGCAAACGGTAACCACGGCATCATCGGCGATCGACAAGGTGGCGCTGTTTCGGCGTCTCTTCGCGGGTCGCCCTGATGTTTTTCCTGTCCGATGGGAGAACCGGAAGACCGCCAAATCGGGCTATGCGCCCGCGTGCGCCAACGAGTGGATAAGGGGAATATGCGGCAAGCCGCAGGTCAAATGTGGCGCGTGCCCTCATCAAGCCTTCATCCCGGTCTCCGACGACATAATCGAAAAGCATTTGCGCGGCGGCGACAGCCTGCGCCCCTCTGGTGGTGACTTCGTCGCGGGCGTGTATCCGCTGCTTCCAGACGATACCTGTTGGTTTCTTGCCGCCGATTTTGACAAGGAGAATTGGGCGGCCGATGCGTTGGCCATGCTGGAAACGTGCCGCGCCAAAGGGGTGCCCGCTGCCCTTGAGCGGTCTCGATCCGGCAATGGAGGTCACGTCTGGATTTTCTTCTCCGAGCCGGTTCCGGCGCGCGCAGCACGACAGCTTGGCGCCGCTAGGTTGACGGAGACTATGGAACGCCGTCCCGAGATAGGATTTGCCTCATATGATCGCTTCTTTCCGAGCCAGGACACCATGCCGGTCGGCGGCTTCGGCAATCTAATTGCCTTGCCTTTGCAACGCAGTGCACGCGAGCTTGGGAACAGCGTCTTCATCGACCAGGACCTTCGCCCTTACGAGGACCAATGGGCATTTTTGGCGGCGATACCACGGCTGTCCGGCAATGCTGCATCGGAAATCGTTGCCGATGCAGAGATGCGCGGCCGTGTTCTGGGCGTCCGCATGCCGGTCGAAGACGAGGATGCGGATGAGCCGTGGCGCATGACGCCGTCACGGCGCGCGAAGGCAGGCCCGATCGGCATTCCTATGCCAAGCAAGATCACCATCGTGGTCGCCGATCAGATTTATATCGACCGGACCGATCTACCATCATCAATGACGGCACGCCTCATACGCTTGGCAGCCTTTCAAAATCCCGAGTTCTATCGCGCGCAATCCATGCGGTTTCCGACTTTCGGCAAACCCCGGATCATCTCTTGTGCCGAGATTCATGCGCGTCATGTAGGATTGCCGCGGGGGTGCCTCGATGAAGCCGTTGAGCTTATCCGAGGCGAAGGCGCCGACGTTGAGTTGGACGATCTCCGGGTGATCGGCAATCCCATTCCGAGCCGAGTGCGATTCCAGGGAACGCTGCATGGGCCACAGGTCAAGGCATTCGATGCCCTCCTGCCGCATGACCAAGGCGTGCTTGCGGCGACGACGGCCTTCGGCAAGACAGTTGTGGCTGCCGCACTCATTGCTCAACGGGGGCGCAATGCGCTCGTTCTCGTCCATCGTCGGGAATTGCTCACCCAATGGGTCGAACGCCTCAAGACATTTCTCGATATCGATCCGAAGGACATCGGCATCATCGGTGGCGGACGCCGTAAGCCGACCGGTATCATTGATGTCGCGTTAATCCAGAGCCTCGTGCGTCAGGGCGAAGTATCGGACGTAGTGGCGGACTACGGTCATCTTGTCGTCGACGAATGCCATCATCTCTCGGCGGCAAGCTTTGAACTCGTGGCCAGGCGCGCAAAGGCGCGGTTTGTCCTGGGGCTATCGGCGACAGTAGCGCGCAAAGATGGGCACCATCCGATCATCTTTATGCAATGCGGCCCCGTTCGACATCGCGTAGATGCGCGTGCGCAGGCTGCCGGGCGGGGAATCATTCACCGCGCGAAGCATCGGTCGACGGAGTTTCAGTTGCCGCCGCCTTTGGTTGCCTCAGACCGCCCTGCCATGCCGGCGATCTACGCTGCCATCGCGCAGGACGAGCCGCGCAACAACCTGATTTTCGACGACGTGCTGAAGGCTCTCGAAGCAAAGCGGTCACCTGTCGTTCTGACCGAGCGCAGGGACCATCTCGAATACCTCCATAAGCGCTTTTCGCGCTTCGTGAGCAATCTCGTGGTCCTTCGAGGCGGGATGTCTGCTGCCGAGCGCAAGGCGGGCGAGGCTGGCCTACGAGTAGCCAATGACCAGGAACGGCTCATCCTCGCCACAGGGCGCTATCTTGGTGAAGGCTTTGACGATCAAAGGCTCGACACGCTTTTCTTGACGATGCCCATATCCTGGAAAGGTACGCTCGCTCAATATGTGGGCCGTCTGCACCGCGAGCATGCCGGAAAGGCCGATGTTCTCGTCGTCGACTACGTCGATGAGCTGGTGCCGGTGCTTGTGCGAATGGCGGCAAAACGACGAGCCGGGTATCGGGCGCTCGGCTACACCGTCGAATAGCCGCAGATTAAATTCGGCCTGAAAAGGCTCCTTCGTTGGGCTGGCTGGGGGCAGACAGGCGTGCGAACAACCGCCATCATAGTGCTATGGCGTAGATATAGTGCTCATCATCATCGGTCGTGGCCCGCCATAAAATTCAAGCCCCGCATGGGGCTTTAATTTTATGGAGAAGGGGTGAGGTGGACGAACCCGTGTTCGCGCGGCGAGCAACGCTCGTCGCGGACGCCGCAGTGAAGCGAAGGCGGTCCGAGCGTTAGCGAGGATGAAAATGCGCCAAAAGCGCATTTTCACAATCCCACCTTCATCATCAATAAAGCTAGATGTGATGAGGGCATTGCTATGAAGAAATCAAAGATTCGTAAATCTCACATTTCAGCGAGCAAAGCGGGCCAAGTAGGCAATCGACCGAGGCCTAACGATGCGATCTTCGTAAAGAAATTGATCAAGGCGGAGAACCTCGCTGGGCGCTATGGCAATACGCTGCGTAACCTTGCCAAATCGTAAGCTGCTTGATGAGCGGGATTTCGTCGCCACAGCATTGCGTTAGTCACTTTGATCGCGCACCCTCTCCAAAATAAATGAGCAAAGGAATGCTCGAATCGGGAGGAACCAATGGTCCGCAATCCTAAGACGCCGGACGAGGCGCGCGCATTCGTCAATCACGTCGAATCGTTGTTCATGCCGTGGAACGTGCCGGGTCTATGTGCTGGTTTCATCGAGGATTGCGTGGTGCGGTTCGGCGATCTGCCGGAAATCCGCGGCCGTGCCGCGTTGGAGAAGCTGTTCACCGCCCGCAGCCAGCGCCAGGTTGGCTATCGCCTGCGCAAGACTTTCCGCGCGCTGATGGGCGACATGATCGCCAATAGTTGGGAAGGCGAGTGGACCGACAAGCAGACCGGCCGGCCGATGCGTGGCTTCGGCGTCGAAGTGTGGCAGATGCGCAACGGCAAGATCGCGCTATGGGAAGCCGGCTTTAACGCCAGCGAGCTGGGCATGGCGACAAGCATCAGCGTGACTTAGATATTGCGCTGCCGTTCATGGCGGCGCGCTTGGTGAGACACGCCCAACAAAAAAGGCGGGCCTCGGCCCGCCTTTTTCTTTACTAGCCGGCGAAACCGGCGGTCGTTGCGTTAGAACTTATAGCTGAAGCCGACGCGGGTCACCCAGGTGTTGCCCATATTGTTGCCGCCCGAGTCTTCGTTGGGCAGCTTGGTCTTGTTGCCGATGTAGTCGAGGAATT
>JBBSOT010000415.1:0-4758 GCA_038259455.1 Hyphomicrobiales bacterium | reverse complement strand
ATGGCTCGCTCGACATCTATTCCGGCGCGCAGTTCCCGGGGATGGATCAGGCAACAGCGTCCAAGATCATTGGAATCGACCCGGCCACGGTGAGGCTGAACACGCAACTTGCCGGCGGCAGCTTCGGCCGGCGAGCCCAGTTCGGATCGCCCTACATGCAAGAAGCGGCGGCGGTGTTTGCTGCCACCGACGGCACACGGCCGGTCAAGCATATGTGGACGCGCGAGGACGACATTCGCGGCGGCTTCTACCGACCGATGTATGTCCACAGGATGAAGGCGTCGATCGATCCGGACGGCAAGATAACGGCCTGGGACCAGACGATTGTCGGCCAGTCCATCATGGGCAAGGCAGACCTCGACGAAACCTCCGTGGAGGGCGCCTCGAACCTGCCCTATGCCATCCCGAATCTGCGCGTCATGGCGCATAATGTATCGCTGGCCGTACCGCCACTTTGGTGGCGTTCCGTCGGCCACACGCATACCGGATTTGCCGTCGAAACCTTTGTTGACGAGTTGTTGCAAAAGGTCGGCAAGGACCCCGTCGAGGGCCGGCTTGCGCTGCTGACAGAAGAGCCACGTCATATGGGCACCCTGAAGAAGGTGGCAGAGATGGCCGACTGGGGATCGGCAGTGCCGGAAGGCCGCGAGCGCGGCGTCGCGGTGGTCAAGAGCTTCAACACCTATGTCGCGCAGATCGTCGAAATCTCGCGCGGCGAAAGCGGCATGCCAAGGGTGCACAAGGTCTGGTGCGCGGTCGATTGCGGCGTGGCGATCAATCCCAACGTCATTCGTGCGCAGATGGAGGGCGGCATTGGCTACGGCCTGGGTGCGGTCTTGTTCGACGAGGTGACATTGGCCAAGGGCGGCGGCATCGAACAATCCAACTTCCACGACTACCGTTCGCTGCGCATCAATGAGATGCCCCATGTCGAGGTCTCCATCATCGAATCGACCGAAAAGCCGACCGGCGTAGGCGAGCCGGGCACGCCGCCAATCGGGCCGGCGGTGGCCAATGCATGGCGTCGTCTGACGGGTAGCCCTGTGCGGCGACTTCCTATTGTACCTGCAGGCATGGCGTGAGCGCGATGACGTTTTCCAGATTTTTTGGTCGCTCTGGCGCGGTTGCTGTACTGGTTGGCGTTGCGCTCTTGGGCGGCAGTGCGTTTGCGCAGGAAGAGTTGAAGCCGGCTAGCGAATTCGAATCCATCGCCGATCCCGAGGCGCGTTCAGTGGCGCTTTTCGAGGAGGCTGGCAAGGTGATCCAGCATCCGCGTTGCGTGAACTGCCACCCGGCTGGCGACAGCCCACTGCAGGGCATCGACATGCACAAGCACCAGCCGCCCGTATCGCGCGGTCCAAGCAATATCGGCATGCCGGGCATGATGTGCGGCACCTGCCACGGCGCCGACAATGTCGACATCGTCGGCCAGGCGGCCGACCTCAAAAGTATCCCGGGACACCCCCTGTGGCATGTCGCGCCGATCGAGATGGCTTGGGAAGGCAAGACACTCGGCGAGATCTGCGTGCAGATCAAGGATCCCGAGCGCAATGGCGGCAAGTCTCTCGACGACATTGTCGTCCACATGGCAGAGGACAGCCTCGTTGGCTGGGGCTGGACGCCTGGCGCCGGCAGAGAGCCTGTTCCCGGCACTCAGGAGGTGTTCGGCGAGTTGATCCGCCGGTGGGTCGCCGATGGCGCGGTCTGCCCTGCGGGATAGATGAGCTGGCAAGACAGCTCCGCCTGTTAGCCATTCGTCTGGTCAACCGCGATTGCGGGTTGGCATTTCGCGCCCGCCGTCTAAACTCCCGGCATAGAACAACACCCAGGGAGAGATAATTCATGATCAGTAAAGCGATCAGGCCGCTGGCCGCCGGTGCCATGGCGCTTGCCATCGGATTTTCGGCTGTTCCGGCCAAGGCAGAGGAATTCATCAATGTGCTGACCGGCGGCACGTCGGGCGTCTATTACCCTCTTGGCGTTGCCCTGTCGGAGATCTATGGCAAGAACATCGAAGGCGTCCGCACGCAGGTGCAGTCGACCAAGGCTTCGGTGGAGAACCTCAATTTGTTGCAGCAGGGCAAGGGCGAGATCGGCTTTGCGCTCGGCGATTCCGTCAAGGCGGCCGCTGAAGGCAATGCGGAAGCCGGCTTCGCCAAGCCACTCGACAAGCTGCGCGCCATTGCCGCCATCTACCCGAACTACGTGCAGATCGTTGCCAGCAAGGAGTCAGGCATCGGTTCGTTCGAGGATCTGAAGGGCAAGAGCCTGTCCGTCGGCGCGCCGAAGTCGGGCACGGAACTCAACGCACGCGCCATCTTCGGTGCGCTGGGCATGAGCTATGACGACCTCGCCAAGACCGAGTATCTACCGTTCGGCGAGTCTGTGGAGCTGATCAAGAACCGCCAGCTGGACGCGACACTTCAGTCGGCTGGTCTCGGCGTTGCCTCGATCAAGGATCTTGCGACGTCGCTGCCGATCACCGTGGTGGCGGTGCCGGCATCGGTTGCCGAAAAGCTCGGCGCACCGTTCCAGGCAGCGACCATTCCGGCCGGCACCTATGAGGGCCAGGCGGAAGATGTTCCGACGCTTGCGATCACCAACATTCTGGTCACCCACTCCGACCTGTCGGATGAGCAGGCTTATCAGATGACAAAGCAGCTGTTCGAGCATCTGGACGACATGGTGGCCGCACACAATGCTGCCAAGGCGATCTCCCTGGAGAATGGCAACAAGGGCCTGCCGATCCCGCTCCATCCCGGTGCCGAGCGATACTACAAGGAAAAGGGCCTGATGTAGCCGGCCCGCCGCGCAGCGGCTTGGCGCAGCGCGCATCGACAACGCCGTGGCGGCCTTAAAAGCCGCCGCGGCTTTTCCTTCCAGACCCTCCAGAGGCATCCATGGCGAGCACTCCAGAACAGGCCGATTCTGCCGCGCTCGACGAGTTCCACGACCCGACCGGACGCGGCTTTCAAAGCAATGCCGAGGGCCGTCTGCTGTTCTGGATCGCCGTTGCCTTCTCGGTCTTCCAGATCGCAACCGCAGCGCATCTGCTGAGCATCCCGAGCCAGATCCTGCGCGCCGACCATGTCGCCTTCCTGATGCTGCTTGCCTTCCCGCTGGTTGCTGCAGCGCGCGGTTATGGCCCGGCCGCAAAGGCCGTTGCCTGGGCGCTGGCCATGGCCGGCGTCGCGGTCGCAGCCTACCAGTATGTCGAATATGAGCCCCTCATTCTGCGGGCCGGCGACCTCAACACGCTCGACCTGGTATTCGGCGTCGTGGCCCTTGCCACCGTGTTCATGGCTGCCTATGCCATGATGGGTCCGGCGCTGCCGATCATTTCGGGCACCTTTCTGCTTTACGCGCTGTTCGGCGAGTACCTGCCCTCGCCGCTCAACCATCGCGGCTATGATTTCTCGCAGGTCATCGACCAGATGGCCTATGGCACCGAGGGCATTTACGGCATCCCCGTCTATGTGTCCGCGACCTATATTTTCCTGTTTATCCTGTTCGGCTCGTTCCTGGAACGGGCCGGCATGATCCGGCTGTTTACCGATGTGTCGCTCGGCTTTGTCGGCCACGCGCGCGGCGGCGCGGCAAAAGTCTCCGTCATTGCGTCCGGCCTGATGGGCACGATCTCCGGCTCGGGCGTGGCCAACGTTGTCACGACCGGACAGTTCACCATTCCGCTGATGAAGCGTTTCGGCTACCGCGCCGCCTTCGCAGGCGGCGTCGAGGCGACAGCGTCGATGGGCGGGCAGATCATGCCGCCGGTCATGGGGGCCGTGGCCTTCATCATGGCCGAAACGCTGGGCGTGGAATATTACGAGGTCGTAAAGGCTGCGATCATCCCGGCGCTGCTCTACTTCGCTTCTGCCTTCTGGATGGTGCATCTTGAAGCCGGAAAGCACAATCTGCTTGGCCTTGCGAAGGCGGACCTGCCGTCTCCCTTGAAGGCTCTGCGCGACGGCTGGTTCCTGATCCTGCCTCTGGCGGTGCTGGTCTACCTGCTGTTTTCCGGCTACACGCCGCTCTATGCCGGCACGATCGGCCTGGCGATGACGGTGCTGCTGATCCTCGGCGGATCGGTCGCGCTCGGACTGCCTTCGATGGTGCTGCGGGTCATCTTCTGGATCGGGCTCGGGCTGGTGGCGGCGAGCTTCTTCAGGATCGGCATCAACGCGATCCTGGTGGCCGCGGCGGTTCTGGTCGTCGCCAACATATTCGTCGCCGGGGGCCGCGACACTCTTGCCGCGTGCCGCGATTCTCTGGCCGAGGGTGCCAGGACGGCGCTGCCGGTTGGCGTCGCCTGCGCCGTGGTCGGGATCATCATCGGCACCATGACACTGACCGGCGTTGCGACCACTTTTGGCCAGTTCATCGTCTCGGTCGGAGAATCGAGCCTGTTCCTGTCGCTGGTCTTGACCATGGTGACCTGCATCATCCTCGGCATGGGAATCCCGACGATACCGAACTACATCATCACCGCCTCGATTGCCGGCCCGGCGCTGCTGGAACTGGGCGTACCGCTGCTGGTCAGTCACATGTTCGTTTTCTATTTCGGCATTCTCGCCGATCTGACGCCACCCGTGGCGCTTGCCTGTTTCGCCGCAGCGCCGATTGCCCGCGAAAGTGGACTGAAGATCTCGTTCGAGGCCATCAAGGTGGCGGCCGCCGGCTTCGTCATTCCGTTCATGGCCGTCTATACGCCGGCGCTGATGTTGCAGGACGGCGGCGCACTTGCCGGAGAAATCGGCT
>JBBSOT010000414.1:0-4772 GCA_038259455.1 Hyphomicrobiales bacterium | reverse complement strand
TGCGCTCGGTCATCTCCACCGCCCGAAAGCACGGCATCAATATCCTCCGGGCCTTGACCATGCCGACCGGCGATCTCATGGACCTGCTCTCGGCGTAACAGTCGAGAGCGGGTGCTTGGGTGTTACACAATGTCGCGCTTATAAAAAGTATAGCTCGCATGGTTACTCCGTCGCTATTCTGCGTAGGGCTGCTTATTGAACACCATCACGTCCTTGCCAGCTACCAGACGGAGAACGGTGCCGTTCTTCTGCAAAGAGTATTGATCTGTCTCGACCTGAGCTTTACCGTGACCAGCACTGGTTTTCGACGTCACTGGCTTGAAGATGAGCGTGCCGCTGGTGGCATCTTTCTTCTTCTGGGTATATGTTCCCGCCATCTCCGCGACCACCATGTTATCCTGAACCGTCTGGCTCGACCAATGACCATCGGCCAAGACGTCCATCGCGATGATGACCTTTTGACCCAAATCAGCCTGCCATTGACCGGCTACACTTTCGTCGGCCGCGGCAAGCATCGGCCATAGTCCGAGTGCCGCTATAAGCAGTAGACGACGCATTGAACGCTCCTCTATGCGTTGCACCATACCGATAGCCGAGGCGGGAGGCCCAAGCAACGCTTCTAACTGCCGGAGTTCTCGATCAGTTCCTTGAAATTCGGCGAATGATCGGCAGCATGGGTCCGCTGCGCAAGCACACTTTTGTTCTGCACTGTCACAGCAATTGCACGCGATATCCAGCATGATCAGGTAGCTGGAATGTCGGTAAAGGTGGTGGACGCCGCTCATTATGGATCACTGCTGTCGGCGCGGCGTGCGGTCTTCCATATCAGCGTTGGCGACCGCCACGCCGGCGTCGGCCAGGGCGTGGCTCACGACCTGCTTGATGGTCAGCCCTCTCTCCTGCGCCCGGGTGGTTACAGCCGCCACGGTAGACAAGCGAGGCGGATGTTGAGGTTGGTCGGCCGGTCGGTATCCGCGACCTGGGCCGGCGGTTGGCTGGGCGAGGGCATGCGGGCGATTGCCAGGGCATCCTCGGCGGAGGGCCGGGTTGTCGCGGATCGCGGCTTTAATGTCGTCTTCATAGCGTTACGACATTACGTAGTGATGTGATGACGTGGGAGCCCATCCGGCCTCGCGGAGTTCCGCGACCAAGGCGGCGATTTCCATTACCGATGGTCCCGCTAGCGGAAGCCGCCCCGAGTAGGTCATCTCGCCATAGGATACCAGAGCAGACAGCGTCGCCGACAACCGCTGCGGCCCGGCGGAGGCAATCTCCGTAGCAGCGTGCTTTGCCAAGGTGGTCCGCTTCACCCGGTTCAAAATGACCCGGGCGGGAATGTCGAGGCGGGCAGCGCGCGACAGCCCTCGACCAGCCGAATCGTTTTTTCCGCTTCGGTTACGTCTGCTTCGCCAGCAAGGCTTGGAACGAGGACGACATCAGCACTGGTCATCGCGACTGTTGCCGCGCGATTGCCGAATCCTGCGGTATTCACCAGCACCAAGTCGACCTCATCGGCCCTTGCCGAGATCAAACGGGCAAGCTTGGTCTCGTCCGGTTCAGCCAGCACCTCAAAGGGTGGTCCCTGGTAAGTTTTGGTCGCCTACCACGCCAAAGTCTGCGTCGGATCGGCGTCGATCGCTAGCAGCCGGAGATCCCCGGCAAGGATGGCAAGCAGAACTTGGGCGAGGGTGGTTTTCCCAGGCCCTCCCTTGGAACTCGCTACCGTCAGCACGGGCATTTCTACATCCTTACAGCAACACGGCGTTACGTATTGCTGTATGTACATGTGGGCGTAACGGCGCAACGCATATCACACGTAACGTCGATGCTTGCGGTCTGGCATGGGGGCAGCTTCAATTGTCCCATGCCCCTCAAGATCAACCGCGCGACCGAGCACTGTGTTCGCATACAGGAAGAGGGCAGGGGAAATGGAAAACCCTGATCTCTCCTGGGAACGGACTTGCAGGAAACTCTAAGCTTTCTGGCGCTTTAAGCCGCCAATCGCCACGACTTTTGGGGCAACTGGCGGACGTGACGGCTTTAATGTCAGGCCGCGACCGTCGATATCGACCTTGGCCTCGGGATACACGGCCATTGCCAGATGCACGTTCTGGCTGAAGTACCAGCGGAAGTGGTCGAGGCGGGCAAGCCCGCGCCCGAACTGGGCATGCAAAGCCTTCCATGTGATCAGCTTTGGCGCGGAAAGGGAGTGAAGACGGTAGGCCAGCCAGCAATAGACATCGATAGCCATCGAGTTGTTTGCGATCATCGCAATCGCGTTCTCCTCGATCGGTACAGGGTGCTTCTTGAGTTGTTCGAAAAACATCTCCGAAAGCTTGGCCTTCTCGATGAAAAGCGTGCCTTGCGTAGAATCATCTTCTACGAACATCGCGGTATCAAGAATGCTTTGGTTCACAAGGCCTGTTCGATTGCCCTGCTTGATCTGGAAACTCATCCGACAGCGGGAGATCCGCTCGGCCTGGTCGCGGACGGAGGCCATGTTTTTGCCGCCGATGGGGATCTCCAGTCGCCGGAGCCACGCGTGCAGCGTTTTCCCGAGCTCGATTTCACGGCTCTGGTTTTTCAGTGCCTGGCTTTGCAGGTAGATGATTATCAGGCGGGCGCGGGAGCCATACGGAACGCCCACAGGGATAGCATCGCCAGTGAGCGAGGGCCTGACGCCGGGTTGGACGACAAGCGACACGTGATCGGTGTGAACCTGCCAGTTCGCCTCATCAGCCAGTCGTTTATGCGGCAGCGCACTCTGCGCCCAGCCGCTGTAGAGAAAACCGACTTCGCTTTCTTCTGAGCTCAAATAGCCTGCTGCTGCCTCAACGACGCGGCGGTCTACGTCAAGCGTGAGCACCTGCGCCTTGCCGTGCTGCTCCAATAGCCTGTGTATCTCCGCCATCGTCTCAATGCCGCCTTATAACATGCTGGCGACATTGCCGTTCGCCTGCCCAGTTTAGAAGACTGATATCTGCTGGGATAGTCAAAGAGTATATTTGTTTCTTATAGTTGTACCAGCATATATCAGTGGACCGAATTCATAGCGCATTGATTATGTGGGGTTTGGCGATGGTACGGGCAACGGAATATCCCAGCAGAGTGCAGCCTTATCCCAGCAAAGATCAGCATTTTGTGAGGATAACTATGGTACGAAACCGTTCGGAGAGTGAGAAATCGGAAGGTCACCGAGTCCGAGTCGCGTACCAGTAGAGTTCAGCTTTTCAGTACCAAGAGAGTTCTGGAAACTGGATTGAGTTGCCAGCGAATCCGACGCTGATTTGAAATTCAAGTTGGTGGACGACTGATCTGCGTAATTCGCTGCTTCGCCTCATGCAGGGAGGCGGCGAGGTAGAACGATGTGAGCAGCGAGATCGCCGGGGTCGCCGCGACGACGCGGAACGGGGTTCGGCAAGGCGGGCTAGGGGAGGGGTCAGACCGAGCCACCACGATCCAGCTGGGCGCCTTCACGTCCTCGGTCAGCACCAGATCGACGGCCATCCGTTGGTCACATCCATCGGCGGATGGCTCATGTCGGGTTCCGGGGTGTTGGCTTGGATCATCGGACGAGCGCGGCGATGAGGGCGTCAAGCAGGGCTTTGCCGCGTTGGCGCGCGTTGTGCACGAACTGGAAGAAGCTGAGATAAAGCGGCAGTTTGTCTTGCGAGATGCCTCGGTGCGGGCGCAACCAAGAACGTAGGAGCGACCAAAAGCCTTCCATGGTGTTCACATGGACCTCGCAGAAGCCGTCGCCGTCCTCGTCGCGGGCATACTCGCCGCGCCCGTGGCAGACCGTCTTGTGCCTATAGCCCCAGGCCGGCAGGCGGGCGTAGATGCTGTATTCGTCCGTGTGGACGAGGGTGCCCGGAGTGACGGCGGCGGTGATGATCGGCTTGATCGTCCTCTGCTGCACGTTGGCCAGCATATGCAGGACCACCTGGCCACCGCGCTGGATCAGGCCGAGGATGGGTGGCTTGTCCTTCTCCAACGTGCCGCGGCCCGGCGCGCCTGCCAGCTTGCGACGGCGCCCAAGCCGCCCCTTTTGGCCACTGCCGCCGGCTGGCCCTTGTGCCCGGCCACCACGTAAACCTCATCGGCCTCCACCTCGCCTTTGAGCGTCACCTCCGGCGTTTTGGCGGCCAAACCGCGGCGCAGCTGCTCCGTCATGGCCTGTATGTCAGACCCGCAAAGGCCCAACTCCTTGCCGATCTGCTGGTTGGAAAGGTTCAGGCCCATGAAGTAGAGGCACAGCACCCACACACGCAGCGGCTGGTGGTGCCCGGCCAGCGTTCCGGTCAGGTCGTCAAAGCGGGACACGCATGCCTTGCACCGATACCGCTGCCGAGCCGGTTGCGTATCGTCGCACCCGTCCCGGACCACCGCAGGGCTGCCGCACCCGGGGCACTGCACACCGTCTGGCCAGCGGTGCTGGCGCACAAAGGCGAAGCACTTGGCGTCGTCTATCAGGCCGGAAAGGTTGACCAAGTCGGGTGCAGCCATGAACGCCAGAGCTCCTCGAAGGAAAACGCGCGGTCGATCATCCCGCCGCTTTCATCACATCAGAAGCTCGTCAGAACCGCCAGTCACGCCCCTACAAGCCAACACCCCGGAACCCGATATGAGCCACCCGGCATTATGCCCCCGGTTCGGACAGCGGCGGGCGACACTGGGCGATGGTGGCGTCGCTGATCCAGACGGCGAAGTTGAACGACGTCGATCCGCTGGCGTGGCTGACGGATGTGCTCGAACGCATCGTGTCAGGACGA
>JBBSOT010000413.1:0-4775 GCA_038259455.1 Hyphomicrobiales bacterium | reverse complement strand
ATGTATCTGCGCGACGTACGGGTTGAGCAAGCAAAGGCGCTCAAGGTCGATCGAGCGCCGGGCAAAGACTTCGCCAACCCGTTCCCGGAATGCTGCGGAATAGGGGATCGTCGTGAAGTTTTCGACCGTCAGGCACGTTGCCTCGCCGGCCCCCTCGACGCGGCACAGGGCAATGTCGAGGCCGTCGAGCGATGTCCCGCTCATCAGGCCGAGGATGTGGCGCGCCGGCTTCGCCGCAATACGCGCGAGCTTGGTGATGTCGTCAAACATCGAACACGAGCCCGCGATTGAGGATATTGGCCGGATCGAGAGTCCGCTTGAGCTTTTGCATCAGCGCGATTTCTTCGCTGCTGCGAGAGATGTGCAGCCAGTCCTTCTTTTCGCGGCCAATACCATGTTCGGCTGAGACGGCACCGTTGTAACGAACAAGCGTCATGTAAACAGCCTCGTCTGCAAGTTGGCGAACTTCACCCAGGTCTGTTGACGCGGATCGCGGGGTCAGGAAGAGATGAAGATTGCCATCGCACAGGTGACCGAAGACGTGGAGAACACCTTGCGGGAACTCTTTGCCGAAGGCGTCCTCTAGATCGCGGATATAGGCATCCATCGAACGCAGCGGCAGGCTGACATCATAAAGATAGACAGGCGGCTCGGCGAGAATGCCTTCGAAGTCGTCCCGAACCTTCCAGAACTCTGCCCTTTCACGCTCGGAGGCCGCCACTGCTCCGTCGCTGAGCGCACCTGCCTCGAAGCAGCTCTCAAGGAACGAGACCAGGCTCTTGCTGTTATCGCTGCTATCGTCAGTCACAGCTTCGATCAGAACATAGAAGGGCGCTCCGCGGGCCAGCGGGGCCCGGTGGCCGCCGTCACCGGTGACGGCGTCATAATACGCGCCCCACATCACTTCGAAAGACAGCATGTCTGCAGCAAGGACACGCTTCGCATCGGACTGGAGCTTGAGCACGGCGTCAAAGCTGCCGAGTGCGACCATTGCCACATCGCGAGAGGCTATGCTCGGCTCGAGCCGCAGCACCACCTTCGTGACGACACCGAGCGTACCTTCAGTGCCGATAAACAGCTGCTTAAGGTCATAGCCCGAATTGTTCTTCAGCATCCGGTTCATTGAGGAAATCACTTCGCCGGTGGGCAGAACGGCCTCCAACCCAAGCACGAGATTGCGCATCATCCCGTAGCGCAGCACGTTCACCCCGCCTGCATTGGTCGCGACATTCCCGCCAATCGTGCATGTGCCCCGCGCCCCAAGATCAAGCGGCAGGAACATGCCTTCATCTGCCACCGCTTCCTGCAACGTCTGCAGGACCACGCCTGCTTCAACAACCGTGATACCTTCAACGGGGTCGATATCGAGGATGCGGTTCATTCGCTCCAGCGAGAGGATGATATCGTCGGTCCGGGCCTGCACGCCATCGACACAGGTCGTGCGACCACCGTGGGTTACGATTGTCTGGCCCGAGGATGACGCCAGCCTCATAAGGTCGGAAACCTGCTCGGTTGAGGCGGGTCTGGCCAACGCCTGCCCCTTTAGCGAAGACGCGTCCCAGTAGCTTATCTGCCGCAGACCGATCTCGTCAGAATCGAGCCAGGCAAGATCGGGCAAAGCCTCGGCAAATCGTTGAGCCGAATTCACTGATGCAAATCCGAGACGAATTTGTACCGGTCTCCGCGATAGACCGACCGCGTCAGCTCAACGACATCGCCCTTCGCATTGCGTGTAATTCGCTCAATGCGGAGGACAGCACTCTGCTCAGCGATCGACAGCAAGCCTGCCTCGGTCGGGGTTGCGAGGGATGCATGGATGCTCTGCGTACCGCCGACCGGGCGATTGCCCATCGCCTCAAAAGCCTTGTAGAGCGAGCCCTCGACCTCGTCGATCGGCGGCAGGAAGCGCTTGGGGACCACAGCGTGCTCGATCGCCAGCGGCTCACCGTCGAGGAGGCGGACCCGCCCCAATCGTATCACCTCACTGTCTCTCCCAACCTTGAGGATATTCGCCTCATCCTCGGTCGGGCGCGCAACGGTCCGGACAATCCAGATGGCTCCTGGTGTCCCTCCGCGCGCAGCGGCCTCATCGCTGAAGCTGCCCAACGCATCGTTCTTGGTCTCAATCACGCGATTGACGAAGGTTCCCGATCCTTGCCGTCGGGAAAGCAACCCTTCGGCGATGAGTTCCGCAATGGCCTTTCGAACAGTCACGCGCGACGCATCCGTCAAGGCGCAGAGTTCACGTTCGGACGGTACGGCCTCGCCCTCGCGCCATTCACCAGCGAAGATGTGCTGCTTCAGGTTCGCTGCAATCTGGAGATAGAGCGGGGTGGATCGGGCTCTGCCCGGTGCCAGATCAAGCGCCATCGGATTTTACCCCTGCTTGTTGGCTGGCAATGGATAATGCCCTTGCGACGCTGTAGTCGGCCTCATCAAGCAAACAATTTGCTTCTTCCGGCCCAAGCCCGGTCGCTATCAGGATGGCCAATGGCAGATCGTTCTCGGCCACTTCCAGCGCATTCTCGCTGTTTACAGGAGACGTGCCGGCGATACTTGAAATAATATCCACAGCACGGCGGCGAAGCTTATCGTTCGAAACGGACATGTGGGTCATGAGCCCGTTGTGCGTTCGGCCAAGTCCGATCATTACCCCGGTTGAAAGCGTGTTGAGCACGATCTTCTGCGCCGTGCCGGCCTTCATGCGCGTCGAACCTGAAATAAACTCGGCCCCGGTCTCAGCACAAAGTGCGATCTCAGCAAGCTCAAGAAGCGACGTGCCTGCCTGATTGGCGATGACAATGGTCAGCCCGCCTTTGGTACGAGCATGTTCGATCGCGGCACAGGTGAATGGAGTTCTGCCACTTGCTGCCACGCCGATTACCACGTCATCGGGCGTTATCGCACAATCGGAAATCTCTTGAACTGCCAGCGCGGCATCATCTTCTGCAGCCTCTGAGCTTTCCACCAGTGCAGTCCGGCCGCCCGCAAGAAGGAACCTCAGGCGATCCATCGGCCAGCCAAAGGTGGGTGCAAGTTCGACCCCATCCTGAACGGCAATCCGACCTGACGTTCCTGCGCCAACCAATATAATACGACCCCCTCGCTTCAACCGGGTGACAGCTGCCAAAACAGCGTCGACTATCTGCGGAGCCAGCTCAGCGGCAGCCTGGGCAGCTGCAATCTGTCCCTGAAGCATATCGGTGACGCTAACACTGATATTTGGTGCCGGAAGAGCGCTTGAATTGGGGTTCGCTGGCATGTTCATGACCAACACTCTACTTCATTTGCCTGCCATGGCAATACCTGTATTACATTGGTAATATATTGAACGAGCGAGATGGCGCGCTGGCATGCCATGACGGGCGCCGCAATTCCCTAGGAGAAGACGGAAATCCGTCGTTCGAGACAATCCGCGCGATTCTTACCGCGAAGGGCGTTCGTCTGTCAGTGGCCACCGCAGCAGGTACACTGGAGGCAGCCTGAAGTCCCATGGGGTTGCAACAAGGATAACCGCATTGATGGGGCGCGTGAGCGAGGCGCTGCTGCGGTGCCAGGGAAGCGTGTAGTCGCCGGTGCCGCGCTCCAGCGCGGCAATGATCTGGTTGGTGATGGTGTCGTAGATACTGGCGGTTGCGGCGGTAGCCATTGTGGTAATCCTTCGTCCTGTCGTTGAGAACGCGGATGAAGGGACGGGCCGGATTGCCGGGCGGGTCGCTTCGGTGAAAATACAATAGGCAGAGTGCCGAAATGGCCGCTTTTGCGTCGTATGAACGAACGGCAGCTAATCGCCGGGCCCGCCCTAGAAGCAGACTGTCCGGACCGTCCGAAGAAGCGGACGTTTAGCTGCATCGAATTGATGTCCGCTTACAGGCGATCCCAGGCGAAGCCTCAATGACCGACATTGGGGCGCGAAGCTGACATACCGGATTGCCGCGCGGCACGTCCGTTCTCCCAATCAACGCTTCTGCAAGCTATCGTCCCGGACTTTTGGTCGTCGGATCGTAGCACAAGCTGTGGCTGCTCATCAGCCGTGCCGCCCCAAGTAGCAGGCCGGGCATGACATCCCTGCGTCCGGTCATGTGGGCCTCCGCGTACGTCCAAATGCCTACATCCCGCGCAAACGCGAAGAACTGGTGCTTCCAAGTCATCCTACCGCTCGTCGCGAAAGCGGACTTCGTAGTGCCGTATGTTCCAAACCTAGGTCTTGTTCCAGAGCAGCAAGAAAAGAAGGATTTGAAGAAGAAGATTATTGAAATCGGCAGGTTGAAGGGAAAAGAGCGTGGTGCTCGGCCCAGCCTCGCCGGTTTCGATTCTGAAAGTAATCGACATGACTATAATATATAAAAACGGCAATCCGGAACGGATTGCCGCACTGCTGATCGGCGCGCCCGGTTACCGCGTGCTGCGCGCGGTGCCGTCAAGGTTCACATTTATGCCAGGCGATGGCACGATGCCGGAAGGCCGGTGCGTCGCCATCATCGACTGCGAGACCACCGGCCTCGATGCCGAGAACGATGCGATGATCGAACTGGCGATCATGCTGGTCTTCGTTGGCGGACACGGACAGGTGAACGGCCATTTCGGTCCGGTCAGCTGGCTGGAGGATCCGGGCCTAATTCTTTATCCCCGAATCTCGCTGCTGACGGGTCTGACGAACGGCGATCTCGCCGGTCACGCGATCGAGGATACCACCGCGTCGAGGCTGATCGACCGGGCGGATGTGTGCATAGCGCATAACGCGCGCTTCGATGCGGCCTGGATCGAGAAGCGCT
>JBBSOT010000412.1:0-4787 GCA_038259455.1 Hyphomicrobiales bacterium | reverse complement strand
TGCTGATCCACGACCGGTCGTCGCATTGGTGGGCAACCATATTGGCCGCCCACGGTGCGTCCGATATCGATACGAATCTTGGACGCGTCTACAACCAGACGGTACTTTGCCTCGAAGCTGCCGCCCGTGGCGATGGCGTCACGATCGGGGACGAAGTAACGACCCGGCACCATCTTGAAAGCGGCCGCCTCGTTGCTCCGTTTCCCGTTAGGCTTCCGTCGCCTGACGCCTATTTCCTGATCATGCCGGATCGTGCGCTTTGCGATCCCCATCTGGCGCTATTCGCAGCTTGGCTGAGGGCGGAGGGTGATGCGCACAGGTTGTGGTTCGCAGACTACTGGGCGCGGCCGGAGTTCAGAATTGTCACGCGTGCATGACGCCACGCCCTCTGCTCAGCCAGCTGTGCAGCGTATTGGCTGCCCTGCCATAACGTCAAAGCGCCACCATAGCGCAGTGCCTTCAGCACTCTGTTCCGGAGTTGCTTGACCGCGACAAGGGAGAACATCCTAAATCTCGCGCGATCGATAGAAGCTTGACCCATATTCCCGACTATAAAGGCGGCGGTGGCGTCATCTCCCTAAGCGGGCAATCAGGTTGTGCACATTCGAAACCTGCCATTTGCCACCACGCGCCGTGCGAACGCCGCGGTTGTTCAAGGCGATAGCCAGACCGCGAAGGCTGGTAATGCCGGTCCTCTGAACGGACGCGATGATCGGCAAAATACTTGTGGCGAACCGGTACGCCTCGCTGATCGACACGGCACGCCCTTTCGCTGCCGCATGCGCGGTGTTGGTCGGATTGCCCAGCCTTGTCCCGTTCGTCTTGCGAGAGGCGAGGGCGGCCTTGGTCCGCTCCGAGATCAACCGCCGCTCCTTCTCTGCGAGCGCAGTGTAGAGATGCAGCATGAACGGATCGGCATCAGCGCCGAGTTCGGCAACGATAAATGAGATGCGTTGGGCCATCAGCCCCGAGATGAACGCGACGTCGCGCGAAAGTCTGTCGAGCTTGGAGACGATCACGGGACAGCGCTGCTTGCGGGCGAGAGCGAGGGCCTCAGCCAGGCGAGGGCGCCTGTCGAGCGCGTCAGCACCTTTGCCGGTCTCAACCTCGACCTGTTCAGCGATAAGGTTGATGCCCTCTGCCTCAGCGAACTGCTCAACCCGTGCTCTCTGCGCCTCTATGCCCAGGCCAGAGCGGCCCTGGCGCTGCGTGGAGACCCTGTAATAGGCGATTGCGCACTGCGACATGGTATTGGCCCTCGTGTTCAGACTGCAAACCACCGTTTGCAGTGTGCTCACAAGGGGGGAAAAGCCAAGTTCTTTCAATGAGAAGCGCAAAGTGACCCGGTCACGGGTGTATCGCATCTGACAAGGAATTCTGACAGCCGGGGAACTTTCGGTGTGCGGATCGACTTTTCTTGCGAAAGAGGAAACGACCAATGGCAAATCTTGGCAGACTCGCGATCGCAATGCTTGGGATCCTAGCATATCAAAACCGCGACAAAATCGGTGACGCTATTCGTGGCGCCGGCCGCAGCATCGATCCCAACGACCCGCAGGGAGGCCTGTTAGACCAAGTGTCAAAGGGGGTGTCCGGAACTGCACTTGGAGATGTCCTCGATCGATTCCGCAAGAACGGTGCGGGCTCCAAGGTAGACTCGTGGGTTCGGCAGGGCCCGAATGAACCCCTCGAGGCAAAGGAGGTTGAGTCCGCCATTGACGAAGAGACGCTCTCTTCACTCTCGCAACAGACTGGGCTCTCGCGCGAGGAACTGATCTCACGGATCACGCAGACCTTGCCCGAAGCAGTCAATATGATGACCCCAAGGGGGGAGATGCCGTCATTCGATGCGTCCAGTCCGGACAATCTGCTCGACGATGTTCCTCAGCGACCGTAATTGGTATCCAGTTTGGAAGAAACCCATGCGGTTTTTGCACAACCTAGTAGTTGCATTAGCGGTAGTCCTGTTGGCTATCCCGGCGGGCTCTCAGGAGTGGGGACAGTTCGGGTACCGGAAGTTGGGTTTTGACTTCGATGTGCCGCCTGGCTTCGTTCTGAAAGAAACTGCCCAAAACGGTAGAGGGGCGACTTTCGAGGCCCAGGACGGGGCTTTTCTTGCGGTCTGGGGGGATAACCTTGCCAGCCGCCGTTTCAAGGCAGCAGTTCAAGCTCAACTCAATGCGGATGAGGAAGAAGGTTGGAGCGTCACTTATCGCCGTCTTACGTCTACGTGGGCAAGCTATTCTGGTATTAAGGACGGCAGGATCCGCTATTTCCGGGCAATTGCAGTCTGCGACAACCGAGTCGGCATTTTTCAGCTTGATTACGACGTCGCAGACAAGGTCCCATACGATCCAGTTGTTGTCAGGATGGTGCGGTCGCTGAATGCAGACGGTTGCTAACATCACGCGCCAAACCACGACCACCTGTTTACATCGCATTCATCGCCGCAGGTCGGGCGAAGGCGCTAAGTAATTCAAAGGCCAGTTCGCATCAGTCGTTTGTACCGGAACGCTCACTGGCACGCTGCATCGCCAGGCTATGCGGCCGAGAGGTAGCGCCGGTTGACCCGCGCTACCAGCCCTCGACCCTGATCTTGTCGACCGAGTAAGTCAGGAACCTCACATGGCACCGGTTCCGAGAAATGCTGTAAATTACCGGGAACTGCTTATGGTGCCGGGGCCGAGTGGCCCGCCACAATCCCGGTCTGCCGGCGGCGGTATAGAACGTGCTGGTCGAGAACCGCCCAGCTCGCTGAATCGGTTCAGAATCTGAGCTTCTTTGTGACGCGCTATTCACGCTACGGCTTGTCGGCTTCACGTTCTGGTGAGCGGTGAAACTGGCGCGGCCGGCCGCCGTAACTCCTCCCGCACTATCTCAACGTAAATTCGTGTCCGGGAGGAAAACACACATGTCCATACCTTCGTTTCGCATTGTTTCGCTTACTGCGGCCCTTGCCGCCGGCACCATGCTCTCTTCGGCGCTTGCCCAGGACAACCCGATGGTTGGCGGCGCGCCAATGTATGCTGACAAGAACATTATCGAAAACGCTGTCAACTCGAAGGACCACACCACGCTCGTGGCAGCCGTCAAGGCAGCTGGGCTTGTCGAGACGCTATCCGGTCCCGGCCCGTTCACCGTCTTCGCCCCTGTAAACGCAGCCTTCGACGCACTGCCTGCCGGCACTGTCGACACACTTCTGAAACCTGAAATGAAGGGTGACCTGACCAAGGTACTGACCTGTCACGTGGTCGCGGCTGACGTGATGTCAGACGCTATAGGCAAGATGATCGCCGATGATGGTGGCACACATGCCGTAACCACAGTCGGCGGCTGCGTGCTGCAGGCCAAGATGACCAGCGACACCATCACACTGACGGATGAGACTGGCGGCGTCGCCACGGTTACCATCGCCGACGTCGATCAGTCGAACGGCGTCATCCATGTCATCGACAAGGTTCTGCTGCCTGGTGCGGCCGAGCCCGAAGCGATGGCTGCAGCGCCGATGGCCGAGCCGATGGCTGCCGGAGACAACCCGATGGTTGGCGGCGCTCCGATGTATGCCGACAAGAACATCGTCGAAAACGCTGTCAACTCCAAGGACCACACTACGCTGGTAGCCGCCGTACAGGCAGCCGACTTGGTCGAGACGCTATCCGGTCCCGGCCCATTTACCGTCTTCGCGCCGGTCAATGCAGCATTCGAGGCGCTGCCCGCCGGAACGGTTGACACGCTTCTGAAGCCCGAAATGAAGGGTGACCTGACCAAGGTTCTGACCTCGCATGTCGTTGCCGGCAAGCTCTCCGGGGCCGACCTGATACGACTGGCGAAGGCAAATGGCGGTCGCTACAATATGAACGCGGTGAGCGGTGACGCGCTGACCGCGCAGGTCAAGGGTGGCAACATCTACATCATCGATGAATCGGGCAAGGCTTCGAAAGTGACGATTGGCGACGTCAACCAGTCGAACGGCGTCATCCACGTCGTTAACAAGGTTCTGCTGCCCCGGTAGAGCCTCTTGGCGGCAAGAAACCATTCAGCACGCCGCCGCTTTGCGGCGGGGGCGTGCTTGCGGCGCTGCGTATCGGCCCACCATGCAGGGAGCGAAGCGCCCTGAACCAGGGTATACATAACCGCTTTATCCTCACCGCCGGTGGTGACGGTTACTGTCGAGGCGACCTTTCCTTTAACTTCGTGAACAGAGGTTTCCCTCCAGCGGGCCCGTGACTTAGCTGGAGATCGCAGATCCAAGCAGGCGTGACGTATACCGTTTCACAGTAGCAAGGTCGACTGTCTTGCATAGGCTTGATCTAGGACGGCATCTTCCCGAACGACGATGTCATTGTTCGTCTCGTTGGCGCGCTTCTGCTTGAGCAACACGATCAATGGGCCGTCCAGCACGCCCGCGATATGAAACTGGAAAGCGTCGGCCAGTTGAGCGACGATCCCTCTATCAGCCCGGCAATGCCGGAGAGCTCGGCGACCAATGCAGCCAGCTAAACCACGTGGTGGGACACGATCGCGGGCTCACAGTGCCCGCATCGCGATCAGAACGGAAAATGCTTGGCTGATTGAAAACGATATGGCGTTGGAGCGCCACCAATGAGGCGCTGATTGCCGATGTTGGCGCGGAAGGGAACTTCCGTCCACCAGGCCAGGGCATTTCCTTAGTTGAGAATCTGACGATAGGCTGCAACGAGCGCTTCCGCGAAGGCCATGTCGTTGATGTGCAAGTCGAGTTCGATGAGCTCGCGATTGGCGCCTGGCCGCCAGTTTGTCCGGATGGT
>JBBSOT010000411.1:0-4788 GCA_038259455.1 Hyphomicrobiales bacterium | reverse complement strand
TCGCTAGTTCTTCTGTTGTAGCGGCGCGAACTTTTTCTCGGGTTTCCAAGCTGACTATCTGCAAGTCGCCAATTAGATGCCCTAACAGTGATATATTTGAAAAACTTAAAAGCGACTCAACCATTTCTATCCTCCAGAATTTGATTAGGTTCGAGAACTCTTGGAGTATCGGGTATCTTGAGGAAGCCCCACCTCCTTATCACAGGGCACGAACACCCTCGGCAAATCGAAATGGCTGTGCGGTCCAGGCGGGTGCAGCCTCGGCCCGACCAGTGCGGAGCCGATCGCCCGGCGGCGCAGATTGACGTCGATGATCGTGCGCCACCGCCCGCCGGTCATCATTTCATCGACTGCGCGCAACGCGTTCCCCACCTCCGCATAGCTCAGATGATGCGGATCGAGCCGGCGCCACGTCTCGGCGAGAAGCATGCCGAGTTCGTCGCGCGAGGCGACGAGCGCCTCACGAAACTCCTGGGGCGCTTCGGCATAGGCCTCGTCGAAGATCGGCTGGATGATGCGGAAATAGTCTGGACTGTCCTCGACCCTGTCGGAAAGGTCCTCCTGGTCCGCCGTGATCAGGCCGCGTGCCACGAGTTCCTCGTGAAAGAGGTCGACAAAAATGTCGAATACCGCCCCGGTGAGCGGCTGGGCGAGCTCATGCTCGTCGTGCCAGCCGTGCGTGAAATCGAGCAGTGAGAGCGGGTTTGCCGCGAGCCTGATCTGGCTGTTGCCGGTCAGTTCGGCGATGCGGTTGACGAGATTGCGGGTGTAGAGATTGCCGTGGCTGGCCTCCAGCAACTCGTCGATGACGGAATCGAAATGCAGCGCGGCGATCAGCGCAGTCAGGTCGGCGGCGGATTCGTGGAAGCCGTAATATTCCGCGCCGGCCGTCCCGGCATCGGGCACGCCGATGACCGAATAGACGATGCAATGCCCGACTTCATGAGCGACGACGTCGAAATTCAGGCTGAACGGCTCGATGCCGCCATCTTCGCCTTCATGAATGCCGACCTCCAGGAAGCCGTAGCCCATGAAGGCGTTTTCCAGGAGGTTGCGCTGTATCACCAGCTCCAGCCGGTCGAGGTCGCGCCCAAAATGCCACGTGATCGGGTGCCCGAAATATTTCTCCCATACGTCAAGGGTAAAGCGCACCGAGCCAAACAGATGCGCGGCCTCGAACTCCGGCGCTTCCGGTGAGATGTAGTCGAAATGGCCATCACGATCAGGAAGAGCGGGCGGAAACATGTCACCTGGCCACGGCGGCAGCAAGTAGAGCGGATCGCCGCGCAGATTCTCGGCCAGACCGTAGGCCAGCCTCTTGCCGATGGGATCCACGACATACATGCGCTCGTCGCTCGGCCCAGGCCCGACTGACCCGGCAGGCGAAGAAACGGTGACGGTTTCAGGTTGACCAAAAGGCTCCAGGAACGGCGCTTGGGCAAACAGCCTGAAGCGCGTCCCGCTTGCGAATGTGGTCCCTTCCCCTCCAACTGCCACGCCCGCCCTCTCCTTGGACAGAGGCCTGCACGTCCCGTTGGCCGCAGCAACACCGGCTGACAGCAATCTTATGTTAGCGGCCTTTCGTCTTTCGCGCCAGTGTCATCCGAAGACGCCTGAGTGGTTGCGAAAGTATATTCACGGGCCAGAAGCTCATAGAACTTGTCCAGGCTGGCAAGGCCGATTGACCTGGCATGATCGGAAAGATCATCTGGAACAGGCCGGCCCAGGCGTTTCTCGAAGTACCATGTCGACAAAAGCACGCGCGGCAACGGCGCAGAAGTCGAGACCGATTGAAGTCTGGCCAAAGCTTTCTCGCGATAGCCACCGTAGAGATCGAGTACGCGCAGCCGATCGAGAATGCCCCGATGCAGTTCGGCATCGCGGTCTCGTGCAAGCGTCTCGACGCGCGCTTCATCAGCCAGTAAGCGCTCGAAGCCGTCGAGATCCGTGCCGTTCTCCCTTGCCCATCCAATCAAGTCCGTTTGCTGCATCAAACCGCGCTGCGAGCGGAACTCATCAGTGACGCGCCGGACCGCCTGTCTGTCGGGCGTTGAATCGCCTTCGCTTCTTGCCAGCAGTCTAAGCAGGGCATCGCGACGCAATTGCGCGTAGTCACCCCACAACCTGAGTTCGTCCAAGATGCCTTCCTCTTGGACATTTGTCTTTTCATCATCTCTCAGCGTTCCGTCACGCCACGGGGCATTGTGCCAATTTTCGGTCCACTCGAAATGGAAGGTAGGGGGCTCTGGCCTTGCTCCGCCTCGAACAAACGCATCCAACTGCGCAAGCAGTTCCAGTCCGTCAAGGCGCTTCCTGTCCACTTTCCCGGCCTTCAACCACGATGAAAGTCTTTCGGCGCGTTGTGCATCGCCAATCTCGGATATCAGATCCGGCCAGTTTCGCGCCTGGTAGAACCACTTTTTCGCAACGGCCTCGAGATGGGCACCGGTTGCCTCGTCTAGAACCCGTTCTCGAACCGCGCTTTCAAGTGTCGCCCGGATGTTGACCATAGGTTCGCTCAAGTGGACATAACCGGTTTCCGGTGGACCATGGATAAGCGCAACCTCGTCGTCGTCTGTGAGTTCTCCATCACGATACGCTTCGAAAATGCGACCTACGCCGCGCATGCCGAAGGGATGGAGCTCTGCCGCACGAAGCGCACCCATGCTGGATGCTCCAAACACTGCGATCCCGCGCGTCAGCGCCCATAATATTTCCTTGTGAAGGACTGCGGGATGTCCGTCGAAATAGCCATCGATAATGCCAATTGCCCGTGGATGGCTCAGGGTTGCAGCGTAGAGGTCTCCTTGACGAACAGGCGGCCTGAACTCAAGATTCGCGTAGGGCGTGATGTCCTGCTCGACCAAGGTTGGGCCAAGAAAGACAACAGCGTTCATAGTCGCCCCCGCTGCATGTGGCGGACCCGTTCGCCCGCTACGTAGCCATCGTGGTCGTCCGGCCCCTCGAGGCCGGGTATTACAACACGGACTACGGGCAAGCCGATCTCAGACTTGGTAAGGTCAACAACAACCACCTCGTTAACCCCTACCGCCTGCAACCTGTTGATCAACCAGGCCAGATCCGGCGCAGACCGGATCGGGGTTTCGGCCGAGGCAATGATTTTGGCGGGGGAATACTCCGACATCAGCCGATCCGCGAGCCGTCGGCGATTCTCAAGGAATGGACCGTCATATTCGTCCGGTTGCAGATCGTCTCGCGCGCCTGAAACATAGGTTGTGCGAACCTGCGCAGCCTCAATGAGCGCCTTTAACAGCGCGATCTCCGGCACAGGATGAGCTGCTGCTCCGATGCCATGATGACCATTTTCAAAGCTGCGATCGGCGATCAGGCAGAAGTAGGCTGGCACTCCGATATCCGACGTTGTCTCCCAGGCTGCAACGTCGAAGGCGGCTCGTTCAAGTTTTTTGAGCACGCCCCGGCAAGGGCCATCGGCGAGGCTTGCCAGGTCGACCCCTGTCCTGCTTCGGTGGGCGGAGGTCATGCGGTTCCACAGGGCAGTCGAGTCTCGTTCGACTATTTCGCAGATTCCGTGGTGGATTGCGTGATCGAATGTTTCTCCAGCGCCTAGCCCGTTACTGCTGCAATCGAAACAGCCACTTCCGGGGGGCGCAGGCACGGTGAAATTTGCACGCACAGACTCAAATGGCAGCCACCTCCCCTCGCCGGATATCAAGTCCTTGCCTTCGATCCAAAGGGTCACCAGATCGCGGGTAAACCGTTCACCCGCGACCCGGGCAATGCGATCAATCTCCGCAAAGCAATGCGAGTGCAAAAGTTCAGCCATGCTGCCGAGCTTCAGTGGAAGCTCAATGTGTTCTGCATGGAAAAGCTCGGCCGCTTCCATCAGGCCTGAAACGGTCGCAGCATCGACGTCGATGCCCTTGCCTTGCGATACAGCAAGGGACCGGGCATTTGGCCGGCACACCATCACCACCGGGATGCCGATGCGATCGAGTCCAGTCAGATTGGCGACCCTGGTAATCCCCATACGGCGCCAATGTGGCTTCACCCGCTCGACAGCTTGACGTGCATCTCCAGCCCAATGTGGAGCATCTGAATCTGATGACGCGCCATCCACCGCCGACACTTTGAGCCTGACCTATCCAAACAAACCGCATCTTTATGCGGCATCCTACCAACTTTGATCGGCTCGAAACATAGCGCGGTTTGCAAAAACCGGCTCCACCGGGTTCCAGCCGTCTGCTGGGGTCGCCAGAAAGTGCTGAACATTCAGGGTGCGCATTTCAGGTCTCGAAATACACACCAGAACACCTTTTGTTCCCTTTCAGGAAAGGCAGTGCATTTTCGCCCTTGCGCTTCAACCCTTGCTAATCTAGGGCTGCACGCGGTCCGGAGTGTAGCGCAGCCCGGTAGCGCACTTGACTGGGGGTCAAGGGGTCGTGGGTTCGAATCCCGCCACTCCGACCAATCAAACCAGAGGCTTATCCCCAAAGCCTATGCCTCCAAATCGAATGATGTTTACGACCGGGTAACGAGGTTCGGCTTCCTTTCACACGGATTTTCAACGGTTTGCCGTCCCGAATTTCGGAAAGCGTGGCTGGTTGGCGCGGCACGTTCTCGTCAAGTCCAGGATTCAATGCTGGCCGCAGGTCGCCATCGACTTCCGTTTGCAAGAAGCGGTATTGGCCACATTGGACGCCCTCGGGCCCGAATTCGGTCGAATCGTCCCCCGGCAAAACTTCCTCAAGTCTTTTGCATCCGTCGGTGCTAGTTTGCGTGCACATGGAGTCTTTTGGACAATCAAAG
>JBBSOT010000410.1:0-4808 GCA_038259455.1 Hyphomicrobiales bacterium | reverse complement strand
GCCCCTGACACATGTGCATCGAGCGCAACGTAAGCCTGCTTCAGCCCGACCAGAAACTCCCGGTCCGCCGGGGACAGGGCCGCCCCACCCATCCTGGCGGCCTTGTTCAGGGCAAAGGCGATCTGATTGAGGTTGCGGCCCTGCGCCTTCAGCTCACCGCGCACTTCTGACAGATCAAGGAATTCATCGCGGCGCAGCTCCAGAAAACCGGTCGCCCCTCGGATCAGCGACCGCAATGCGGCGGTGCGCGATGGCAAGCCTGCATCGACCACGAAGGCCTCCAGCGCCTGGAACTCGGCGTCCGAGAGCCGCAGATGTACGACATGGGACGCGCGAGCCGCCTTGGCGTGACCGTGGCCCAAGGTCTTTCTGAGGGCATAGACCGTGGAGACATGGACGCCGAATTTCCGGGCGACCGCCTTGGGCGCAGATCCTTCCAGCAGCATGTTACCGGCAGCTTTTTTGTGCTGCGATGTGAAGGATTTGAGTGTCATCTCGGCCCAGAACGAATTTGTATCACAGTCGACATATCCTGCTACCTCTCCCTACCTTTTCGCACCCCTCGCCTCAACCCGAAATACACGCTATGCGCGAGCGGTGTGAAAAAGGAAAGTGTGGCTGGCGACGGCTCCGCCGAACGCGCCACTCCGTTTTCTTGACTGGGCGTTCAGCAGCAATCTGAGACGGACCTCCTTCCGGCACGCACCGAAGGGCAGCCTCGGAAAGCTGGCGCGCCTCGTTGTGACGCTCGACGTACACGGCACGCCCGCCCATGAAATCAATGCGATGCGCCAATGGCGGACGCGCCGTACGTGATGTGTCACTGGCATATCCGCCGAGGGCCAGTCCCTCGTCCGCCATCCGCGACGCGCCATCATCGCGTGAGCCTTGCGTGATACGCCAAACGCCGCAGGCGGATGCGCGATCCGCGTTGCGCCATGCGCCAACACAATCTATGGAAGAAGCGTTCACTATACGCGGTCTGCGGAAAGCCGGTCGCAAGCTTCAAGGATCCCGCATGCGCGTCATTACTTTTGCATCCACCAAAGGCGGCGTCGGGAAATCGACACTCGCCGCCCTCTGCGCTGACGGATTGCTCCGTGAGGACGAGAGCGTCCGGCTGATAGACTTCGATCCGCAGGGTACCCTGACCAAATGGGCAGAGCCGATCGCGCAGCGGTCCCCTGCCCTGCTGGTCTCCCAAATGGCGGTCGCTCACTCAGCCAGTTTTGCGCATCACTACAACGCTCTGGTCGCAATCCTGGAGGAAGAGACCGATTGGGTCCTCATCGACACCGCCGGGTCCGACGACGTCAGGCAACTCGCAGCCCTCGCCATCTGTGACCTCGTGATCTCGCCAAGTGGTCCGGTCGAAGCCGAAGTGATGGGCATTCAGAAGACATTGCGATATCTTGAAACAGCCCTTCGCGAGATAGGATCCACGGTACCGCCCATGAATATGCTGCGCGTCGTCTACCAACGCCCGAACGGATTCCCGAATGCCGAAATGCATGTCATGCGAGAGCTCATCTACAACCATTTTGGCGCTGTCGATGAAATCCACCAGTCCGCTGCCATCACGAGCTTCCTCGGGCGTCGCATGACGACCGCGGAAGCAATCACAGCCAGCAGTGATGCCGCCCCCTTCCTGAAAATGCAGACGGCCGCGAACCGACTGACACACAGCCTGAGGGGCCAGTTCGATGTCTGATGGTCCCCACCGCCGCCTCCCCCTGCCGATGGACGACGGCGATGAAAAAATCCTGTCGTGGACAATTGAAAGAGGTGGCCTGAAACCTTCAGGCGGCAGCGCTTCGCGAGAAACTGTCAAGGCTCAGGACGATAAAACACCGGGTGATGCAGCCCTGACTGACTCTGATCACGCGGCTTCGTCAGACATAAACGACGTCCGGACGGAAAGCATGTTCACCCGCAACGATCTGCGGCCGCAGATCGGTCAGACGAGCGCGTTGGCGGCCGCCCTGGCGGAGGTCTTCGCGAAACTTGACCCCGCCACCCGTAAGTACGTGAAGCCTGCCAGCGTGTTGAAAGATTTCTTCGCTGAACACGATGCAGAGTTGGCAGAGATGTTTAGGGCATCGAACGCCTTCAAGTAAAGACAGACCCAAAGAAACCCCCGCGCCACGGTCCTGACCGCTCATCCTAAGATCGAAGGGCCTGGATAGATGCATGGACTGTGTCCCAATCTGGCGCGGCTCCGGTGGTCCTCTTACGCATTCCCGCATAGTCCGTCTGTCGCGGCCGCAGAGAGCCACGCCCCTCAACCTGCCGGCTCACCAAACCGGATCGCGGTGTAGCTTGAGCTACTCCCCGCAGGTCACTCTAGCACTACTTTGGCAGAATTTTGCTGATCTGATAATCTCCGGATTCACGGGAGGCGTTTTGAGTGATTCATAGGGAGCCAGCTTTGAGGGAGGCTGGCGGTTTATGGGGAACTGGCGGAGCGATTTGGAAACCTGGCTTGCGCCGTTTGTAGCGGCGCTTGGGCACAAGACGCGGGGGCGGATGTGTCCGGCCTATATTGCCGGGCTCATTGGCCCGGGTGATCGCAAGAGTGTGCAGCCGATGGCGGCGCGGGACGGGGCGGTCGGCTATGACCAACTGCATCATTTCATCGCCGACGGGGTCTGGGACAGCGCGCCGCTGG
Source organism: Hyphomicrobiales bacterium (assembly GCA_038259455.1). Lineage (GTDB taxonomy): Bacteria > Pseudomonadota > Alphaproteobacteria > Rhizobiales > Rhizobiaceae > CAMYMG01. Next base: position 2,140 of record JBBSOT010000410.1, on the reverse strand, counting down.
AGGCGGCCTTGCTGGCCGAGGCCAACAGGCTGGTTGGTGGCGAGGACGCCTTTCTGGTCATTGATGATACCTGCCTGCCGAAGAAGGGCGAACGCTCGGTCGGGGTTGCGCCACAATATGCCTCATCGCTGGGCAAAACCGCGAATTGTCAGTCGCTGGTCTCGGTAACGCTGGCCTCCCGCGAGGTGCCAGTGGCGGTGGGGTTGCGGCTGTTTCTACCAGAGGTCTGGACCAACGATCCCGACCGCATGGCTCGGGTGCCGAACGATCGGCAAACGGCCCTGAGCAAACCTGAGATTGCCATCGAGGAGATCGACCGGGTGAGGGCTGCGGGTGTTCGCTTCGGTTGTGTGCTGGCCGATGCGGGTTACGGATCGAGCGGGGCTTTTCGCCTGGCTCTGAGCGCGCGCGGTCTCGCCTGGGCGGTCGGCCTGTCGCGGCGCCAGAACGTCTATCCGGCAGATATCGGGCTGGTCTTTCCCGAGGCCAGGCGAGGCCGACACCGCAAATATCACCTTCCAGACCGCGTTGCCGTTTCCGCCGACCAGATGCTGGATCACGGGAAATGGCGGAAGGTCAGTTGGAGACGAGGGACCAAAGGAAGGCTGAATTGCCAGTTCGCCGCAACCCCTGTCCACATCGCTGATGGCCACCGGCATCGTATGGCAGATGGCCGTGTGCAAGCCATGCCCGGTGACGAAGAGGTTTACCTGATCGGCGAACGCCGTGCGACCGGCGAGCGGAAATACTACGCCTCGAACCTGCCAGCCGACGCCAACCTCAAGGCGCTCGCCGCGGCCTTCAAGGCCAGATGGATCTGCGAACAGGCGCATCAGCAACTCAAGTAGGAGCTTGGTCTCGATCATTTCGAGGGGCGGTCCTGGACGGGTTTTCACCAACAAGTGCTGATGACGATGATCGCCTACACCTTCCTGCAATCTCGCCGCCTCAAGGCCGCGGGACGGAAAAAAAAGAATCCCCGGACCGCCGCCGCAACCAACCATGCCAGCCGTCAGGCAAGGCATCCTCGACGCCTTCGCGAGACCACCACCAGGACGCTGCCCTCATTGTGAAAGGCTCTTCGCAGAACGCCCGGAAAGAATTCGGCCAAAGTAGTGCTAGGTTCTTGACGCAAACTCTATATTCGGCCACTATTTGGTATTGATAGTCCACCTCTTCCGATGGGCGATCCCGCGCAAGACCGAGACGCATCCAGTTCCGGTTGACCTTGCGCCGAGCACATGCGGGCCAGGCCCGCGAGGGAGACGACAATGACACGGAAATCACTCTATTCAGCCATTCTGATGGCCGCCACTGCGGTTCTGCCGCAGATCGCCGCGGCGGCGAGCCTGGTAACCGATGACAAAGGCATGACGCTGTATACTTTCGACAACGATGTCGGTGGGGTGCCCAGCTGCTATGTCGCCTGCGCCGCAAAATGGCCGGCCTGGTTAGGGGCGGCCGATGCCAAACTGACCGAGGGCTGGACGCTGGTGGACCGCAAGGACGGCACCAAGCAGTGGGCCTATGACGGCAAGCCAGTCTATTTCTTTGCGGGCGACAAAGCCAGGGGCGACACCAGGGGCAATGGCCTCGGCGGCGTCTGGCACGACATCGTCGAATAAGCCGTTCGAAACGGGTGGTCGCCGCATCGCTCGTCCCATCCACCCGCACTATGAGCTTTCATGCCCATCTTCCGCGCAATCTAAATCCTATAGCGTGTCATTCCCAATCGGGTTCATACCCTGCTGCGATGAAGTAGTTGAGGCATTCGTCTTGGCTGAAGAGGTCGCAGAGGGTTCCGACGGCTTTCCAGAGTTCATCGTAGGTGCGTGCGGCGGCCTTTCGCAGGAGGGCCTTAAGCTTTGCGAAGGCCATCTCGATCGGGTTGAGGTCGGGGGAGTAGGGCGGCAGGGGCAGGAACCAGAAGCCGATGTCGCGCAGGGTCTGGGCGGCTTTCGGGCTTTTGTGAACAGACAGGTTGTCCAGGATGATCACGTTGCCCTTCTGCAGCGTGGGTGCGAGCTGGGTTTCGACGTAAGTATCGAACAGGTCGCCGTTGATCGGGCCATTGATCACCCAAGGGGCGTCCAGCCGGTCGTGGCGCAGGGCTGCGATGAAGGTCTGGGTCTGCCAGGAG
>JBBSOT010000409.1:0-4810 GCA_038259455.1 Hyphomicrobiales bacterium | reverse complement strand
GCCGGGTGTTCAGCTCAGTCAGGTGGCCCGCGACATTGGCGTAGGTTCCGGGAATCTGGGTCGTTGGCGACGAGAACTGGAGACCGACAAAGCAAAGGCTTTCACTGGCTCGGGCGTCCCCCGGGATCAGGAGATGGCGACGCTTAAACGCGAGTTGGTCCGAGTAAAGAAGGAGAGAGATTTTTTGCGCGATGCGGCAGCGTTCTTCGCCAGGGAATCGAGCTGAAGTATCAGACGATTCAAGGCTGTCGCGGTCTCTATCCTGTCCAACTGATGTGTCGATGCCTGAAGGTATCGACCAGTGGCTTTCATGCCTGGAACAAGCGCCCCACGAGTGCGCGAGAAGCCGACAATCAGCGCCTGCTGGTGCGGATTCGCGAGTACCACGAGGCCAGTGGTGGTGTAATTGGCATGCCGCGTATGCATGAAGAACTGGGCTATGAGGGCGAAACCGCCAGTCCTAACCGGGTGGCGCGATTGATGGCCCGACATGGGTTGTTTGGCGTGCCGCACCGCCGGCCGTTCCGGAGCAAGCGAACGGGCGTCAGACCCGACTATGTGAGGAATCACCTTGAGCGAGACTTCGTGGCGCTGGAGCCGAACACCAAATGGGTTACCGACATCACCTGCATCCATACGGGCGAAGGCTGCCTGTATCTGTGCACGGTACTGGATCTTTACAGTCACAAGATCGTCGGTTGGTCGATGTCCGGCATCCAGGATCGGCACATGGTAATCAAGGCTGTGCTGATGGCCGGCTGGCAGCGTCCGGATCGGGCCCCATTGGTGCTGCACTCGGACCGCGGCACGCAATTCATGAGTGGCGACTACCAGCGATTCCTGGCTGACCACAACATCTTGAGCAGCATGAGTGCGGTTGGTCACTGCGCTGACAACGCAGCGGCCGAGGGCTTCTTTGGCATGATCAAGCGTGAACGCATCCACCGCCAACGCTACTTGACCTTAACCGACGCACGATCCGACGTGTTTGATTACATCGAACGCTTTCACAATCCCCGAATGCAACGCAGAATCGATGCTCGGGATCAGGCCTTTAAGGCCTTAACTCAACTGTCCGCGAATACGGGGTAGAACCCCATCGTCCGTGTTCGATTTTTGGATGGTGCTAATAGGCTGCACTCCTTTGGGCATGTCATCCAAGAAATCCTTGACCTCTGCCACATACAGGGTGAACTCGTCGCCCACAACGTTTTAGTTCGCGGAGGAATGACAGTAGGAGAAATTTTCTTAAACGATGGGACTGTTTTTGGCCCTGCAATGGTTAGAGCATATGAACTCGAAAGCAAGGCTGCGATCTATCCGAGGGTTGTAATTGATCCTGCCGTGCTAAACCAAGTTCGTGAAGACCCATTGCTCCGAAGGCACGGATATGGCGGCGATGAAGAAATCGCCGACATTCGAAAAATGATTGAACGTGGTGAGAATGGCTTTTGGTACGTTGACTATCTGCGGACCATGCTCGGTGAGCTTGACGATCCTGATCACTGGCCCGAAGTTCTCAAGCTACATAAGCAGATGATAATTAGGCGCTATGCAGATAAAGAATCTAGAACCGCGTCCCTGGACAAGCTGCTGTGGCTGGCGATTTACCAGAACAAGCTGGTCTCAAAGATCACCAAGAGCAACTTCGAGGAATTTGGGTTAAGGCGGGGAGATTTCGAAGTCAGAACGAGCGAACTCTCTGAACTTGCGCGAATGCCCAAACGCGCGCGCGCCAAGAAGTAAGGGAGACGGTGCACGCTTGTGGTTATGTCGCGGAACAGAGTTACACCTATATCGCTGCCCACTCAACGCGAGGGGCACTAAGCAATCGCGCGCGGGGGCGACTATTCAATACCTCGTTTAATCGAGAGGACATTTCCTCCGGCGCGTAGCTCATCCAGGTAGTCCGCCCACTGCTGCATGATCTTCCGCCGCTCGGGCAGGTGCTGTGCCTTGTTGTAGACGCCTGAGACTCCCGGCTCCTTGTGCGAAAGCTGGCGCTCCAGCGCCTCGGGGTTCCATCCCATCTCGCCGAGCATTGTTCGGGCCATGTGGCGAAAGCCGTGTCCCGTGATGATGCCTTTGTAGCCAATGCGGGCGAGCGCGGCATTGACCGTGCCGTCCGACATGTTTCGGCTGGTGCTGCGGGCTCCTGGGAATAGGTATCGGCTGCGCCCGGTCAGCGCCTGAAGCTCGCGCAGAATCTCGATTGACTGCCGGCTGAGCGGGATCACATGAGGTTGCGTGTTGGGATTTTCTTTTTCGGCTTTGCGCAGTTTGCGGATGCTTGGCGGCACTAGATAGGAAGGGTTTTCGCCATCAAGGTCAAACTGAGCCCACTCGGCTTGTCGGATCTCTCCAGGACGGCAGAACCAGAGTGGCCCCAGCTTCAAGGCGCAGGCTACGACGAAAGTGCCAGTGAATCCGTCGATTGCGCGCATCAGTTCCCCGACCTGCGCGGGATCAGTGATCGTTGGGTAGTTCTTCGGCTGGCGCGCGGGCAGGGTATCTCGAAGGTCGGCGGCTGGATCGCGTAGCGCGCGCTCGGTCGCGACGGCAAAACGGAAGATCCGGCTCAGCTGGTGACGTAGTCGGTGGGCCTGCTCAATATGGCCGCGTTTGACCAGGAAGGTGAGCAAGGGCCGAATCTCGGTGACTCCCAGATCCGCAACCGAAAGATGGCCAATTCTCGGAAAGGCATGGTTCTCCAGGCGATCGCGTTCCTTGGCGTGTTGGAGCGGCGTCCATTCGCTTTGCTTCATTTCCAGCCATTCGCGCGCCACGACTTCGAAGCTGTTGGCTGCGCGATCGACTCCTGCGGCTTTGTTGGCGCGACGGCGTGCGCCTGGATCGACGCCGGAAGCTAGCAATTTGCGTGCTTCATCGCGTTTTCCCCGTGCGTCCTTCAGGCCCGTATCGGGATAGACGCCCATGCTGAGCGTCTTTCGCTTTCCGTTGAACCGGTAGTCGAAACGCCACCAGCGCGAACCGTTTGGATTCAGAAGGAGATACAGCCCACCGCTATCCGCCATTTTTGTTGGCTTATCGACCGGCTTAGGCTTCTTCAAGACGGAATTAAAAAGCGGCATGAGCGTGCCCCCTGACGGTAGGTGATCTTCGGTACGACAACTTACCGTCGAATCTACCGCCTGTTACCGTCGGAATGCAATGGATGCTTTAGGAAGTGTTCGGACGAAGTGAGGGGCTGAGCGCTTTTTATTACGGGCTCTTACGGACTTCGTCGGGTGTCGTGGAACAGGATTCTGGTGGCTATGGGTGGACTCGAACCACCGACCCCGGCATTATGAGTGCCGTGCTCTAACCGGCTGAGCTACATAGCCAGAATTCCTGATTGTACTGCGTTGCCCCAGGCGTGATCGATGCTGTAGTTCACGCAATTGAGCACCAGGGCCATGCGAGCCGGAGGTGCTGAAGGGGGTCGGATTCTAGTGCCTGCGCCGTGGCTGTCAAGGGCTGCAATCGAGATCGTAGCGGACGCCGAGTGCTCGCTTGCCTTGCCGCTCGGCTTTGTGCTGTGGAAGAATCGGAGAAAGCGGTTCGTTCATCGTGTCGATGCGCTGTGGAATGCGCGGGATTTTTCACGCTGGCGAATGAATGTTTTCCCTGCAGCCAATTGGAGTTTTTGGTGATCGATCCCGATGGTTTCCGTCCCAATGTCGGCATTGTCCTTATCCGGGATGATGGCCGCGTGTTCTGGGCGCGACGGGTCAATCGCGATGGATGGCAGTTTCCGCAGGGCGGCATGCGCACGGACGAGACACCCATCGAGGCGATGTACCGCGAGCTTGAGGAAGAGACCGGTCTGCAGCCGGAGCATGTCGAGGTACTCGGGGCGACACCGGGTTGGCTTCGCTATCGATTGCCGCATCGCTTTGTCCGGCGCAATGTCCGCCCGACCTGCGTGGGCCAGAAGCAGGTGTGGTTCCTGTTGCGGTTCATGGGCGATGAGGCGCATTTCCGCCTCGATGCCAATGAAAAGCCCGAATTCGATCATTGGACCTGGGTCGATTTCTGGTATCCAAGCGAACACGTGGTGTCGTTCAAGCGCCGCGTCTATGAGGAGGCCTTGCGCCATCTGCTGCCGATGGCCGAAGCCCTGTGCAAGACCTCGTTGCGCGATCTCGACCCGGTCCGCGAGGCGGCCGATGAGGCGGCGTGTTCGCGGCGCTAGATCGGAACCCGTCGGAACGGGATGTGGGGCGTGTCGTTTCGCTTGATCGCCTGGTTCAATCGACGGGGATGTGGCTGGAATGACGTACGCAATCTGACGATTCCGCCTCACATTTGATCCATTTGTTTGGGATGCCAGCCCGCTTCCTACAATCCTCAACCCCTATTGCCGTTGCCGCTGCCGTTCGACAAGCGCAGGACAGGCTCCGCTTCGCGAGGCCGGGATGATAAAGCGCTGAAGCAGGGTCACTGGGTCCCTGCCTGCGCAGGGACGACGAGTGGAGGATCAGGATTCTCGACGATCTGTCGATCCGTGCGGTCGCGTGACAAGAAGCGAAGCACACAGCGATGACCCAATCAGTCGAACCCCCAAACCCCGTCGCCCCTGCGCAGGCAGGGGTCCAGCGCCTTTTGGAATTGAAGCAAAGTCACTGGGTCCCTGCCTGCGCAGGGACGACGAGCGGAGGTTTCATGCTTGGCGCGATATCGGAGTTCCTCGTGGTTGCTTTCCAAATTCCGCATACCGCGACGAACCTCAGAGCTCCTCAACCCCCCAATCCCGTCGCCCCAGCGCCAGCACGCGTCCCACCCCGTTTCGCAATAAAGGAAAGGCACT
>JBBSOT010000408.1:0-4811 GCA_038259455.1 Hyphomicrobiales bacterium | reverse complement strand
TGTCCAACTGGCAGAATTTCGAAGCCTGGCAGGAAGCGGGTTCGCTGGACGCGACGGCACGCGCGACACGACTCTGGAAGAAGGCGCTCGAGGACTACGAGGAGCCGACCATGCAGCCCGACCGGCTGGAGGCGCTGGAAGCCTATGTGGCGAAGCGCAAGGAACAGATCGGGCAGGGCGAGCCGTGAGCCTTCACATGCCGATTCAACAGCTTTCCGGCCTGATTCTCTTCTCTGTCCCAACTTATTGAAACGACGGATAAAATCATGAAATCGCATGCACGGGTTGTGGTCATTGGCGGCGGAGTCGTCGGCTGTTCGGTGCTGTTTCATCTGGCGCGCGCCGGCTGGACCGACGTGGTGCTCTTGGAGCGCGACGAGCTGACGTCCGGCTCGACCTGGCATGCGGCGGGCGGCATGCATACGATCAATGGCGACCCGAACGTCGCCAAGCTGCAGAAATACACGATCAGCCTCTACAAGGAGATCGAGGAACTGTCGGGCCAGGCGACCGGCGTGCACATCACCGGCGGCGTGCTTCTGGCGGCGACCGAAGCACGCATGGACTGGCTGCGCGGGGTCGTCGCGAAAGGCCGCTATCTCGGCCTCGACCTTGAAGAGATCTCGGCCAAGGAAGCGCATGAATTGATGCCGCTGATCGATCCGAAGGAATTCGTCGGGGCGGTGCGCAATTCCGAGGACGGGCATCTCGACCCCTCGGGCGTGACGCACGCCTATGCCAAGGCGGCGCGCAAGCTCGGCGCCGAGGTCGAGCGCTTCACCAAGGTGGAGGATATCGTGCGGCGCGAGGACGGGCTGTGGCGCGTCATTACCAACAAGGGCGAGGTGGTGGCCGAGCACGTTGTGAACGCCGGCGGCCTGTGGGCGCGCGAGGTCGGGCGCATGGTCGGGCTCGAACTGCCGGTGCTGGCCATGGAGCACATGTACCTGATCACCGAGGACATGCCGGAGGTGGCCGAGATCAACCGCTCGACCGGCAAGGAGGTGATCCACGCTGTCGATTTCGACGGCGAGCTTTATCTGCGCCAGGAACGCGGCGGCATGCTGATGGGCACCTACGAGAAGGCCAACAAGCCGTGGTCAGAATATACGACGCCGTGGAATTTCGGGCACGAATTGCTTGAGCCGGACATCGACCGCATCGCACCCTCGCTGGAGGTGGGGTTTCGGCATTTCCCGGCGTTCCAGAACACCGGTATCAAGCAGATCATCAACGGGCCGTTCACCTTCGCGCCGGACGGCAACCCGCTGGTCGGACCGGTACGCGGCCTGCCGGGCTTCTGGTGCGCCTGCGGCGTGATGGCCGGATTTTCCCAAGGCGGCGGCGTCGGACTGGCACTCGCCAACTGGATCATCGAAGGCGATCCGGGCGCCGACGTCTGGGCGATGGACGTGGCGCGCTATGGCGACTGGGCTTCGATGGCCTACACCAATGCCAAGGTTCGCGAGAACTATTCCAGGCGTTTTTCGATCCGCTTTCCCAACGAGGAACTGCCGGCAGGACGTCCGCTGAAGACGACGCCGCTCTACGATCAGCTTTCGGCCAGGGGCGCGCAGTGGGGTGCGGCCTTCGGGCTGGAAGTGCCGCTCTGGTATGCGCCGGAAGGCGTGAAGGACGAATTTTCCTGGCGGCGCTCGAACGATTTTGCGCATGTCGCGAAAGAGGTGAAGACGGTGCGCGATGGCGTCGGGCTGGCAGAGATTTCGAGTTTTGCCAAATACCGTGTCGTTGGTGCTGGGGCGGAGGCGTGGCTCGACCGAATGCTCGCCTGCAAGCTGCCGAAACAAGGCCGCATGACACTGGCACCGATGCTGAAGGAAGACGGCAGACTGATCGGCGACTTTTCTGTGGCGAATTTGGAAAGTGCGCGGCCAGAATGGTTCCTGGCAGGCTCGGGGATCGCCGAGGAGTTCCACATGCGCTGGTTCGAAAAGCATCTACCACAAGACGGTTCGGTGGCGATCGAGGCGCTTGGCCTGAAACGGCTCGGCCTGACGATTGCCGGTCCGAATGCGCGCAATGTGCTGCAAAAGGTGACGCGCAGCGATGTTTCCAATGCGGCGTTTCCGTTCATGGCGATCAGGACAATGGATATCGGGATGGCGCCCTGCGTCGTCGGTCGCGTCAGCTACACAGGTGATCTCGGCTACGAGATCTGGATGGCGCCAGAATACCAGCGTGCGATCTTCAACACGCTGATGGAAGCGGGAAAAGAGTTCGGCATCGGCCTGTTTGGCAGCAGGGCGCTGAACGCGCTGAGGCTGGAAAAGAATTATGGCTCCTGGGCGCGGGAATACCGGCCGATATACGGGCCGCTGGAAGCGGGACTGGAACGCTTCGTTGCCTATGGCAAGGAAGCCGACTTCATCGGCAAGGCAGCGGCTAACGCCGAGCGCAAGGAAGGCGGCAAGCTCCGGCTGCGCGCCTTTGTGGTCGACACAGAAGATGCCGACATGATCGGCGACGAGGCGATCTGGTTTGACGGCGCGGTGCGTGGCTGGGTGACCTCGGGCGGCTACGCGCATAATTCCGGGGCGTCAGTGGCGATGGGTTATGTGCCGAAGGAAATCGCCGACGAGCCGGAAGGCTTCGAGATCGAGCTTCTGGGCAAGCGGTATCCCGCGAGGTTGCAGCCAACGCCGCTCTTCGACGCGAATTTCGAACGGATGCGGGGGTAAGAAGGGGTCGCCCAGGATGAGACAATCCCTCACCATTCCGCCCGACAAGACGGCGGCCCTGTTCATCGACATGCAAGAGGAGCACCGGCGGGACCAGCGGCTGCTGGCTGTCGGTTTCGAGACGGTGCTGGGCAATGTGCGGAAGCTGCAAGCGGTGGCACGCGATCATGCCATCCCGCTCTGTCATTTCGCCTATGTGGTCGATGTCGCGTCGGCTGAGACGCGGCGTTTTCATCCCCGCTTGCCGGATGGGCGCTCGGCCTTCAGCGACAAGGACGACCCGCTGACGACGATCTGTCCCGAGGTCGCGCCGCAGGGCGTGGAGAGGCTGATCATCAAGACGCAGGCCAGTGCATTTGGAACCGGTCTCGGCGATGAATTGCGGGCCGCCGGCGTCGAATGGCTGCTGGTCGCGGGCGTGTGGACGGAAGCCTGCGTCGACGCGACCGTCAAGGACGCGCTGGCGCAGGGATTCCGGGTGCTGCTCGTCAAGGATGCGTGCGGCAGCGGCTCGGTCGCAATGCACCAGACCGGCATCCTGAATCTCGCCAACCGGCTTTATGGTGGCGCCGTAACCGACACCGAAGGTGCGTGCCGGTTGATGGCGGGAGAGGCCGTGGAGGCCTGGCGGCCGCAGACCCCGGTGCCGATCCGCTTCGATCTCGAAACCGTCGGCGCCCTCTACGAGGCGCTTTGAACCGGGCGGGAGTTCAGTAAAGCGCGCCGTCCTTGTGCGCGAAAATCCACTTCCCGTCCGGACCGAGCTCGGCCCTGATGTCGTCGTTCGGGTAGCTGCCCTCGTCACCGGGCGTGCGGTCGCCGATCTCGAGATAGACCACGTCGGCACCGGTCCGGTTGACCAGCTGGTGGGCAACGCCGCCCGCGGGAAAGCCGGCGCACATGCCTGGCGACAGACTGACCTCACCCGTGTCGGTGACCAGCGTCGGGTGACCCGCAAGGATGTAGATGAATTCGTCCTGACGGCTGTGGCGGTGAAGCAGCGCCGACTCGCCGCCGGGCGCTATGCGGGTCAGGTTGACGCCGAAATTCTTCAGACCGAAGACATCGCCGAGCTGGCGTTTTTCACGCTTGCTCATGCGGCTGAAGAACGGCTCCGGATAGCTGGACGGTTTGGTGCGCGGAGGCACATCCGCCGCCGTAACGGCGAGTGGCGTGCGCGGTGTCGATGTGTTCATGAAGATGCTCCGAATGCGGTATCCGACGCCAGAATGCTACGCACTGACACCCGGGTCGTGAGCCAGCTCTCGCGTGCGATTGTGGCCAGTGGCGTCGAAGTGCTGGACCAGAGGGGGCCTGCGCGCTTGCCCGGCGCGGCAGTATCGTTCAAGCCGTGGCCTGTGCAAGATACGCAACGAAAGACAGGGAGACAGCGATGGGCGCGAAAAGGGTGGCACTGGTAACGGCAGGCGGCAGCGGGCTCGGTGCGGCGGCCGCGCGGCGGCTCTCAGAGGATGGTTTTGAGGTCGCCATCCTGTCGTCGTCGGGCAAGGGCGCGGCGCTGGCCGAGCAACTCGGCGGGCTTGGCGTGACCGGCTCGAACCTCGAGGTGGCGGACCTGCAGAAGCTGGTCGACCAGGCCATGCAGCGCTGGGGCCGGGTGGACGTGCTGGTCAATTCGGCGGGGCACGGGCCGAAAGGGCCGGTGCTCGAGATCAGCGACGAGGACTGGCATCTCGGCATGGAGTACTACCTGCTCAACGTGATCCGGCCGACGCGGCTGGTGACGCCGATCATGGTGGCGCAGGGCGGCGGCGCCATCGTCAACGTCTCGACCTTCGCGGCGTTCGAGCCGGACCCATTGTTTCCGGCATCGGGTGTGTTCCGGGCCGGGCTGGCGAGCTTTGCGAAGCTGTTTTCCGACAGATACGCGGCGGACAATGTCCGCATGAACAACATCCTGCCGGGCTTTATCGACAGCCTGCCCGAAAAGGAGGACCGTCGCGCCCGCATTCCGATGGGGCGCTACGGCAAGGAGAAGGAATTCGCCGCGCTGGTCTCGTATCTGGCTTCTGACGACGGGGCCTACATGACCGGCCAGAACCTGCGACTCGACGGCGGGCTGACCCGATCGGTTTGATACAAGGGGCGGGG
>JBBSOT010000407.1:0-4813 GCA_038259455.1 Hyphomicrobiales bacterium | reverse complement strand
GCGATCAGCGCATCCAGGTCCAGTTCGGACCCGTCGATCTGGCGCGATTGCAAGATGCGGCGCGGGCGCAGCGCCTCGAATTGGCGGCGCACCTGCTGCATCCGTTTGCGGTCGGGCTCGAACAGGTGGGCGGGATCGGGTTTTGCGTCGACTTCCAGAACGCGGCAATGCGCTGCCATGTAGCTGCCCGCGCGATGATTCCACTCGGGGTACGTATGCACACCCGCAAGGCGTTCGTGATCCGCATCTGCCGGAGAGAGATCCAGATGCAGACGCAGCCTTGTGGCGGCGCGGCGGTCGTTCCTGGACAGGGTGATGTTGTCCTGATCCTCGGCGGCCTTCTGGGCGTTTTCTTCGTCATCGTCGTGGATCGAGCGGTTTAGGTTCATGGATTCGACCCACGACAGGATGGATTCGAATCGGTGCAGAATGAAACTGTCCTTGCGATTGGCCTGCTCGCGATCCTTGCGCACCCCGAGCTTTCGCGAATTTGTCGATGCCGCAGGGGACGCTGTTGCGGTGTCCTGACCGGCTTCTTCTGCCGAAGCCCCTCTACCCGCAGGCTGGAAGTTCAGCCAGAACGGAACCGGTGCGTAGGTCATGTGCGCGTGGGCCGGGTCAAGCGTTTCAAGCTCTGCGAAAACGGACAGTCCAAGCCCGGAGCGCAGCGCAGACTCGACGTAAGCTTCACGTGCGGGCAACCGCATTTCCGTACGTGTTGCAAGGACGTGGGCCGACATCATGCCATAAAGATCGCGCAGCCCCGGGCATTGGACGAGCACCCGCTGTCCCGCCATGACATTGGCACGGATCGTGGCAAGATCGCGCGCTGGATTGTCTGCTTCGGGGCAGACCAGCGCGGCTTCGTCACTCAGTGCAGCCGATGCCGTCAGCCAGAAATAAGCGGCTCGGTTGAGGTTACGGTCGGGAAAGGCGTCGATCACAGGTGGCAGTCGCAGGCGTTCGCCGTCAAAGATCGGCAGAAATATCTTGTCGCGCTCGGTCGCCAGCTTGCGCATATGCGGACGCCGGTGACAGGCCACGACGGCCGGACATTCACTGAGTTCGACCTCTGCCGCACCACCGAGGGCGCGGAACAGCATCGTCAGGCTCGTCCGGTGATCGGCCAACGGGGTGGCCTGATCGGGAAAGGAAACCTCTGCCCCGATCGTCACGGCATAGTCATGCCACAGGTTTCCAACCGTCTCTTCCGGGTCCATCAGATCAAGGGGGTGCAAAGCCATGTCGTTAGCCGTAAATCGTCGTGACCAGATCGCGCAGGGCGGTCTGGATGTCCGGATCATCGCTCAGCGGTTCGATCACCGCCGCCTCGATGGCTTTTTCGACGCCCATGCCGCCGGCCATCAACGTGGCCGCGTAGATCAGCAGCCGTGTCGATACGCCTTCCTCCAGATCCATGCCCGACAGGTTGCGGATATGCCCCCCCAACCGGACCAGCGGCGCGACGCGGCCCGGTTCCAGACCGCTTTCCTGCGCGACGACAGCAATCTCTGTTTCCGGGTCGGGAAAGCCGAAGGTGATGGCGAGGAAGCGCTGCCGGGTGGATGGCTTCATCCGCTTCATCACGTTCTGATAGCCGGGATTATAGCTCGCGATCAGCATGAAGCCGGGCGGGGCGGACAATTCCTCGCCAGTGCGGTCGATCATAAGGGTGCGGCGGGTGTCGGTCAGTGGGTGCAAGACGACGGTGACATCCTTGCGCGCCTCGACCACCTCGTCAAGGTAGCAGATCGCGCCTTCGCGCACCGCGCGGGTAAGCGGACCGTCAACCCATTCGGTTTCACCGCCGCGCAAAAGGTAGCGCCCGATCAGATCCGCTGCTGACAGATCGTCATGGCAGGCCACGGTATACAGGCGGCGACCAGTCCGCGCCGCCATGTGCTCAATGAACCGGGTCTTGCCGCAGCCGGTCGGCCCCTTGAGAAGCAGGGGCAGACCGTTGGTTTGGGCCGCATCGAACAGGGCACATTCATGGCCCGTCTCGGCATAGTAGGGAATGGCCACATCGCCGGTATGGGCGTTCATGATCATTCCCCCGGAATGGCGTCGGGGCTGGCCGGATTGGCCGAACCCGGAGCCACGATCTCGTCACGGCGCACCACCAGGATCGAGTAGATGAACAGCAGCGCGCCCAGGACAACGGCGGTGCCCGCACCAAAGCGCATGATGTAGAACAACGCCAGTTCGTCCTGAACCTCCATGAAATAGTAACCCAGCACGCGCTGCATGTGCGTCTGGATCACGCCTGCAAAGGTCAGGGTGAATGTCATGAAGGCCATGCCGCCGGTCATCAGCCAGAACGAACCCATGTTCAGCACCTGATTATACGGCGCGCGGCCCCGCAGAAGCGGTATTGCGTAGGTGATGATCGCGAGGTTCATCGCCACATAGGCCCCGTAGAACGACAGGTGCCCGTGGGCGGCGGTGATCTGCGTGCCGTGGCTGTAGAAGTTGACGCCGTGCAGCGTATGCAGAAAGCCCCAGACCCCCGCGCCGAAGAAGGCGACGGTGGCCGAGCCAAGCGACCACAGGAGGGCGGCCTTGTTCGGGTGGTTGCGGCGGCCTTTCCAGACCATGACAAAGGCGAAGGACATCATCAGAAAGAACGGCACCACCTCGAACACCGAGAAGATCGAGCCGACCCATTTCCAGTAGCCCGGCAGGCCAATCCAGTAGAAATGGTGCCCGGTACCCAGAATGCCCGAAAACAGCGCTGTCGCTACGATGACATAGAGCCATTTTTCGACGACCTCGCGGTCGACGCCGGTCATCTTGAGCAACAGGAAGGCCAGCACGGATGCCATCACCAGCTCCCAGGTCGCCTCGACCCAGAGGTGGACGACGAACCACCAGTACATCTTGTCCAGGCTCAGGTTTTCCGGGTTGATGAAGGCAAAGATCCAGAGCAGCGACAACAGCCACAACCCGGTGAGCAGCACATTGGTGATCGCGGTCTTCCGGCCCGCCAGCACGGTCATCGAGATGTTGAACAGAAAGATCAGTGCGGCGACAAGGATGCCGAACTTGACCCAGAGTGGTTGTTCCAAAAATTCGCGCCCGCCGTGGATGCCGACAAGATAGCTTCCCACGGCGCCCAGTGTGCCGACCATCAGCAGGATCAACTGAAGATAGGCCAGCTTGACCGAATAGATTTCGCGCTCGGATTCCTCGGGCACCAGGAAATAGGAGGCACCGAAGAAGCCAAGCAGCAGCCAGACGATCAGCGCATTGGTGTGGATCATGCGGATGATGTGGAAGGGAAATGTCTCGGCGAGGAAATTCGGCTGGACGTAGATCCAGCCAATGACCAGCCCGCCCAGCACCTGCACGGCGAACAAGGCCATCGCGCAGACGAAATAGGCGTAGGCGACTTTCTGAGATTGATATTTCATGGGGTTTTCTCCTCAGCCTGCGTCGTTGGGCGGCCAGCCCTGTGTGTCGGTCTGGTCGGCCCAGCGTAGGAATTCGGCCAGCCCGCGCTTGTCCTCTTCGGTCATCGTGAAATGCGGCATCTGGCGGCGGCCTTCGATGCCGCTGGGCTGTGCTTCGATCCAGCTGTCCATCATCTCATAGGCGACTTCCGGGTCGTTCGTGACGCCCCAGCGTGTCATCACATTGCCAAGCTCGGGCGCGAAATAGGCACCTTCGCCGTGCAGCGTATGGCAGTTGATGCAGCTATGGCGTTCCCACACCCTTTTGCCGTGGACGACGGCGTCGCTCAGCGGCATGCCTGCGGTCGAGACGTTGACGATGTACCGGTGGCTTTGCACGGTCAGCGCGATGAAAACGAGCACGAAGAAGAGCGATCCGCCGTAGAAGATATTGCGCGCCCGCGACTTGGTCAGGAATTCGGCCATTCGCGGGCCTCCCATATCGGTTGCAGTTGCGGCCAGCGTAAAGCCAGCCGCGCAGGCGGAGTTTGCGCAACCGCAACGTTCGAGGCGAATAAGGGATTAACCGCAGGGTTGCCGGGCTAAGCCGGGGGCCGGTTCAGATCTGTGCGACGGATTCGGCGAGACTGACCAGGCGCTCGGGCTGGCTGACCATGATGTGCTTGCGGCGGCTTTCAACGATCCCCTCGCGTTCCCATGCGCTGAGCAGGCGGCTGACGGTGTGCAGGGTGGTGCCCGTCATTTCGGACAGATCCTGCCGTGTGACCGGGAAATCGACCTCGATCCCGCTGTCGGTCTTGCGCCCCATATGGGTGATCAGGCGCAAAAGGGCATTGGCGACGCGCCGTTCGACCTGTTGCGTCGCCATTTCCAGAATCCGGTCATGCATCTCTTTCAAACGCTTGCCGACGACCTTCTGGCTGGCTGGGGTGAACCCGGTGTAGCGGGCCTCGAACTCTGACCACAGCCGCATAGGCCAGGACAGTGCGATGGACTCTGACGCGGCGACGGCACTGGCTGGATAGTGTGTGTGACCCAGCGCATCGGCGATGCCGAACAGCTGTCCTGCCGGAATGTGCAGCATGGTGACTTGCTCGCCCTCGGCGGTCATGCGCACAACCCGGATATATCCATCCAGCAGCAAAAAGAACCGGTCAGCCGGCGCGCTTTCGGCAAAAACCGTGTCCCCCGCATCATAGCGGTGCGACGTCGCCAGATCGAGGATCTCGCGAATTTCCTCGCGGCTCAGCGCCACGAAGGGGGCCAGATGGGTCAGCAGGCTTTCGTCAAGTTTGCGCACAGGGTTTCCAGTTCGGTTCCGACGATCGGGTCGGTCACGCCGCCGACGGTGTCCGCCCTCTCTATCATGTCCCGCGCGCCGTCGCACCCTAAGCCGCAGG
>JBBSOT010000406.1:0-4817 GCA_038259455.1 Hyphomicrobiales bacterium | reverse complement strand
GGCGCCAAGCGCGGCGCCGCCAGCGGTGTTCGACACTTTCTGCTCGCCCGTATAGGGATCGGTCGTGCACGCGCCCAGGAAGGCGGTTGCCGCAAGTACGCAAATGAGCTTCGTCTTCATCAAAAGTCCCCTCCGGAAGTGAGGCACCGAACCGGTGCGGATATCACCCTTCAGCGCCGTTGTAGCCGAAAATGCGGCGAAATGCCGACCGACATCGACCGTCGGCTGTTTCTACGGTCGCAGGGTTCGTGCGAGCCTGGCGATCATCGGGGCAAAGACGCGACGCTTGTCCCGCCATGTCAATATGCGACCCAAATATTGTTTCCTAATCGATATCGGCGACAGCCTCGCCAGCGCCCCCCTCGATGCGCTGTGAAAGCGATGCTTCCATGAACTCGTCGAGATCGCCGTCCAGAACGTCGGAAGGGCTTGAGCTTTCGACGCCGGTCCGCAGATCCTTGACCATCTGGTAGGGCTGCAGGACGTAGGAGCGGATCTGGTGGCCCCAGCCGATGTCGGCCTTCGACGATTCGGTCGCATTGGCCGCTGCCTCACGCTTTTTCAACTCTTCCTCGTAAAGCCGCGAGCGCAACATCTCCCAGGCCTTGGCCTTGTTCTTGTGCTGTGAGCGCTCGGCCTGGCAGGCGACTGCAATGCCGGTCGCCAGATGGGTGATGCGGACCGCGGAGTCGGTCGTGTTGACATGCTGGCCGCCGGAACCGGACGAGCGATAGGTATCGATGCGCACGTCGGATTCACTGACGTCGATCTCGATGGAATCGTCGACGACCGGATAGACCCAGATACTCGAAAACGAAGTATGACGGCGGGCATTGGAATCGTAGGGCGAAATGCGCACGAGGCGATGCACACCCGATTCGGTCTTCAGCCAGCCAAACGCATTGTGCCCCTTGATGAGCAAGGTCGCCGACTTGATGCCCGCCTCCTCCCCGTCATGCATTTCCAGCACCTCGACCTTGAACTTGCGGCGCTCGGCCCAGCGCGTGTACATGCGCAGCAGCATGTTGGCCCAGTCCTGGCTTTCGGTACCGCCTGCCCCGGCATGCACTTCCAGATAGGTGTCGTTGCTGTCGGCTTCACCGGACAGCATTGTCTCGATCTGACGTGCGCGGATCTCGCCCGACAATGAGCGGATCGCCGCCTCGGCCTCGGCAATGACATCGCTGTCGTTCTCCTCTTCGCCGAGTTCGATCAGTTCGATGTTGTCTTCGAGAGACTGCCCAAGCGTCTTCACGGCACCTATGCCGTCTTCTAGGCTCTGGCGCTCGCGCATCAGTTTCTGGGCTTCCTGCGCATCGTCCCACAGCGAGGAATCCTCGGCGCGCATATTCAGGTAATCAAGTCGCTTCAGCGCCTGATCCCAGTCAAAGATGCCTCCTCAGCAGGGTTATGGCCTGCCTGATTTCGTCGACGAGTTTTTCGGTTTCCGCGCGCATGGCTGGATGCTTGTCCGCTGTTTTGTTGAGGATTTGAATCGGCGCGGACCATAGGGTCGCGGCATCAGGCTGTAAAGCGCCGAGAAAGAAATGGGCAGGCTGTTTCCAGCCTGCCCATCCTGCTGCCTGAGGTCAATAAAGTCCGCCGCCGCCAGTCTCGATGGCACGGCTGGCCGAGGGTGAAATCGCTTCGCCGACTTCGCTGTCTTCCATGCCGATCACCCAATAGCTGTCGGCGGGCCCGGTCCCGGGCTTGAACGCTTCCATGATCGTGCCCGCCTCGCCTTCGCTGGCGCGCATGCCTGTCTTTCGATTGATGGCGATGAGGGTCATTCCCTCAGGCACCTGGAAGTCCACCGGCGGCGTATCCTTCAGCACCTCGGTCATGAATTCCTTGAAGACCGGGGCCGCGAGACCGCCACCCGTCGAGCCCTTGCCCAGCGTCTTCGGCTGGTCGTAGCCGATGTAAAGGCCGACCACGAGATTGGGCGTGAAGCCGATGAACCAGGCGTCCTTTTCGTCATTCGTCGTGCCTGTCTTGCCGGCAATCGGACGTTCGAGCTCGCGCAGCGTCGTCGCCGTGCCCCGCTGCACCACGCCTTCCATCATCGAGGTGATCTGGTAGGCGGTCATCGGGTCGAGGACCTGGTCAGCCGTGTCGATAAGCTCGGGCTCAGGCTGGTTATCCCACTCCGTTGCCACGCAGCCTTCGCAGCCGCGCTCGTCATGCTTGAAGACTGTCTTGCCGTAGCGGTCCTGTATCCGGTCGATCAGCGACGGCTTGATCTGGCGTCCGCCATTGGCCATCACCGAAAACGCCGAAACCATGCGCATGACCGTCGTCTCGCCGGCGCCAAGCGCCATCGGAAGATAGGGCGCCAGATGGTCATAGACGCCAAACCGCTCGGCGTATTCGGCGACGATCTTCATGCCCAGATCGTTGGCCAGCCGCACCGTCATCAGATTGCGCGAGCGTTCGATGCCCGTGCGAAGCGTCGAAGGACCGCCTGCCTTGCTGTCATAGTTCTTGGGCGACCAGACGGTGTTGCCAGACTTGATCGTTATCGGGCCGTCCATGATGACGGAGGCCGGCGTGTAGCCATTGTCCAGAGCAGCGGCGTAAACGACCGGCTTGAACGAAGAGCCGGGCTGCCGGTAGGCCTGCGTGGCCCGGTTGAACTCGGACTGCGAATAGGAGAAGCCCCCGACCATCGCAAGAACACGGCCCGTATGAGGGTCCATGGCGACCATACCGCCTGATACCGCGGGCACCTGCCGAAGCTGATAGGCGTTGCCTTCCTTCTGCTCGACATAGACGACGTCGCCCGGCTTCAAAACGTCGGCCGGCGAATTGGCCTTGAGCCTTTTGCCGTCAACGACATGGCGCATGGCGAAACTCATGTCGTCGGTGGAAACCGTGGCTGTTTCGCGTACGCCAGACAGCGCACCGGAAATTTCGCGCGACGGCTGCAAACCGACAGAAAGGCCGTCGGCGCCACTTTCCAGGACGACAGCCAGCTTCCATTCAGGCACGTCGCCGAGCGCCTTGACCTCGGACAGCGGCAAACCCCAGTCCGAACCCAGTTCGATCGTCTTGACAGGCCCACGGTAGCCGCGAAGCGTGTCGTATTTGATCAGTCCAGCCTGCATCGCCTTGCGGGCGACGCGCTGCAACCTGGGGTCGAGCGTCGTGCGAACCGAGAGGCCACCTTCGTAAAGGGCATCCTCGCCATAGCGGGAGATGATTTCGCGGCGCACTTCCTCGGTGAAATACTCGCCGGCAAAGAGATAGGTGCCGTTGCGGCGCGGCGTGACGCCGAGCGGCTCGGCCTTGGCCTTCTCGCCTTCCTCGGGCGTCACATAGCCATTCTCGACCATCAGGCCGATGATGAGGTTGCGCCGTTCGATGGCGCGGTCCGTGTACCGGAAAGGATGATAGTTCGACGGGCCCTTTGGCAGCGCCGCAAGATAGGCTGCCTCGGCCACGGTCAATTCGTTGACCGATTTGTCGAAATAGGTGAGTGCGGCGCCGGCGACACCGTAAGCGCCAAGACCAAAGAAGATCTCGTTGACGTAAAGTTCGAGGATGCGGTCCTTGGAGTAGGCCTGCTCGATGCGGAACGCGAGGATCATCTCCTTGATCTTGCGTTCGTAGGTCTGGTCCGATGACAGCAGGAAGTTCTTGGCCACCTGCTGGGTGATGGTCGATGCGCCTACCGGCCGACGTCCCGAACCCAGGTTCTGGAGATTGACCATCACGGCGCGACCGAGGCCGGTGATGTCGATGCCCGGGTGATTATAGAAATTCTTGTCCTCGGCCGACAGGAACGCAGCCTTGACCCGGTCGGGCACTGCCTGGATGGGAATGTAGAGCCGGCGCTCGCGGGCAAATTCGCCCATCAGCGCACCATCGGAAGCGTGCACGCGCGTCGTCACCGGCGGCTCGTATTTGGCGAGCACCTCGTAATCGGGCAAATCCTT
Source organism: Hyphomicrobiales bacterium (assembly GCA_038259455.1). GTDB lineage: Bacteria > Pseudomonadota > Alphaproteobacteria > Rhizobiales > Rhizobiaceae > CAMYMG01. Next base: position 879 of record JBBSOT010000406.1, on the reverse strand, counting down.
GGCAAGATTGCCGATAAACAACGCCACGCCGGCCGCTACGATGAGCGCCAGCATCGTGCCGATGCCGAAGAAATATCCGATAAGCCGAATCATGCCCTCTCCACTTTGAGGCTCAAGGTTTCCGGGGCAACTCTAGCGGCAGTCACGAGTTGCCTGCACCATCCGCTCCCATACAGCAAAACCCATGATACGCCGATGTGGGCAAAATGCGGCAGCCATCCGCACTGACTGCAACGCGCAGCAAATATATTGTCATTTGTCGCCGCAGCACAGGCCAAATCCAGACCGTCTGCCATTTTCAGCCGCCCCTCAGCCGCCTGCATCGATTTTCTCCGACGCGAACTCGCCAATCGCCTTGGCGATGCTGGTGGCCGCCTTGCCTCTCCATTCTTCGCTTCGCAGCTGTTCCTCGTCCTTGTGGTTCGAAAGATACCCAAGTTCGACGAGCACCGAAGGAACATCCGGCGCTTTCAGAACACGGAAGCCAGCGAAACGATGCGGATTGTTGATCAAACGTACCGACGTGGACAGCTGGTCGACGAGGGTGCGGGCAAAACGTATTGAAAAATTGTGCGTTTCGCGGCGGATGAGATCGACAAGAATGTCCGAAACCTCATGATCCTCCTCCTCGATGACAATGCCGGCAAGCTGGTCGGAAAGGTTCTCCCGGACAGCCAGCGCCTTCGCTTCCTCGTCAGAGGCCTTGTCGGAGACCGTATAGACGGTCGCGCCGCGAATGCCTTTCAGCCTGATCGTGTCGGCGTGGATCGAAATGAAGATGTCGGCGCCATGCTGGCGCGCGATGCGGACGCGCTCGTCGAGACGCAGGAACTCGTCCGTATCGCGCGTCATGAAGACCTGATAGCGGCCGTCCTTCTG
>JBBSOT010000405.1:0-4852 GCA_038259455.1 Hyphomicrobiales bacterium | reverse complement strand
TCTCGACCGCATTGGAAAACGAGAAGTTGGCCTACCCGAACTTGTCGATGAAATTTTCGAAAGGGCAGCAACAACTGAGCAGTTCTGGCTGATCCCGACAGCCGAGGTTCCACTTACCAATCTCGTGCGCGAAGAGATCACGCCGTTCGAAAAGCTGCCGCTACGCTTCACTGCGCTGTCGCCCTGCTTCCGCTCGGAGGCAGGCTCGGCCGGTCGCGATACGCGCGGCATGCTGCGCCAGCACCAGTTCTACAAGGTCGAGCTGGTGTCGATCACCGACCAGGAAAGCTCGACCGCCGAGCATGAACGCATGACCGAATGCGCCGAGGAAGTGCTGAAGCGGCTCGAACTGCCGTTCCGCACCATGACGCTGTGCACCGGCGACATGGGCTTTGGCGCCCAGAAGACCTACGACATCGAGGTCTGGCTGCCCGGCCAGAACGCCTACCGCGAGATCTCGTCCTGCTCGGTCTGCGGCGACTTTCAGGCGCGCCGCATGAACGCCCGCTACAAGGACAAGAGCGGCAAGGGCAACCTGTTCGTCCACACGCTGAACGGTTCGGGCACGGCGGTCGGCCGCGCGCTCATTGCCGTGATGGAGAATTACCAGCAGCAGGACGGCAGCATCATCATTCCAGAAGTGCTCAAGCCCTATATGGGCGGCCTGACCAAGATCGAGGTGAAATAGTCCGATAATGCGCATCCTGCTTACCAATGACGATGGCATCCACGCCGAGGGCCTTGCCTGTCTCGAACGCATCGCCCGCACGCTTTCCGACGATGTGTGGATCGTGGCGCCTGAAACGGACCAGTCAGGCTTTGCCCATTCGCTGTCGCTGTCGCAGCCGCTGCGGTTGCGCGAAATGGACGAGAAACGGTTCGCGCTGAGCGGCACGCCGACAGACTGCGTCATCATGGGCGTTCGCCGGCTCTTGCCTTCGCCGCCGGACCTGATCCTGTCGGGCATCAATTCCGGCTCCAACATCGCCGACGATGTCACCTATTCGGGCACAGTCGCCGGCGCCATGGAAGGAACCCTGCTTGGCATCCGCTCGATCGCGCTCAGCCAGGCCTACGCCGTGGAAAACCAGAAGCGCGTCGTCCCTTACGAGACCGGCGAGGCGCTGGCGCCGGCACTGCTCGACAAGCTGCTCAATATCGATCTGCCGGCTGGAACATTTCTCAATGTGAACTTCCCGAAGTGTTCGGCGGAAGAGGTCAAAGGCACGCGCGTCACCTTCCAGGGCAAGCTCGCCTACAATCTTGGCGTCGAGGAACGCGCCGATGGCCGCAATCTGCCGTATTATTGGATGCGTTTTGGCCGCGACGAGACCGAACTGCTCGACGGAACCGATCTTCACGCGGTAAAATCCGACTATGTGTCCGTGACGCCGTTAAAGCTCGATCTCACCGCGCACGAACTGCGCGACCAGTTGACGAAAGCCCTTGCATGACAAGTGATGACCGCGAAGGTTTTGCTGCATTCCTGCTGCGCCTGCGCGGCAAGGGTATCGCCAACAAGGACCTCATCTCCGCTTTCGAGGCGACGCCGCGCCGTGATTTTCTGCCCGAGCGCTGGCAGGAATTTGCGTGGTCGGAAGGCATGGTCCCGATCGAGTGCGGCGAGGCCATCGAGGGCGCCGACCTCCAGGCGTTGGTCATCGGCGCGCTGGCGATCGAACCCGGCCACCGGGTGCTCGAGGTCGGCACGGGTTCGGGCTACAGCGCGGCGGTGATGGCAAGGCTTGCCGCGCGCGTCGTCACGGTCGAGCGGTTCAAGACTCTGACCGAGCAGGCACGCCGTCGGTTCGAGGCGCTTTCGCTGACAAATGCCTTCGTCCGTCAGGCAGACGGGACGCCTGGCCTGCCCGCGGAGGGTCCATTCGACCGCATCGTGGTGTGGACGGCCTTCGAAAGCATGCCACGCCATTTCGTCGACCAGCTGTCCAGCGGCGGCATCATGATTGCTCCCATCGGTCCCGCCGAAGATGAGCAGGACCTCGTCAAGCTGACCAAGATCGGCAGCCGTTTCGAGCGCGAGGACCTGGCAAAGGTCCGTCTCCAGCCAATGGCAAGCGCCGTTGCGGCCGTCATCTGAAAGGAGTGATGAATAAAAACTGCTTTAATTGCCTGACCTTAACCGACCAGTAAGATTAACGCGCTTTAATCATGCCAGTTGTGTTTCGAGTAAGTGCGGGTCGGTGCCATGCAGTTCAGTGTTTTAAGTCGTAATGGTCGCATCTTGTCGCGTGGTGCGGCGGTCATTTTGATCGCTGGTGTAGCCTCCGGTTGCAGTTCACAGGTGGCGCGCTTCAACGGCGGCAGCGGGGTCGACGGCATCTTCACCGCCTCGACACCCAACCAGCGAGCGATCATCCCGCAAAACGGTACGCAGTCCTATCCTGGTGAGAGCCAGCCGGTCGCGGCAGCACCCGTCGATGGAACTTATTCCGGCTCGGTCAGCCGCGGTGCCCTGGCGCCGGTTTCGGCCGCTCCTTCCAGTCAGCCAGCGCCGGTCCAAACCGCTTCCGCTTCGGCAACGGCGCCTCAGGCCGACTATGACAGTTTCCCGACCGGCAGCGTGCAGCAGGCTCCGGTCGTCGCACAGGGCGATACCAAGGGCTGGTCACGGGCGGGCGGCACCCAGGTCGAGATCAAGTCTGGCGAGACAGTCTACAACCTCTCCAAACGCTTCGGCGTCCCGGCCGATGTGATCATGAAGGCCAACGGCATGTCCGAGGCCGATAACCTGCGGGCCGGCTCCAGGATCGTCATTCCGACCTACGTCTATGCCAATGGTGCGCCAGTCTCGGCGCCCGACAGCAATCCAAAGACGGCCAAAGCGAGTTCGTCGCGTGGTGACAAGCAGCCTGGCGCGCCGGAGCGAAATCTCGGCGAGACGGTGGCTGTGCTGCCGAACCAGCCGAAGCCGCGGCAGGGTGACAGCACGCCGTCGACATCGAATGCCGAGGGAAATCAGGCGAAGGCAGGCGGTGCCTCGGGCACCTACACCGTTCAGTCGGGGGATACGCTTTCCCGGATTGCGCGCAACACCGGGGCCAGCGTTTCTGCGATCAAGCAGGCCAACGGCATGAATGATGGCATGATCCGCATCGGACAGACCCTGAAGATTCCAGGTGGCGGTTCGACCCAGGTTGCCAGCGTGGCGCCGACCGCGACCGACCCTGTCACGACGGGCACGTCGGCCAAGCCGACAAAAGCCGAACAGGTTGCGGTCTATACGCCGCCCAAGAAGGCCGAAAAAGTCATCCAGCAGGCCGACGAAACAGCGCCTGATGCGACGGGGATCGGTCGCATGCGCTGGCCCGTTCGTGGCCGCGTCATCTCGAAATACGGGACCGGTGGCGGCAAGTCCAATGACGGCATCGATATTCTGGTGCCTGAGGGAACGCCGATCAAGGCTGCCGAAAACGGCGTCGTCATCTATGCCGGCGATGGTCTCAAGGAATTCGGCAACACGGTTCTCGTCCGCCACGAGGACGGGCTGGTCACCGTTTACGGCCATGCGAGCGAGCTCAAGGTCGAGCGTGGCACCAAGGTGAAGCGTGGCCAGGAAATTGCTGTTTCGGGGATGAGCGGTACTACCGACGCGCCCAAGCTGCATTTCGAGGTCCGCAAGAACTCGGCCCCTGTCGATCCGTCCACCTATCTCGAATAGAACCAGAAAAGAATGCGGATCGTCTGACCTCCAGTCAGGTCCGCCGGCTTGGCCCGCTCCCTAAAAGGGGCGGGCTCTTTCAGTTCTGAGGCAATCCCTAACCCTGCTCCTGCATCCGGTGGGCGATTGCCCGATGCAGATCGGGCGCGGCATCGACAAGCGCCCTTGCAGCAGCAGACTTTGGATGGGTCAGCACCTCGGTCGTGGTGCCGGTTTCGACGATCCTGCCTTCCTCCATCACCATCACCTCGTCGGTGATCGCCCTGGCCACGAAGAGGTCGTGGGTGATGAACAGGTAGGCAATCCCCAGACGCTGGTTGAGATCGGCAAGCAGGTCGAGGATCTGCGCTCGCACCGATACGTCAAGCGCCGACACCGGCTCGTCGGCAACGACCAGTCTTGGCCGTGTGATGATGGCGCGAGCGATCGACAGCCGCTGCCGCTGGCCTCCCGAAAACTCGTGCGGATACTTGGTCATGTCATCGGGCTTCAGGCCGACCTCGTGCAATGCGGTTGCCACCATGTCTCGCCGCATCTGTACAGTCGGCTTCTCGTCAAGAAGATTCAGCGGTTCGCCGACCAGGCGCTCGACCCGCTGGCGCGGATCGAACGATCCGTAGGGATCCTGGAAGATCACCTGCATGTCACGCCTGGCCTTGCGCAACGCTGCCTGTTCGCGGTCGGTGATCTGCTCGCCGCGAAACATGATCACCCCTTCGCTCGGCTCATCCAGTGCCAGAATCATGCGTGCAAGCGTCGACTTTCCGCAACCGGAACGGCCGACGAGCGCGACAGACTGGCCGGGAAGTATGGAGAAGGAAACACTGTCGACCGCGCGAAAAGGCTGCGATTTCTCGAACAGCGAGCGGCGCCTTGTGGGATAGTCTCGGGTGACGCCACGCACGTCGAGCAGCGGTGCGGGATCAACGGCGCGGCGTGCTTTCGCCCGAGCCGGAACATGCATGGAGGCCATGGCGAGTTGACGCGTATAGGGATGAGACTGGGTCGAGAGCGTCTGGACGGTCGCGCCGGCCTCCATCACTCCGCCACCCCGCAGGATGGTTATCTGGTCGGCCATTTCGGTGACTACCGCCAGATCATGTGAAATCAGAAGTAGTCCCATCCGGTTCTCATCCACCAGATCGCGCAGCAGCTCGAGGATCTGCGCCTGGA
>JBBSOT010000404.1:0-4863 GCA_038259455.1 Hyphomicrobiales bacterium | reverse complement strand
CAAAGACGCCAACCGGCGCTTGTCGAACCCTACGGCCTCCAACTGTTCCCGTGCCTGCCTGGCCAGATTACCCAGTTCGATGCGGCTGGCGTCCGACTGCTGGGTCAATGGCGTGGTTCTGAGATAGATCGAGACACAGGCATCGGAACGGACGTCATTCAAAGCCTTGAATTCGGTCCCGGTGGGAATGTCGACGTAAAGCATTAGGGCTTCCTTTTATTACAATCTGGATCGCCCCTCTGGAGAGATCTTGATGGTTTCTCGTCGTGATGTGCCACTGCCGGGCTTATGACTGGATACGCAAGCATTCTGCCGCAATGTCCGGTCAGACCACCTCGACGGCATCGGCAAACATTTTCCGGACCTCGGGCGACAGCATGAAACGCGGGATTATCGATCGCCTGCACGAATGCAACAGCGTCAAACGTGCGGACCTCGACCCCGCCATGAACCTCGCGCGGGTTCAAGTTGCAGGGCAAGACCGTTCCCACTTTTATTTGCGCAGGTACTTGAACGATGCGGCAATCGCCACGCCGACGAAAACAGCGAGAAGGATCGCCAAGAGCCAAACAAAGCTCATGCCATAGCCCATTCCATATTCGTCCATCATCGTCTCATCCTTTGTCCCAAAGCGACACGTGAAATACGGATCCGGCGGCGAACGAGGGGCTGAAAGAAAAACTGGTCAGGGCGCATCCAAGAACTGCAAAAGCCGTCCGTCTGGTGAAAGTCATTTCAAATTCCTTATAATAGTTGGCATTACGCCAGCTAGATAATCTAAGGCTATCTGAGACTTCCGGACTTGACGTGGATCAGTCTCCAAGCACAACAGCCGTGCTATCGATTCAGAGTAATTGCTCACCCCCTATGACGCCGGCGCTGGCAATGGGGTGCCGGCAAGGGTGAGGCGGATGGCTTCGAGAGCGCCGATTGCGCGTCGACGTGCTGTTTCGATGACGGAGCGGATGTCGGCATAGAGGCGGGCACCCCACTCGGTGCGAAAGCCGTTGGTGATTTTGCGGAAAGTGACGCAGGGGCGCAGCGCGCGCTCCGATCCGTTGTTGGTGGGCGGGATGGCCCGATTGGTGACGAAGACGAACAGATGGCGGCGGATTTTCTTGATGACGCGCTGCAGTTTGACGCCAGCCGCATGGGTTGGCGGGTTGCGCATGATGTCGTCGAGGCGGGCCTCCAGGCGCGCGGCGTAGGTTTTCAGGGTCGGATCGGCGAGCCGGTCGCGTCGTCGGCCGATCCGGCAGGCGCGGCCGAGGAGATGGCGCAGACCGGGCGCGAAGATGCCGTCGCCCTTGTCGATGGCGTATTGCACGTCGCGGATGAGATGGGCGAGGCAGACCTGGTTTTCCTTCGCCGCCCAGCCCATCTGGGCGCCGTAGCGATCGGACACCCAGAAGTCGGGCCGAAACTCGCCGAGAAAGGTCGAAACCACGCCCTTGCCGCGCGACGGCTCGACTTTGAAGACGGCGCTGTCTTCGTGGTGGAAGACCCACAGCCACCAGTTCCGTTTGCCGACCCGCAGTCCGGTCTCATCGGATTGCAGGACGGTTCCCGACATGAGGCGGGCGCAGATGCGGCTCGTCTGGCGCGCGAAGGCGTCACGGGCGGCGTCCAGTATGTTGACCAGCGCGCCCTCGCTGATGGAAAGGCCGAGAAGATCGGACAGGAGCCGCGCCAGACGCTCGAAGGAAATGCCTTGCGTGAAGCGCAGGTAGATGACGAGGGCGCGCAGGTTCGGCCCGAAGGGCGAACCGGGCTCCATCCCGTCCGGCGGCGCGGCCTTGAACGTCTTGGCACAACACGGGCAGGTTCCGCCATGCAGCGTGACGCGCGTCACCTCCGGCACGATCGCCGGAACCTCGATGTGGTCATAGGCTTCACACGCCATCTGCGGCGCGCCGGAGACGGCAGTGCCACAGTGCTGGCAAGACGAGGCCATCACGTCGCGCCGCGCCGTCGGATCTGGATGCAGCGGCCGGTGCGCGCCGGGATGCGCCTGACGCGGGCTCTTGCGGTCGGACCCGACGGCAGGTTCGTCCGACGGCTTGCGTCCCTGCGAGGGCGGCGTACTCGAATTGTCCGGCGTCTTCGGTGGCAGACCAAGCTTGGCTTCGAGTTCCGCGACACGCGCCGTCAGCATCTCGACTTGCCGGGTCAGTGCGGCAATCGTTGCCGCCTGCGACAGAACCAGGCGGATCAATGTTTCCTTGTCGAGCGATTCAACCGCTTCACGATTCATCCACAGCTTGAATCAGCCCCACCGTCATTTGTCAAAATCGCTCGCCGCGCCGACAAGCGAACTCCCCTGAAACAGGGGGGTGAGCAATTACGATTCAGAAGCGCTATTGAGCGACAAACGACTATAGACCACGTCTGCGGGTGATCACTGGTTGAAATCAGTCTCTGGATCGCGCCGGCGGCCTGGACAGAACGCACAAAAGAATCGTGGGTTGGATAGGGGACGTGGAACGTTGGTTTATACCAAAGGTCGTCGGCGCTGACTCTTTCGTGATTTTGCGAGAGGCCGATCAGCTGATTCCCTGATGCCGAAGGAGATTCGGCGATGAGACCAGGGGTGAAGCTACGAGCGGATTATTCGGCAGATGAACTTCGTCGGCTGGCTCGGACATCGAAGAAACCGCGACAGAGCAGCCGACTGTTGTCGATCGCGGCGGTGCTGGACGGCATGAGCCGCACAGATGCAGCCCGGATCGGCGGCATGGACCGCCAGACGCTGCGCGACTGGGTTCACCGGTTCAACGCGGCCGGTCCCAAGGGCCTTGTGGACCGCAGGCCGCCCGGCTCCTCGTCACGTCTGTCGCCTGAACAGCAGGCGGAGTTGATCGAGATCGTGGCGAAGGGACCCAACCTGGCCATCGATGGCGTCGTACGCTGGCGGCGCGTCGATCTGAGGCGCGTCATCAAGGAGCACTTTGGTGTCGACTATGATGCCCGCTACGTTGGCAAATTGCTGCACCGGCTCGGCTTCTCTCACATGAGCGCGCGCCCGCGCCATCCTGCCCAGGATAGTCACATCATCGAGGAATTCAAAAAAAAACTGGCCCCGCACGCTGGAGGCGCACCTTTGTGACCTGCCAGCCGGCACAAAGGTGGAGTTGTGGTTCCAAGACGAAGCCCGGATAGGTCAAAAGAACGGGGTCGTGCGGCAATGGGCCCGGCGTGGCACGCGACCGCGACAGCCGGCCGACCAGCGCTACGAGAGCGCTTACCTGTTCGGCGCCATCTGCCCGCAAAGGGGAACGGGGGCGGCGATGGCTTTGCCCTACGCCGATACCGAAGCCATGCAACTTCATCTCGACGAGATCAGCCGCCATGTCGCCAAGAACGCGCACGCCGTACTCATCATGGACCGGGCCGGCTGGCACACCACTGCAAAGCTGGACGTGCCCAAGAATATCACGCCGATCTTCCTACCTTCGCGAGCGCCGGAATTGAACCCGGTCGAGAACATATGGCAGTACATGCGACACAACTGGCTCTCGAACCGCGTCTTCGAAGGCTACGACGCCATCATCGACGCAGCCTGCGAGGCCTGGAGAAAGCTGCTCGCCGAACCCGAGACCATCACCTCAATCGGAATGCGGGAGTGGGCGCATATCGGTCAATCCAAATGACCTCTGGTATAATAGTTGTGCTCGATTGGGTGCATGAGCGCAACCACGTTCGCCGTCGCCGGCCATTTGGTTCTGAGCGACAGTCGTTCCTGCCCGCGCACAGGAGACGGCCGCCCGTTCAACGGACATTTCCATCCCAAGGGAAAGGCGCCGTCGAATTGACGCCTTTCGGGCGTGGTTCGATCCCGGCTTTGATTTTGTGGTGGAGAACCCGCGTAAGTTGGCGGCCAACGCCAAAGTCATGCTCGCCGGGCCGACTTGTCGGCACCCGACAGAAATCGCTTCAAGCCCAAACCGGCCCACAAAATGTAAGGCGGCATGGCGAGCAAATAGTGACCACAGTTTAATTCCAAAATATTTGGCCTAGCTCCGGCGTCCCTCAGCTTCTGCATGAAGCTCGTCGACAGCTCCGGCAAAACCACCTTGTCTCTCTTAGCCAACACGGCGTGTAGAGAGAGACCCGGCCGCGCCAGACCATGAGCGTAATTCTCCAAGTTAAGCGGACCCCAAGCCCGTCTGAGATCGGTCAGATCAATCTCAGGCTCAAGGCTATCGCGTATCGCGCGTGTCGCGCGACCCGTCCAAACCATATCGGCCAGACTCCCCGCCGTCAGAAATAACGAGGCTTTTGACACACCCGGATCATGCGCTGCGATCAATCCAGCGACCCAGGAACCCAGGCTCATACCGAGAACCGAAATATCTCGATAGCCTTCGCGCTTCAACCAACGAACGAGCTTTCGACCGTCCAATACTGCCTGCCTTACGGATTGGATCGTTCGACCAAGGTTGGCGCTAAGCATATAATCTGCGTGCAGGGATCCGGGACGGCTGCGCTCGAGGTGATAGGGCATTGCAATCTCGACAACCGTGATGCCGCGCTTCGAGAAAAAGCTGGCAATCTGGCGATTCCGGGAGCTTGCATTCCAATGGTGAAAAATCACCAATACCCGATCTAAGGACCAGCTGTCTGTGATTTTTGCCCAGACAACGTCGTTCTCTTCGACATCAGTGGAAATGTCCGACGGAAATTTGAGCCACTCGCCTTGTCTTTCAAAACCCCGATCGTTGCCGCCGGGCTCATCAAAAAAGCTTGAGTTAGCTACGGCCTGATCCGCTAGGAGACAAAACTCCTCGATAGTTCCTATCTTCTTCTCGCCTGGAAAGGCACGTGCGGCGTCGAGGACGAAATCGGTTGGTTTCTTCCCTTCTT